>JBILUV010000127.1:0-9716 GCA_044370825.1 Burkholderiales bacterium | reverse complement strand
TCGTTGATGCGGCCCGGTTTGTCCATCGAGCCCGACAGGTCGAAAGGCCCGACGAACACGCCGTCGATGCCCGGAACGTCCAGGATGGCGTCGATGTTGCGCACCGCCTCGACGTGCTCGATCTGCACGATGACTGCAATGTCCTCGTTGGCGCGGGCCATGTAGTCGTCGAACTCGAGATCGAAGCGCTGCGCACGGGTGATGCCCACGCTGCGGAAACCCTGGGGTGGATACTTGCAGCGGCCCACCGCCAGGCGGGCGTCGTCCGCGTTGTTGACCAGGGGCACGATCACCCCGGTCGCGCCGACATCCAGCGCCTTCTTGATGGACGTCTCGTCGTTCCAGGGCACGCGCACCACGCAGGGCACGCGGGAGTCCACGGCGGTGAGGATGTCGAGAGCCTGGCGAGCCTCCATGGGCGAGTGTTCAAGGTCCACGAACAGCCAGTCGTAGCCTGCCGCCACGAAGATCTCGGCGCTCTCGGGCAGCGGCATCTGCAGCAGCGAGCCGATCATGGGCCGGCCCTCGCGCAGCCGGCGGCGGAATGAGATGGTCACCAGTGTGTCCTCAGGGTGGGAGGTTCGTCGGCTGCATGGTCCTGGCCGGCGCCTGCATCCAGGCCAAGCAGCCAGTCGCGCGCATCCTGCTCGGTGAAGAAGACGCGGAACGGAAACGGCGTCGGATGGTGCTGCTCCAGGATTCGCACGGCGGAAATGCCGAGACTGGAATCGATCACGCCAGCCTGGGCCCGGGTGTGTCTCACCACCTCGTCACCGGACAGATAGGCGGCCGCCTCGGCATCCACGCGCCAGATGCCGGGCAGACGGGACATGACGAGTTGCCGCCCCGGCGCCAGATGGCGGCGCAGTTCGAAACCGGTACGCACCGCCGCCAGCGTGAGGATGCTCAGCGCGTCGTAGTCGACGTGAACGATGCCCTCGGTGCCCAGCCAGACCCGGGGGGCGCTCATCCTGGCGCCCCCGGACGGGGACGCCGGCCCGCCGCGGCGGCGCCGGCGGCGGGGTGGTTTGGACCTGGCACGACAGACATGGTGGTGGCCCCGGGACCGTATCATGCGAAATCCGAGTATCTCACCGTTGGAGTCACACATGACCATCGCCTACTGGTGCGTCCTTGCCGCCGCCGTCCTGCCGCTGCTCTGGGCCGGCGCATCCAAGAGCCGCTCCGCCTACGACAACCGGGCACCCCGCGCCTATCTTGCGGACCTGGAGGGCTGGCGACAGCGCGCCAACTGGGCGCAGCAGAATGCGTGGGAGGCCTTCGCCCCCTTCGCCGCCGCGGTGATCATCGCGCACGTCCGGGGTGTGCCACAGGCCACCATCGACGGCATCGCCCTCGCCTTCATCGCGGCGCGGGTGTTGCACGGGCTGCTGTACATGGCCGACCGCGCGACGTTGCGTTCCCTGGCGTGGCTGGCGGGGTTCGGCTGCGTGGTGGCGCTGTTCCTGGTGGGCTGAAACCGCCGCCGCCAACCACCGCAGGCATGCCGGGTTACCCGCCCGCGCGCGGTCATCGATGCAGGCGGTCTCGATGCGGGTCCGCACCCGCCTTCACCCGCCGCGCGCTCCCCACCGCAACACGAGACGGGCGCCGTGATCCGACCCCGGTCAGTCGCCGAGGGTGCGCAAGGCGCCGGAATGGAACTCCCGGTGATAGAGGATCAGCACCACCCAGCTGGTGGCGATCATCCAGGCCCAGGGGTTGATGAACCACATCAGTGCAGCAAGGCCGAAATAGTAGGCGCGCAGGCCGTTGTTGAAGCTGTCCGCCGCCAGGGACGCGGTCTTGCTGGCGCGCCTGACGAAAGCCTCGCGTTCCTCCTCGGCCCCACCCAGTTCCGGAGCGGAACCGACCATCACCGAGCAGAAGTGGTAGAGACGCAGGGACCATGTGAACTTGAAGAAGGCGAAGATGAAGATCGCCGTGAGCAGCAGTATCTTGATGTCCCACAGACGCTCTGGCCCGACCTTGGTGAAGGGGAGCTCGGTGACGACCGAGACGAGCTTGTCCGTCGTGCCGAGCAGCGCCAGCAGGGCCCCGAGGATCAGCAGCGTCGTAGAGGCGAAGAAGGTCGAGCCGTTCGACAGGTTGGCGAGGATGTTGACGTCGCCGATGCGCACCTCGCGCAGCACCGCAGCGCGCATCCAGGACTCGCGCAGCGAACTCATGGTGCCGACCAGACTGGCGCGGCCGCGTCGATGCCATTCGGCGAACTGGACATAACCCACCCACCATGCCGCAAACCACAGCAGGGCGATCCAGTCGAGCCAGCCAAGCGGCAGCGGCATGCAGGAGCCTCTCAGAGAAACAACGTGAGCACACCGGTGTAGCCGTACAGCCGGTTGTGCGATATCTCGCCGTTGCACGAGACCCCCGCCAGCGGAATGTCGCCCAGGGCTTCACGGATCATGCCCACCTCTCGCGAGGGGGCACCGAACAGGCTGCGCCCACGGCCGACGCAGGAGAAATAGAGCGCGCCGCGAGGCCGGCAGAACAGGCCGCTGCGGATGCTGTCGAGCATGCGCGCCATGTCCTCCAGCGCGGAACGGCGATCGCGCCGGCAGAACATCAATGGCGAACCGGGACGCACCAGCTCGGCCACGGCCACAAGGCCGCGTTCGGCGTCGAGACCGACCAGGTTTCGTACCGTGTAGTCGGCGGTGTCATCGCGACTGACCGGCAGCGCGGCGAACAGATGCCCGCCAATGCCATCGAGCTCGCCATCGCTGCGCAGCGCGGCATCCTCGCGCAGCACGTCCAGCGCAGGCCGGCCGTCGATCTCGATCAGCACGTTGCTGCGGCTCTGGGTCACCGTGTGGATCTCCCCCAGAGGCGTGCAGCCCTGGGTCAGACGGGTGCTCACCACCACGCTGTCGGTGAACAGCACGCCCGAGAGGCCACCGTCGCCGATGCCGTCGGCGATCTGCGGCAGGGCGGACCGCGAACTGGACAGCCCGCCGACCACGAAACCTGTGCCCAGACGGGACGAGAGCCCGGCGACCATAGCGCCCAGATGGGCATTGCGGGGGTCGCCATGGACCACGGCGAAACCGCCGGGAGCGCCCCCCACCGTAAGCGGATCGCGCGCGACGTCGGCGGGGCCGCGCAACTGGGGCAGGACGCGGAATGAGCCTTCCTCGAATGCACCCAGCATCACCACCATCGCCCCCTCGTCAGCGTACTCCAAGCCCGTGGCCAGCACGCCGAGGCCCACCGTGCCCACCCAGTGCTCGACCCCGGTGCGCATGCGCAGCAGCTCGAGGATATCCTGGATGCGCGATGCGTAGACGTCCGTGACGTAGAGGAACCCCAGGTTGTGGGGCGGGCCTGGGGTGCCCAGTTGCTCCAGACATTCCGCCGCCGCCATGCGCCAGTGGGGTGAGCGGGCATGGGCCAGACAAAACGAATCTTCGCGGGATCGGGGCGGGGAAAACATGTTCTGGAGAATGAATATGCGGGGCACCGGCGAGGGGTGCGCGGAGCATTTCCTATAATAACGGCTTTCCAAGCTGCGGAATCCGCCATGAACCTCGACCGCGTCGGCCCCGGCCGTGACGTCCCGAACGATTTCAACGTCATCGTCGAAATCCCGATGAACGCCGACCCCATCAAGTACGAGGTGGACAAGGAAACCGGCGCCATGTTCGTCGACCGCTTCATGTCGACGGCCATGCGCTATCCCTGCAACTACGGCTACATCCCGCGCACGCTGTCCGGCGACGGAGACCCCGTCGACGTGCTGGTGCTGTCACCGGCGCCGTTGATCAGCGGCGTCGTGGTGCGCTGCCGGCCCGTGGGCATGCTCAAGATGACCGACGAGGCCGGCGAGGACACCAAGGTGCTCGCGGTCCCGATCGACAGGCTGTGCAGTCTGTACCGCGATGTGGTCAGCGCCCGCGACCTGCCAGAGCTGGTCACCTCGCAGATCTCGCACTTCTTCGAGCACTACAAGGACCTGGAGCCGGGCAAGTGGGTCAGGATCACGGGCTGGGTGGGGCCGGAGGAGGCGAAGTCCGAGATCCTGGAAGGTATCCGGCGCTACGATGGCGCCGCGTCGAAGCCGATGTTCTGACCCGCAACGCGCGCCGCCGCCCCGGGATGACCCCGTCCCGAGGCGCGGGTGCGCCCGCGAAGCCGCCACGGGCGCTCCGGGCGCGTTCCGATCACCCTCGGGTTGGTGTCAGGCTGCGACCGGCAACCAGCGGTCGAGAACATCGCGCAGCTGTTCCTGCTTGAAGGGCTTGGTCAGGTAATCATCCATGCCCACGGAAATGCACTGCTCGCGATCGCCCTCGAGGGCGTTGGCAGTGAGTGCGACGATGGGTATTCGCTTGGCGGCGGACCGTTCCTCCCGCTGGCGGATGGCGCGCGTGGCCTCGAAGCCGTCCATCTCCGGCATCTGGCAGTCCATCAGGATCAGGTCGAACCGGTTGCCTGCGAGGGCGATGAGCGCCTCCCGCCCGTTGCCGGCGACCTGCACGTCGAAGCCCAGCTTCTTCAGGTTCACCAGGGCGACCTTCTGGTTGACCGGGTTGTCCTCCACCAGCAGCAGCCGTCCCGTGCGGGCTACGTTCGTCGCAGCTGGCGTTGCGCCCACAGGCGCCTGGGTAGCGTGCCGCCCCGACGCCACCGCGATGGCCTCGTAGAGCTGACGTGCACGCAACGGTTTGGCCAGACTCGCGGTGAGTCCGTAGCCTGCGCCCTCTTCCCGGGTCAGGCGCCCGCTAGAGCTGAGCAGGATGCGCGGCACGGCACTGACCTGCGGATCCTGGGTCATCAGGCGCGACACCTGCATGCCGTCCAGCCCGGGCATGTGATGGTCGAGCAGGATCAGGTCGAAGCGCCGCCCGCGCGCGGCCTCGGCCTGGATCATCTCCCAGGCGGCCTGACCGTCGCCCGCAGCAGCGAAGTGGATGCCCCATGCCGCCAGGTGGTGCTCGACGATGAGCCGGTTGGTCGCGTTGTCGTCCGCCAGAAGCACGCGCAGACCCTTGAGCACGGTATCCGCCTGCATCGAGTGCTGAGTGCCATCGCCGAACGGCAGCACCAGCTGGAAGCCGAATGTGCTCCCATGACCCTGCTCGCTCATTGCCGTCAGCTCACCACCCATCATCGACACCAGCTGGTGCGAGATGGCCAGCCCAAGGCCGGTCCCGCCGTACTTGCGCGTGGTGGAGGAATCCGCCTGCATGAAAGGCCGGAACAGCCGCAGCAGGGTCTCGGTCGACATGCCGATGCCGGTATCGCGGACCTCGAAGGACAGCGACGCCATCCCTTCGGCGGGCGCGCCAGGACGCACAGAAAGCACCACCTCGCCGCGATGGGTGAACTTGATGGCGTTGCCCACCAGGTTCACCAGCACCTGGCGCAGCCGGGACGGGTCGCCGCGCACGCTCCGGGGCAGGTCCGGGGGCACGATGCACACCACCTCGATACCCTTGGCGTGCGCCTGCTTCGCCAGCAGCGCACCGACCTCCTCCACCAGTTCACGCACGTCGAAGTCGATGGTCTCGAGGCGCAGCTTGCCAGCCTCGATCTTCGAAAAATCCAGGATGTCGTTGAGCAGGGCCAGCAAGGCCTCCGCCGAGGTGCGCGCAGTGCGCACGAATCCGCGCTCGGCAGCCTGCAGGGCAGACTGCTCGAGCAGCTCGAGCATGCCAAGAACGCCGTTCATCGGCGTACGGATCTCGTGGCTCATGTTGGCGAGGAATTCGGACTTCGTGCGGGTGGTGCTCTCCGCCGCTTCCTTGGCGGCGATGAGCTCCGTGCGGTTGCGGTCCAGCGCGTCAAGCATGCCGTTGAACGACTGCGCCACCTCCTGCATTTCTCCGAACCAGCGCGTCTCGACGCGGACCGACGTGTCGCCAGCCTGGATGCGGTGCACCGCATCCACCAGGGCCACCATCGGACGCGTCACCCGCCCGGCGACGAACAGGGCCATCAGCGCTGCCACGACCGCGACCACCCCGGCAAGGATGAGCAGCTGTCCGTTGAGCATCTCGGCCGCGGCCGT
This sequence comes from Burkholderiales bacterium, assembly GCA_044370825.1. Lineage (GTDB taxonomy): Bacteria > Pseudomonadota > Gammaproteobacteria > Burkholderiales. The sequence goes on along the minus strand of JBILUV010000127.1, from coordinate 3,682 downwards.
CATCTCGCCGGTGTCGACCCGCAGCACCGCCATCCACACGCGTGGTGGATCGCCGTGATTGACGTCGAAGGACTTGGCCAGGAAGGTGGACCCTTCGCGCCGCACGGTCTGGCCGCTGACCGCCCGCACCGGATCGAGCCCACGCCACACCAGGCCCAGCGTCACGCCAGGGCGCGCAGCGGCACTGTAGGATTGCAGCACCTGCCCGCCAGAGGAGGTGAGCACGAACTCGCGCCCGCTGGTCTGCAGCGACTTCAGGGACTGCAGTGTCACCTCGAGGCGGAGCACGCCGCGCACCCGGCCATCCACCTTGACCGGCGCGTAGATCCAGACACCCGGGCTGGCATTCGCTGCGCTGGCGCCCTCGGCGCGGAAGCGCGCTACATCGCTCACGTAGATGCCGCCACGGGACTGCTCCAGGGCGCGGGAGGCATCCGCATCGGGACCGGTCGCGCGGGCTACCGCGTCGCCCCGCGCGACGCGCACCTGATCATGTCCTGCGTCGTCGATGAAGGCCAGGCTGCGTATTGCCCCGTGATTGGCGACATGCGCCTGGAAGGTCTGCTCAAGGCGCTGGCGCCACTGCTCCGCAGTCGACGCGTCCACGGGGTCCATCCCGCCGGCATCGCGCGCGCGAACCAGACCCGCCGCCGACGGCGACTGCGCCAGGACCCGCAGGTTGCGCCCGCTGGCCTCCACGTCGTCGGACACAGCTCTGACGAGCAGGTCGAGGCTGGAATGGGCATCGGCCTCCGCCCGCTCCAGCATCCGCTCAGTCGCGCCGCCGAGCACGACCGTCACCGCGATGCTGATCGGCACTACCGCCAGCAGCACGAAGATCAGCAGGTAGCGCAGCCGCAGGCTGGGCTTGAAGCGGGGCGCTTCAGCGGGGTTCCGGGTCGACGTCTTCACGGCACGTAGGTTGGGGGAAAACGTTCCCGTAACGGCGCCGGACAGCCCTTCTTGAGAAATGGGTGGCCGGTCGTGCCCATCCGGCGCGGGGCGCCGGCCGGGTCAGAACGCGGAGAGACTCTGGTAACGACGCATGAAGCCGCGGTCGATGCGGTCCTTCCAGTGCCAGACCCCGGCACCGGCCACCGACAACCCGCCCCAGGACGCGACGGCGTGACGCGGGCCGGTGGCCAGCAGGGCGAGGGTGCGCCGCTGAAGTTCCCATGTCAGCAGCCGCTGCCCGTTCAGGGCCCGGCGCAGGTTAGCGGCCAGGGGCGGCCCCTGCCGGACAGCATGCACGCCGGACTTCGGATGGGGACGCCCCACGGGACTGGCCACGTCCCCGGCGGCGAACACGCCGGGGTGCGACACCGAGCGCAGGCTGTCATCCACCAGCACGAAACCCTGGGCGTCCAGGGCCAATCCGACATCCCTCAGCCACAGAGGCGGCGCCGCCCCCGTGGCCCAGACCACCCAGTCGGCCTCGAGTCGGGTGCCGTCGGCCAGCCACAGGCCGCCCGCGTCAGCCGCCGCCACCGGTACGCCGAGACGGACCGACAGGCCGCGACGGTCCAGCAGCGCCGCGATGCGTCGCCGCACCGGCTGGCCGTGCCCCGGCAACAGCACCGGTCCCCCTGAGACGATGCCGACCTGCCACTCCGGCACCCCGGGCGCTGCTTCGGCACAACCGAGGCGATGCTGCAGAGCAAGCGCGATCTCAACCCCGGCCGCGCCGGCCCCGACGACCAGCACGCGGGCCAGCTCAGCCGGTGGGTGGGACAGCCGCCGCTCCAGTTCGGCGAGGAAAGCGTCCACCGGCTTGACGCCGGTGCCGACCCCATCCGCTCCCGCGATGCGCCCGCGGGGCGGTGTGGACCCGACATCGAGGGAGATCAGGTCCGCCTCGAGACTGCCTCCGCTCTCCAGCAATGCCCCGCGGCACGCGTCGGGCAATCCCGTCACCACATCCTGGACGAATCGGGCCCCGGCGAAACGGCACAGTCGCGGCAGGTCGATGTGGCACTCGGCGGGACGGTAATGCCCCGCCACCAGCCCGGGAAGCATCCCGGAATACGGCGTGGCGGGGGCGGGACTCACCAGCACGATCTCCAAACCCGGTTCCGGCACGAGTCCGAAGCGCCGCAGCACCTCGACGTGGGCGTGCCCGCCGCCGACCAGCAGAAGGCGTCGTACGCAGCTCATGCCGGCCGCAGTCCGGCCAGCAGCGGCGCGAACACGGCGTCGGCGGCTAGTCTCTCGAGGTCGTCCGGCCGGTCCACGTCCCAGCGCTCCGCGACGCAGGCCGCGCGCAGTCCGAGCTCACCCATCCTGCGCAATGTCTCGGCCAGCACCGCCCCCCCGCCCCAGGGCATGTCTTCGAACAGGTCGGCATGGCTGCGCCGCAGGCCGATCAGCCAGTAGCCGCCGTCCTCCGCAGGCCCGAGCACTGCGTCGGCACCGTCCTCCAGACACGCTGCTGCCCGCACCAGGTCGGCCGCCGACAGGCCGGGGATGTCCGTGCCGACCAGGATGGCGGCATCGTGTCCGCACAGCGCAGCGGCAAGAGCGCGGTGCATGCGCGCTCCGAGATCGCCCCCGCCCTGCTCCGCCAGGGTGACGCCATGGTGCCGCTGCAGCAGTTCGAAGAAAGGATGCCGGGTGTCGGGCGTCGCACACAGGGTGACCGAGGTCAGACCGGCTCTCGTGACCTCGGCCACGGTGCGCCGGGCCAGACGTGCCGCCAGCACCGCCGCCGGACCCTCTCCGAGTGCAGGGACGAGACGGGTCTTGACCCGGCCGGGCTCCGGTGCCTTGGCGAACACCAGCACCGCCGTGCGCGACGGTCGCGGCGCGGCGCTCATCACCCGCCCCCGCCGCGATAGCGGCGCGCCAGGGCCTCGGGCGAGGCACCCAGGAAATGGGCGATCCGCAGCCGCCACATCAGAAGGATAGTGCGCCACGCGCCATCCCGGTCCCAGCGCCGTCCAGAGGTGGTGACACATGCGCGCAGGCAGGCCGGCGCACCCAGCCGCCGCAACCGCGCCGACAGTTCGATGTCCTCCATCAGCGCGATCCCGGGAAACCCGCCCGCCTCGTCTAAGGCCTGCCGGGTGCAGAACATCGCCTGATCGCCGGTGGCGATCCCGGTGAGCCGGGAGCGCAGGTTCATGCTGGCCGCGACCAGCGGCAACCATCTGGAGGCCCCCCGGATCCGCACGTCGAAGCGCCCCCAGCGGTATGCGCGCGCGTCGAGGCTGCGGATGATGAGGCGGTCTGCCTCCCCGGGAAGCACCGTGTCGGCGTGCAGAAAAAGCAACAGACGGCCCCGAGCCGCACGCGCGCCGGCGTTCATCTGCACCGCGCGGCCGCGCGGTGCCGTCACCACCCGGTCACACCACGCCGCGGCCAGGGACGCGGTGGCGTCCTCGCTGCCGCCGTCGACCAGCACCACCTCTACGCCCCGGGCACGCAGGGGTGCCAGCGCGGCCAGCGTGGCGACGATGCCCCCGGCCTCGTTCAGCGCGGGGATTACGATGGACAGCGCGGACGACTCCGCGCCGCGTGGCGAACCCTCCGGCGCTGCGACCGCGCGATCCTCATGGAGCATCGTTCAAGGCCCAGTCGTAGGGCAGGTAGGCGATCTTCAACCGACCCGCCCGCAGCGCCGCCCGATCCGCCTCGACCTCCGACAACCACCCGGCGCGGGTGGCGAGCCAGACCTGCACGCCAC
>JBILUV010000433.1:0-2534 GCA_044370825.1 Burkholderiales bacterium | reverse complement strand
TATGCACGCTGGGCAGGGGTACGCCTCCCGACCGAGGCCGAATGGGAAGTCGCGGCCGTGGATGCGACCCAGGGGGGCAACTTCGCGGAGTCAGCGCGTTTCCACCCGTCCCCCCTGCTGGCCCTGCGGGCGGAGTGGGGGCCGGCACAGTTGTTCGGCGACACCTGGGAATGGACGTCGAGCCCCCATCTGGCCTACCCCGGTTACCGTCCGTCAGCCGGGCTGGTGGCGACCCGCGATTCCCGGTCAATGGTTGGCCACATGGTGCTGCGGGGCGGCTCGTGCGCCACCCCCCAGGCTCACGTCCGGTCCAGCTACCGCCACTATCTGCCGCCCGGGGCGCGCTGGCATTTCTCCGGAATACGACTGGCCCGGGACGCCGCCTGAAGTCCTGACGGCTGCCCGGGCGGCGCGCACTGCGCCCGCCGATGCGGCACCTTGACCCGGATGCAACGCCCGGGCTGTTGCCGTCCAGGCCGACGCGTTCGAGCCGGCCTTGCCTGACGCGGCCGTCATTTTCCTGGCTGCTCCCCAAGGGCCGTGCGGCTGGTGCTGTGCTACCCTCGCGCACCGAGTGACGCCATGCGCATCCGGCGTGATGCAACGCCGGCCTGCCCTGGTGTGCGATCACGCCGACTTCGATGAGTTCAGACCTCCAACACCCCCACCAGGCAACATCCGACTCCGGCCCACCACCGGATGTCTCGGTCGTCATTCCGGTCTACAACGAGGCCGAGAACCTCCCGGATCTCGTGAGCCGCGTCCACGACGCTCTGGCGCCTACCGGACGGTCGTTCGAACTCATCTGCGTCGACGACGGTTCGCGCGACGGGTCCGCCCGTGTCCTGGAAACGCTGGCCACCACCCGGCCCTGGCTGCGGCCGGTCTACATGATCCGCAATTATGGACAGTCGACTGCGATGCAGGCCGGCTTCGACCTGCTGCGCGGCGGTATCGTCGTCACCCTGGACGGTGACCTGCAGAACGACCCGGCCGACATACCCCGCCTCATCGAACTGCTGGAGGCCCAGCCCGACGTCGACATGATCTCCGGCTGGCGCAAGGCGCGCCAGGACGCGGCGCTGTCGCGCAAGCTGCCTTCCATGCTCGCCAACGGGCTGATCTCGCGCGTCACCGGGGTCAGGCTGCACGACTACGGCTGCGCGCTGAAGCTCTACCGGGCACGGGTGATCCACGACCTGCGCCTTTACGGGGAAATGCACCGTTTCATCCCGGCGCTGGCGGCCGAGGCCGGGGCGAAGATCATCGAGGTCCCGGTGATGCACCACGCCCGCACCCGGGGCAGTTCCAAGTACGGCATAGACCGCACTTTCCGCGTGCTGCTCGATCTGCTTTGGATCAAGTTCCTGCTGCGCTTCCTGCACCGCCCGATCCACGCCTTCGGCGGACTCGGGCTCTCGCTAGGCTCGATCGGAGGTGCGATCCTGCTCTGGCTCACTGCGGAGAAGCTGTTGCTGGGCCACGCCATCGGTGGCCGTCCGCTGCTGCTGCTGGGCGTTCTCCTGGTGCTCATCGGCGTGCAACTGGTGGCCACCGGGGTGCTGGGCGAGTTGCTCACCCGCATCTACCACGAGCCCCAGGGACGCCGGCAATATCAGACCCGCTCCGCGCCGCGACCGCAGCCGGATCCCACCACACGGTGACCGTTCACCCGGGATTGCCGCGGATACTGCGCATCGCCGGCGGCTTCGGGCTGCTGGCGGCAACGGCTTGGCTGGTAGGCCCGCAGCGCCTGATCGGGGCCCTCGCCAGGGCGGACGCCGGGGCGCTGGCTGTGGCGCTGGCGCTGGCGGTGGCTTCCAACCTCGCCTCGGCCTGGCGCTGGAGCCTGATCGCACGTGCCCTGGGGCTGCGTGCCCCGACGCCGGCGCTGGTGGCGATGTACGCCCGCGGCATGACCAGCAACATCCTTCTGCCCGGCGCCACCGTCTCCGGCGACATGCTGCGCAGCCTGCAGTTGTCCCGCCTGGGCAATCCGCTGCTCGAGTCCGGTGTCTCTGTCGCCTTCGACCGCTTCAGCGGCCTGTGGACGCTGTGCGTGCTGTCCTTCCTCGCGGCGGGACTGGCCTGGGCCACCGGGCTGTCGCTGAGTGAAGGCGATGCGCTGTCGCACTACGGGCTCGCACTCGGGCTGGTCGTGATCGCCCCGCTGCTGCCCTGGCCGGTGGAATGGCTGGAGCGCCTACCCTGGGCAGCGGCCCGGCGACTGGCCGCGCTTTGGGCGCGTTTCCGCGAACCGGGCAGCGGCCTGAGACACCGGCTGCTGGCCACCCTTCCCGCCTCGCTGCTGGTGCAGTTGTTGTCCGCCGCGGCCCTGGCCGCCTGCGCGTCCGCGGTCGGGCTGAGGCTGCCCCTTCCCCTGGTGTTTGCCGCCGCAGCCCCGGTGTTCGTGATGGCCGCCCTGCCGCTCGGCGTGGCTGGCTTCGGCACCCGGGAACTGGCGGCGGTGGCCGTGCTGGGTCTGGCCGGCGCCAGCCCCGACACCGCCTTCGCCACCGGGCTGCTCTACGGTG
>JBILUV010000060.1:0-15651 GCA_044370825.1 Burkholderiales bacterium | reverse complement strand
GATGGCGATGACACAGAGCGGGGTGCCGCTGCGCACTCCGGCGTCACCCGCAGCCGGGGATCACGAGGTGCTCGCCGCGGTCGACCTCGGCTCCAACAGTTTCCGCCTGCAGGTGGGGCGCGTGGTCGAGGACCAGATCTACCCGCTTGATTCCTTGCGCGAGGCGGTGCGGCTGGCGGCCGGGCTGGGGGCGGAGAAGCGCCTCGACGAGGCTTCCCAGCAGCGGGCGCTGGCGGCGCTGAAGCGTTTCGGCGAGCGCCTGCGCGGTTTCCCGCCGGATGCCGTGCGCGCCGTCGGCACCAACACCCTTAGGGTGGCGAAGAACGCCCGTGACTTCCTGGCGCGAGCCGAGGACGCGCTAGGCTTCCCCATCGAGGTGGTGGCCGGCAAGGAGGAGGCGCGGCTCATCTACCTGGGCGTATCCCACAGTCTGCCGCCCACGGCCGAGAAGCGGCTGGTGGTGGATATCGGTGGCGGGTCGACGGAGTTCATCATCGGCTCCGGCTACCGTCCCCACCGCCTCGAGAGCCTGTACATGGGCTGCGTCAGTTACACCCTGCGCTTCTTCGGCGACGGCCGCATCACCAAGGCGGCGCTGCGCGAGGCCGAGCTGGCGGCGCGGGTCGAGGTGCAGACCATCGAGAACGAGTTCTCCTTCGGTCACTGGCAGCAGGCGGTGGGCTCATCCGGCACGGCGCGCGCCATCGCGGATCTCTTGGTGCTGCATGGCTGGAGCGAGGGGCAGATCACGGAAGATGGCATGGAGCGGCTGCGAGCGCTGCTGCTCAAGACCGGTGACGTCGACCGGCTCGGCACGCTCGGGCTCAAGGCCGACCGCGCCCAGGTGCTGCCGGGGGGCTTCGCCATCATGGCCGGGATCTTCGCCGAGCTGGGCATCCCGCGCATGACACTGGCCAATGGCGCCATGCGCCAGGGCATCCTGTACGACATGCTCGGGCGTTTCCATCATCGCGACATGCGCGACACCACGGTGCGCCAGTTCGCCAAGCGCTACCACGTCGACGCGGCGCAGGCACGCCGGGTGGAGACGCTGGCCCAGGAGCTGATGGACGCACTGGACGGTGAGTTCGCCGCCGAGGAGGCGGTGCGCCACCGCCTGTCCTGGGCCGCGCAGTCGCACGAGATCGGCCTCACCGTGGCCCACAGCAGCTACCACAAGCACTCGGCCTACATCCTGGGCAACGCCGACATGCCGGGGTTCTCGCGCATGGAACAGGCCCAGTTGTCGTTGCTGGTGCTGGCGCATCGCGGCGCCCTGGAAAAGGTGAAGGCCCTGGTGGGCACCAGCGGCAGCTGGTCGGCCATCCTGGCTCTGCGTCTGGCCTGCCTGTTCCACCGCAACCGCGCCCCGCTCGATGTGCCGCTGCAGGATGCCAGCCAGCGGGAGCGGCGCTTCGAGATCCGCCTGCCGGCCGCCTGGCTGAAGCGCTATCCGCTGACGGCAGCGGCGCTCAGGAGCGAGATCCGCGAGTGGCGCAGCGTCGGCTTCGAGTTGCGCATTCCCGCCCTCGACGGGCTGGACCTGGACGAGGATCCGGCGGTCGAGTGACATCGCCGCGGCGCCACCCCGGCTGCGCCGACCGGTGCTGGTCCTGACCGCCGCATCGCCCCGGCTGGGGCGATGCGGCGGGGTCTCGCTACACCACGATGGGCAGGGAGCGGATGCGCCTGCCCGTGGCGGCGTGGATGGCGTTGCACACCGCCGGCGCCACCGGCGGGGTACCCGGTTCGCCGACACCACCCAGGTGCTCGATGCCGGATTCCAGGATGTGGACCTCGATCTCCGGGGTATCCACCAGCCGCAGCAGCGGGTAGTCGCCGAAGTTGCCCTGCTCCACCCGTCCGTCCTTCAGCGTGATGGCCCCCCTGAGCGCGGCCGTCAGGCCGAACACGATGCCGCCCTCCATCTGCGCGGTCACCGCGTCCGGGTTGACCGCGAATCCGCAGTCCACGACACAGACGATGCGCCGCACGGCCAGCTGACCGTCGCGCACCTCCACCTCGGCGACCTGGGCGACGATGGAATGGAAGCTCTCGGCCAGGGCGATGCCGCGGCCGCGACCTTCGGGCAGGGCACCGCCCCAGCCAGCCCGGGCGGCCGCCGCCTCGAGCACCGCCTTGTGGCGCGGGGCGTGGGACAGCAGGTCGCGACGGAACTCGAAGGGGTCACGCCCGGCGGCGTGGGCGCACTCGTCCATGAAGCATTCGGCGAAGAAGGCGTTGTGGCTGTGGCCGACGCTGCGCCAGAAACCGACCGGTACGGGCTCGCGCATGAGCATGTGCTCACTTTTGCGATCCTTTAGTGCATATGGCAGGTCGAACAGGCCCTCCAGGGTGGTCTTGTCCTTCATGGCGGTGGAGGCTACCGAGGGCAACAGCCTGCCGGTGAAGCTGAAGGTGCAGGACTGGCTCGCCACCCGGGCCGACCAGGCGGTGATACGACCGCCGGCATCCAGCGCTGCCCGCATGCGTGCCGAGGCCATTGGGCGGTAGACGTCGTGGCGGATGTCTTCCTCCCGTGTCCAGAGCAGCTGTACCGGGTGGCCAGGCACCTGACGGGCGATGGCCACGGTCTGCATCACCACATCCATCTCGGCGCGCCGGCCGAAGCCGCCGCCCAGGTAGGGGGTGTGCACCCGCACCCGGTCGCTGTCGATACCGGCGGCTTTCGCCGCGTACCACTTCACCAGGGTGGGTGACTGGCTGCCGACCCAGACCTCGCAGCTGCCGTCGGAATCGATGCTGGCGGTGCAGGCCATGGGTTCCATGGCCGCGTGCGCCAGGTAGGGGACATGGTAGGAAAGGTCGAGGAAACGGGCGGGCGCCGCGAGGCCGTGCTCGACCTCGCCGGCCTCATCGTAGACCCGGGCCTCGGCGCCGGCGAGTGCCGCCTGCTGTCTCGCACGTTCTGCCTCGCTGGCATACGCGGCAGCGGGGCCGGGCTCCCAGATGATGTCGAGCAGGTCGGCCGCGGTCTTCGCCTGCCAGAAGCGCTCCGCCACCACGGCGACGGCGGCAGCCGAGGTGCTGGTGGCCGGCAGTTCCACCACCGCCCTCACGCCTGGCCGGGCGCGGGCCCGGCCCGCCTCGACCGAGCGCAGCGCACCGCCGAGCACCGGGCACTGGACGATCGCGGCATAGAGCTGCCCGGGCAGGCGGACGTCGGAACTGAACACGGCGCTGCCGTCGACCTTTGCGGGGATGTCGAGCCTCGGCCGGGGTTTGCCGAGCAGGCGGAAGTCGGCCCGGGCGCGAGGCGTGACGTCGTGCGGGATCGGTAGCGCCGAGGCAATGGCGGCCAGTTCGCCGTAGCCGGTGCGACGCCCCGTCGGCAGGTGGTGCACGGCGCCGTCGGCAGTGGTGCACTCCTCCGGCCGTACGTCGAAGCGGGCGGCCGCGGCATGGACCAGCATGGTGCGCGCGGTGGTACCGGCCAGGCGTACCGGCTCCCACGCGTCCCGCAGACCAGTGGAACCGCCGGTCGCCTGGACACCGAGCAGCTGGCCGAAACGCCACTGCCCGTGGCGCATGAGCCGCGCCGGCCAGCCATGGTCGTCCGGGCGCAGCGGCACGCCGTCACCCACCACCGTGGCGTTGGCGTAAACCGGGTCGATGGCGGCATTCTCGAAGCGTACCGAGGCCCAGTCGGCGTCCATCTCCTCGGCCACCAGCATCGGCAGGGCCGTGGTGATGCCCTGTCCCATCTCCTGGTAGGGAACCTGCACGGTGATGGTGCCATCCGCGCCGACACGGAGCCAGGCGGTCAGTCGGTGCGACCCGTCTTCGGGCCGGAAGGCGTCAGGGGGGGAGAGGCGGTCACGCGGGCGGACCAACCCCCACACACCGAGTGCGAAGGCCCCGCCCACCAGACCGGCACCGACGAGGAGCCGGCGACGGCGCCGGTTCGGAGAACTGCCGGACGCGGCGCTCATGCCGCCTTCCCGTCGTTGCCGTTCGCCAGCGCGCGGATGGCTCGGCGCACCCGCGGGTAAGTGCCGCAGCGGCACAGGTTGGTCACCGTGGTGGCCACCTCTTCGTCGGATGGGGCGGGGTTGGTCGCGAGCAGTGCCACGGTGGCCAGGATCATCCCGGACTGGCAGTAGCCGCATTGCGGGACCTGATGGTCGATCCAGGCCTGCTGTACCGGGTGACGCGGCCCGCCCCCGGGGGACAGACCCTCGATGGTGACGACGCTGCGCCCGGCGCAGGCGGACACCGGCTGGACACAGGCGCGCACGGCGTTGCCCTCGACCAGTACGGTGCAGGCACCGCACAGGCCGATGCCGCAGGCGTATTTGGTGCCGGTGAGGCCGAGTTGATCACGCAGCACCCACAGCAGCGGGGTGTCGGGCGGGTCCTGGGCCACGACCGGCGTGGCGTTGACGAGAAAGGCTGTCATGATTCCACTCCTGAATCCGGCCCTGCGTCCGCGGGTGCGACGCCAGCGCCGGGAGAACGCGATTTTGGACTGACCCGGGGCTGCCGGGTTCATGTTTTCCGGCCCGTCGCCAGGGCCAGACGATACCCCCGGAGGTGAACTCGCATGGAATGGTTCGAATGGGTGCATCAGCCCCAGGCCTGGCTGGCGCTGGCCAGTCTGGTGGCGATCGAGATCGTACTGGGCATCGACAACATCATCTTCATTTCGATATTGGTCGCCCGCCTGCCAGCGCAGCAACGCAGTCTCGCGCGCAATCTCGGTCTCGGCGTGGCCATGGTGTCTCGCCTGCTGCTGCTCATGGTGCTGGCCTGGATCATGGGCCTGACAGCGCCGTTGTTCGCAGTGCTAGGGCAGGAGATCTCCGGGCGCGACCTGATCCTGATCGTCGGGGGGCTTTTCCTGCTCTGGAAGAGCGTGAACGAGATCCACAACTCCCTGGAGGGGAGCGAACACGGCGGGGGTGCGGCGGCCGTGGCGTCCTTCGGCGCGGTCCTCGCCCAGATCGCGGTGATCGATGTGGTGTTCTCCCTGGACTCGGTGATCACCGCCGTGGGCATGGTGGATCATCTGAGCGTGATGATCCTCGCGATCATTGCCACGGTCGGGGTGATGCTGATCGCCGCGCGGCCGATCGGCGATTTCGTCGACCGCCACCCGACGGTGAAGATGCTCGCCCTGTCCTTCCTCACCCTGGTGGGGGTGACGCTGATCGCCGACGGTCTCGGTTTTCACATTCCCAAGGGCTACATCTATTTCGCCATGGCTTTTTCTGTGGGCGTGGAGATGCTCAACATCCGGCTGCGCGGCCGCGGCGTGGCGGTCAAGCTGCGCAAGCCCGACGCGCCGGCGCGCTGATCCGGGCCTTCCGCCGCGACGCTCAGTCGCTGGTGCGTTCGCGCTCCCGCTGCAGCGGTGTTCCAGTCCGCATCAGGTGTGACGGGGTTCGGGCCGAGGCGCAAGTAGCGAAACCCGCCGGGCGGGGGCGACGCACGTGTGATCGCGTCAGTCGTCGGCGGAGGGCGGACGCCCGAAGCGCGCCCGCGCAGCGCGCGATTCCGCGGTCTCGCCGGCGAGCGTGAACTGGTCGGCGCCGGCGTGCGACCCGAGGTGGGCGAGGGCGTAGGCCGAGGCGTTGATGCTGTCCTTGCTCATGCGCACTGCACCCTGGGGCATGGCCAACACGCGCGCGGCGATCTCGCGGGCCCTGGCCTCGGTCGCGCCGGTTTCCGTCAGATGGTCCACCAGACCCAGCGCCAGCGCTTCCCCTGCGGGCACTCGCTCGCACAGGATGGTGAGCCGCTTGGTGGTGGCCGGTCCGGTGAGCGCGATGAGCCGCGGCACCGTACCCCAGGTGAGCGGCAGGCCGAGGGAGATCTCAGGCAGGCTGACGAATGCGTCCCGTGCCAGCACGCGCCAGTCGCAGGCCAGCGCGAGCGCCAGTCCGCCACCGATGGCGTAGCCCTCGATGGCGGCGATGGTGATCTGCGGCAATTGCTCCCAGGCGCCGGCCATGCGGAAGCCGGCACGCCCCATCTCGCGCTGTTCGACGAAGGACGCCGAAGACGGGCCCCAGCGCTCTTCATCCTTGAGGTCTGCGCCAGCCGAGAACCAGCCCGGCGCACCGGTCAGGATGATCGCGTCGATACCGGTGTCGTCGCGCAGTTCACCCGCCAGAGCCGTGATCTCGCGCATGAAGGCCACGGACAGCGCGTTGCGGCGCTCCGGGCGGTTGAGGCGCACGATGGCCAGACGGCCTTCGCGCTCGATGATGAGGGATGAAGACACGGCGCGGGTTCTCCCATGAGACGACTCCGTCTCCGGCGAATCTACAACAGGTCCGGATTCATCACCGCCCGCAGCACCACCTCCGCGGTTTCGTCGCGGACGCGGTGGCTGAGCCACCACAGCCCGCCCTTGCGCACCGACCAGGACAGCGGGGCACCTGCGAGCAGCATGGCGGCGACCTCACCCAGGGTCGGCTGATGGCCGACCACGAGAACGGCGCCCGGGCTCTCCGGCCAGTCGGCGGTGGCGAGCACGGCCTCAGGGGAGGCGTCGGGAGCGAGGTCCGGAACGGTCTCGAAGTGGCGGCTCAGGTATTGCGCGGTCTCGCGGGTCCGCAGGGCCGGGCTCACCAGGATGCGGGTGTTGCGCGGCAGGCGCGGCTTGAGCCAGCGTGCCATGTCCTCGGCCTGCTTGTGGCCCTTGGCGGTGAGGGGCCGGGTGAGGTCCGGGCTGCCGTCGGCGGCCTCGGCGTGGCGCCACAGGATCAGGTGCATGGGCTACCAGAACGGGTCTGTCTTGGAGAAGCGCCGCCAGGCGGTCTCGAAGCGATCGAGGGACGCGTGGGCCCGCGCATGCAGGAAGCCGCGGATGATGCCGGTGCCGTGCGACAACTGCGTGTCGGGCGCATCGATCGAGGCGAGCAGACGCAGGGTGACCGCCTCGTCGTTGAGCGAGCCCAGGACGTCCTGGAGATCGGCGGCGGCATTGGCGAAGCCGCGCACGGCCTTGCGCGGGTAGAGGCTGGAGAGGAATTCCAGGGCGTAGCGCAGCTTCTTGATTTCGATGCGCAGTGCGTGGAGAGAGGCGTCGTCGCTGCGGTCGGCGGCGCGACCGGCCCTGCGGACCCGCCGGTACTGGCGCTGCAGCAGGCGGCCGGCCAGAGTCGTGCCGCCCGCCTCGTCGGCGCCGCGCCAGGGAGCGGCTTCCATGAGCATGGCGAGGTCCAGCATGAGGGCGGTCTGCACGGCTGGCGCGAGAGCGGCCCGCGCCAGGGTACGGGCGCGATCGCGCTCCGGTGACGTGACCTCGGCCACCCGGGCGAGGGCTGCTTCGCCCGGGAATGCGGTCCAGATGGCCGGCAGGGTCTCGCCGTGGAACACGTCCCAGTCGCGCGCGCTGCCGAGCGCCGTGGCGAGGTCGCGGAAGCGCACCGCGATCTCGCCCAGCGACTCGCGCGGCGCCACCGGGCGGAACACCGAAAAGGCGGACCGCAGCCGGCGCATGGCCACGCGGGCCTGATGGATGTATTCCGGGTCCTCGGCGTCCAGCACGCCGGCTACGTTGGCCTGCAGGTGGGCGGCGCAGTTGTCGACGATGGCACGCAGCATGGCGGTCGCGCCCATGCCGGAGTCGAGCAGCGGCGCGCGGCCGCGTACCGGAGCTGCCGCAGTGCCGCCTAGCAGCGCGTAGCCGCGCTCGGCCTTGCTGACGTCGCCGATGCGGAAATCGATGTCGGCGAGCAGCCGACGCGCGAAGGCGTAGAGATGGCGCGCGTCGCCATGTACCAGCTCGATCTCCAGTTCGTGTATCGGTTCGGTCCGTCCGCCTGCGTCGATGGTCCCGGTGTCCACGGCGAACTCCGCGAAGCTGCCGGGATGGATCTCCACGGTGCGGGAGTTGCGGCGGAACCTGGTCTCGAAGGCTGGGGCGAGCGCCGCGCGGATGGCCGGGTCCCTCAGCCATGCGACCGCGGGCGTGTCGGGCAGGGCGTCGAGCTCGGGTACCGGTGCGCGTACCGGTACCTCGTGCTCCTCGCGCTGGTGCAGTCCCGTGCCCACCCCGCCGCCGGACTTGAGCGTCTGGATCCAGCGACGGCCAACCCGCCGCACGCGCAGTGCGATGCCGGCCCGGGCAAGGGCGAGTTCGGGCGTGTCGAAATAGATGCTGCGCAGGGTCCTGACCACGGGGGCCGAGCGCTGGGCCTCCCGCAGAACCGTGCTGGCACCGATGCGCCGCGAGGCGGCGGGGTCGAACAGCAACTTGAGTTCGATCTCCACGGAGCTGCCCGGATCAGGTGGCGCTGGCAGAACGGGCCGCCAATTTGGCGAGGAGTTCGCGCTGGGCGCCACGTTCGGGCTCGCCGGCCGGGTCGCAGAGGCGGTACTGGCCATCGGCATCCATGGTCCATGCCTGGGTGTTGTCCTCGAGGTAGACCTGCAGGCCCTCGGTTATGACGCGGCGCTTGAGTCTGGCATCCAGGACCGGGAAGCAGACCTCGATGCGGCGGAAGAAATTGCGGTCCATCCAGTCCGCGCTGGACAGGTACACCTGGTCGGTGGAGTGGAAGTGGAAGATGCGGGCGTGCTCGAGGAAGCGGCCAATCACGGAGCGCACGCGGATGTTCTCCGACAACCCGGGTATGCCGGGCCGCAGCGCGCACACGCCGCGCACGATCAGGTCGATCTTCACGCCGGCACGGGAGGCCTCGTAGAGCTCGTAGATGATCTCGGGCTCGAGCAGGGCGTTCATCTTGGCCGTGATGCCGGCCGGCTTGCCCGCCCGCGCCTGCGCGGCTTCGTGGGCGACGGCCTCGAGCAGGCGGGGATGCAGCGTGAAGGGTGACTGCAGGACGTGGGTATGGTGCCCTGCCTTGCCCAGCCCGGTGAGTTGCATGAACACGTCGTTGACGTCCGCCGTGATCTCCGGATTGCAGGTGAACAGACCGAAGTCGGTGTAGAGCGTGGCAGTGCGCGAGTGGTAGTTGCCGGTGCCGAGGTGGACGTAGCGCAGCAGCCCGCGCTCTTCGCGGCGCACCACCATCGCCATCTTGGCGTGCGTCTTGTGGCCGACGACGCCGTACACCACGTGGGCACCGACCTCCTCCAGACGAGCCGCCCAGTTGATGTTGGCCTCCTCGTCGAAACGGGCCAGCAGTTCCACCACCACGGTGACGGCCTTGCCATTGCGTGCCGCAGTGATGAGGTGGCTCATGAGTTCGGAGTCGGTGCCGGTGCGGTAGACCGTCTGCTTGATGGCGACGACGTTGGGGTCGGTGGCCGCCTGGGCGATGAAGTTGATCACCGGCTTGAAGGACTGGAACGGGTGATGCAGCAGGAAGTCGCTCTTGCGGATCGCCGCGAAGATGTCGTGACCCTTGGCAAGCGGTGCCGGCATGCCCGGCAGAAAGGGCTGGTATTTGAGGTCGGGCCGGTCGACCCGGTCGGGCACCTGCATCAGCCGGACGAGGTTCACCGGGCCGCGGACCTGATAGAGATCGCCGCGTCCGAGGCCGAACTGTTGCAGCAGGAAGTCGGACATGTGGGGCGGACACAGATCTGCCACCTCGAGCCGCACGGCGTCGCCGAAGTTGCGCTGCGGCAGTTCGCCCTGCAGTGCCGTGCGCAGGTTCTTGATCTCCTCCTCGTCGACGAAAAGGTCGCTGTTGCGGGTGACGCGGAACTGGTAGCAGCCCTTGATCTCCATCCCGGCGAACAATTCACCCACGTGGGCGTGAAGGATGGACGACAGGAACACGAAACCGTAGGCGCAGCCGGAGATCTCCTCGGGCAGCAGCACGAAGCGCGGCAGGGCGCGCGGTGCCTGGACGATGGCGGTGCCGGAATTGCGGCCGAAGGCGTCCTTGCCCGAGAGCTCGACGGCGAAGTTCAGGCTCTTGTTGAGCAGGCGGGGGAAGGGATGCGCCGGATCCAGCCCAATGGGCGTGAGCACCGGCATCGCCTCGTCGAGGAAGAAGCGGTGGATCCATTCGCGCTGCGCGTCGGTCCACTCGCGGCGCCGCAGGAAGCGAACGCCCTCGGCGGCGAGCGCCGGCAGCACCTCGTCGTTGAAGATGGCGTACTGCCGGCCGACCAGATCGTGCACCTGGGCCGAGATCTCCTGCAGCACGTCCTGGACGGAGGCGCCGTCCGGATGTGTCGTGCCAGAGCCGAGCTGCATCTGCGCCTTGAGTCCCGAGACGCGGATCTCGAAGAACTCGTCGAGGTTGCTGCCGACGATGCACAGAAACCGCAGGCGCTCCAGCAGCGGCGTGGTGGGGTTCTGCGCCTGGGCCAGCACCCGCCGGTTGAAGGCCAGTTGGCCGAGTTCCCGGTTCAGGAAGCGCTGCGGCTCCGCCGGGAGCGAAGGTCCCTCCGCCGCGGCGTGGCGCTCGGTCTTCAAGGGCGTCTCAGGCGGACGGCGGGACGTAGCCTGCGGCGCGATCGGCACCTTCGCCGAAGAAATGCTTCTCCATCTGCGCCTCCAGGTACTTGCGTGCCTTGATGTCGGCGAGACTCAGGCGGTTTTCGTTGACCAGCATCTTCTGGTGTTCGAGCCAGCCCTTCCACGCCTCCTTGGAGACGCTGTCGAACAGGCGCTGACCCAGCGGGCCGGGGTAGGGGGGGAAGTCTAGCCCTTCGGCTTCGCGACCAAGCTTGATGCAGTTGACCATTCGTGCCATTTCGAACGCTCCGTGTGGGTGGCGGATGGGCCGCCACCGGATGTGTAAAGCGGCCTGCCTGCCAGCCGTCAGAGTGTCTTGACCAGCACCTTGGAACGACGCTGGTAGTTGTAGAACTGCTGCCGCTGGGGCGGCAACTCGGCAACCGGGACCTCGGCGAAGCCCTGCTCCACGAACCAGTGCGCGGTGCGGGTGGTGAGCACGAACAGGCGCCGGTGGCCTGAGCGCCGCGCCTTCGCCTCGATGAAGTGCAGCAACCTCTCACCCGCGCCGCCGTTGCGATGATCGGGATGCACCGCCAGACAGGCCAGCTCGACCGCCCGGTCCGCCTCGAAGGGGTAGAGAGCCGCGCAACCGACGATGCGGTCGTCGTGTTGCAGCACGATGAAGCGGTCGATCTCGATCTCGAGCAGTTCACGAGAGCGCTTCACCAGGGTGCCGTCCGCCTCCAGCGGCTCGATCAGCTGCAGGACGCCGCCGACGTCCTCGATGGTGGCCTGACGCAACTGCTCCACCGGGTCCTGCGTCACCATGGTGCCAATGCCGGAGTGGGTGAAGAGTTCCAGCAGCAGGGCGCCGTCGACGTGTCTCGACACCATGTGCACCCGGTTCACGCCGCCCCGGCAGGCCCGGTTGGCGAAGGGCAGATACAGCGCGCCGTCACCGTGAACCGCGGAGCCTTCGCCGATCAGGCGGTCGGCCTCGGACACGGTGAGCTCGTTGCGCACCCCGCCCTCGGCGGTGACGATGCCGGGCTCGTTCATCAGGAAAAGCAGCTTGTCGGCCTTGAGCGCGATGGCGGTCTGAGCGGCCACGTCCTCCAGGGTCAGGTTGAAGATCTCCCCGGTCGGGGAATAGCCCAGCGGCGGCACCAGCACCACGTCCTCGTCGTCGAGGCAGCGGCGTATCGCATCCGCCCGGATCTTGCGCACCTCCCCGGTGAACATCATGTCCACGCCGTCGACCACGCCCACCGGCCGGGCCACCACAAAGTTGCCGCTGGTGACCTGGATGGTGGCGTTGGCCATGGGTGTGCTGGGCAGGCCGACCGAGAGCAGCGCCTCGATCTCCATGCGTAGCCGGCCGCTGGCCTCCTTCACGTCCTGCATGGCCGCCTCGTCGGTGACGCGCATGTCGCGCACGTAGCGGATGTCGGCGTCGCGGGCGCGAAGCCGCTCCTCGATCTGCGGGCGCGCGCCGTGCACCAGGACCAGCTTCACCCCCAGCGCGGCCAGTAGGTTCAGGTCGTGGGTGAGACCGACGATGCTGCCGTCGGCCACCACCTCACCGCCGAAGGCGATGACGAAGGTCCGCCCGCCGAAGGCGTGGATGTAGGGGGCCGAGGCCCGGAACCACGGAACGAAGTTCTCGAGTGTCTTGGGATCCATGGCGTCGCGGGGCCGGGCCCGGGAATTACTTACTTGGCCGCCATGCGGATGGCACCATCCAGACGGATGGTTTCGCCGTTGAGCATGGTGTTGCGGCAGATCTGCTCCACCAGCAGCGCGAACTCGGGCGGGCGGCCGAGGCGGGGCGGGAATGGCACCTGGGCACCCAGGGACTTCTGCGCCTCTTCGGGCAGGCCGGCCATCATCGGTGTTTCGAACAGGCCGGGCGCGATGGTGACCACACGGATGCCGAAGCGCGCCAGTTCGCGCGCGATCGGCAGCGTCATGCCGACCACGCCGGCCTTCGAGGCGGCGTAGGCAGGCTGGCCGATCTGGCCATCGAAGGCCGCCACCGATGCGGTGTTGACGATGACGCCGCGCTCGCCGGCGGGGTCCGCCTGACCCCGCGACATGGCCTCCGCGGCCAGGCGGATCATGTTGAAGGTGCCGATCAGGTTGATGTTGACGATCTTCGCGAACCGGTCGAGCGGATGCGGACCGTCCTTGCCGAGGACCTTGGCCGGTATGCCGACGCCGGCGCAGTTGACCAGTCCCTGCAGCCCGCCGTAGGTCGACATCGCCATGTCGACCGCGGCCCTGGCGTGCTCCTCGGAGGTGACGTCGCACTCCGCGAAGCGGACCTGCGCACCGAGTCGCCCGGCCAGCGCCTCGCCCAGCGAACGGTTGACGTCCGCGATGATGGCATTGCCGCCGGCGGCGACGATCATTTCGACGGTGGCCTCGCCCAGGCCGGAGCTGCCGCCCGTGACGATGAAGGTGCTGCTGCGGATTTCCATGTCTGTCCTCAATGTGGGCCGGCCGGCACGGCGAGCCTGCTGCACAAGTTTAACGCGGACTCCCCAAACCACGGGGTCAGGTCTTGCCTTTTGCCCACTGGCGGCATTCGCCGGGATTTCCGCCACCGTCGCAGTGCCGCCAACGCTCCCGGCGGACGCTCAGAAATCGCCCCAGAGGGTCTGCATCGCCGCCAGTGCCGCCAGCGCGGCCGTCTCGGTGCGCAGCACGCGGGGCCCGAGGCGGATCGGAACGAAGCCACGACTTGCCGCCGCCTCGGCCTCGCGTTCGGCAAAACCGCCCTCCGGGCCGGCCAGCAGGGTGACTGCGGCGGCAGGCGCCGGCAGGTCGCGCAGGCGCAGGTGGCCGCCGACGGCCAGCAACAGCCGAAGGTCGCCCTCGGCCGGGCAGGCCGACAGCCAGTGCTCGAGGGTGGCGGGCTCCTGCACCTCGGGAACGGCATTGCGGCCGCACTGCTCGCAGGCGGAGATCGCAACTGCCTGCCAGTGGGAGCGCCGGCGGTCCATGCGTTCGCCGCCCAGTCTGACCACGCTGCGGGCGGTGAATACCGGGATGAGGCGGTCGACGCCGAGTTCGACAGCCTTGCGGATGGTGAAATCCATACGGTCGCCGCCGGATATGCCCTGAACCAATGTTACCCGCAAGGCGGACTCGGGTCCGGCGGGGTGGAAGCGCCCGGCTCGGGCCCGGACCCCGCCGCGCCCCACCTGGGTCAGCGCGGCCTCGTACTCGCCGCCGCTACCGTCGAACAGGATCACCGCATCCCCCACTCCGAGGCGCAGGACGCGCGTGGCGTGGTGGGCCGCCAGGTCGGGCAGGCCCACCTCTGCGCCCGGGCCAAGGTGGTCCGGCACGTGGAAGCGCGCGCCGTTCTTGATGATGCTGTCTTGGGTCATGGTACGAGTCATGCTACCATCACAATCATTCATGACACCCCTCTTTGCGGATGTGCACCTTCGCAGCCCCGTTCCCTCCCTTCCCGACCCCGCGGCAACATTCTGGCCGATGAACCATCCGCGTGCCGCGATGGCCGAGGACGCCCTGCTGGAAGATGTGTGCTCCGTCGTGCGCAGTGTGGCCCGCGACGAGGTTATGCCGCGCTACCGGCGGGTGGGTCACCACCGCAAGCCCGATGGTACGCTGTGTACAGAGGCGGACCTCGGCGCCCAGGCAGTCCTGGTGGGTCGATTGCGCGCGCTCCTGCCCCTCCCTGTGATCGGCGAGGAGATGAACGCAGAGGAACAGCGTTCGGCCTGGGAGCGCGGCGCAGGCAGCGTGTGGTGCGTGGACCCGGTGGACGGGACCTCGAACTTCGTCCACGGCGTGCCCTGGTTCGCCGTCTCCGTGGCGCTGCTGGCGCAAGGGCGCCCTCGGCTCGGCGTGGTGTACGCACCGGCCACGGACGAGATGTTCACCGCCCGGCGCGGGCGCGGCAGTCAGCTCAACGGCGAACTCCTGCGTCCGGGCCCGGTGGCTCCAGAGCTTCGTTCGGCCATGGCGAATGTCGATTTTCGGCGCATCCCGCCCTCCCTGGCGCAGGCACTGGCGGCCCGTGCGCCCTATTGCTCTCACCGCAGCCTCGGCGCCGCCACGCTGGAGTGGTGTTACCTCGCCGCGGGGCGGCTGGATGTCTACGTGCACGGGGGGCAGAAGCTCTGGGACTACGCCGCCGGCAGCCTCGTGCTCGAGGAGGCGGGCGGGATTGTCGGCAGTTTCGAGCGCGAGGATTTCTGGGGTGGTTCCGAGTGGCGACGCTCCGTGGTCGCCGCCCATCATCCCGACCTCTACCCGGTCTGGCGGCAGTGGGTGGACGAGCACCTGGGCGCCGCGGCCACCCAAGTGGCCGCCTGATCCGGGCCCGCATGTCATTGAATTGACCGGCGTGAGCCTTGCCGGTATCTTTCGCTGTTCCCCTTCGTAAACTGCCGGGCCAGCACCCGGACCCATGATGGAACTGACCGGCGCCGAAATCACCGTGCGCTGCCTGGCCGACGAGGGCGTCGAATATCTGTTCGGCTACCCGGGCGGGGCGGTACTGCATATCTACGACGAGATCTTCAAGCAGGACCGGGTCAAGCACATCCTCGTTCGCCACGAGCAGGCGGCGGTGCACGCAGCCGATGGCTACGCTCGCGCCTGCGAGAAGCCAGGCGCGGTGCTCGTCACCTCCGGACCGGGCGTCACCAACGCCGTCACCGGGATTGCCACCGCCTACATGGACTCCATCCCGATGGTGATCGTGACCGGTCAGGTCCCGACCCATGCCATCGGCCAGGATGCCTTCCAGGAGGTGGACACGGTCGGCATCACCCGCCCCTGCGTCAAGCACAACTTCCTGGTGAAGGACGTGCGCGATCTGGCGGTCACGATCAAGAAGGCCTTCTACATCGCCACCACGGGCCGTCCTGGTCCGGTGCTGGTCGACATTCCAAAGGACGTGACCACGGCACGTTGCGAGTACGAGTACCCGGAGTCGGTGTCCATGCGCTCCTACAGCCCGGTGCTCAAGGGACATGCAGGGCAGATCAAGAAGGCGCTAGGGCTTTTGCTCGAAGCCAAGCGGCCCATGATCTACACCGGCGGCGGCGTTGTGCTCGGCAATGCATCGTCCGAGCTGACGCAGTTTGTGCGCAACCTCGACTACCCCTGCACCAACACGCTCATGGGTCTGGGTGGATATCCCGCCACCGACCCGCTGTTCCTGGGCATGCTGGGCATGCACGGTACTTACGAGGCCAACCTCGCGATGCAGAACTGCGACGTTCTGATCGCCGTGGGGGCGCGCTTCGACGACCGTGTGA
>JBILUV010000062.1:0-15484 GCA_044370825.1 Burkholderiales bacterium | reverse complement strand
GATCCGTCCTCCATCTCCAAACGGGTGAGGGTCGACGTCCCCATCGTGGGTGATGTGCGCGAAGTCCTGGCCGAGATGAACCGCCAGCTCGCGGCTTCTCCGCAGAAGCCCGACGCTGCCGCCCTCAAGGCATGGTGGACCCAGATCGAGCTCTGGAGGGCTCGCGACTGCCTCAAGTACGACCGCGCGAGCAGCATCATCAAGCCGCAGATGGTGGTGGAGAAGCTCTACGAGGTGACCGGGGGCGATGCCTTCATCACCTCAGATGTCGGTCAGCACCAGATGTGGGCGGCGCAGTTCTACAAGTTCGACAAGCCGCGCCGCTGGATCAATTCCGGCGGCCTGGGGACGATGGGTTTCGGCCTCCCCTCCGCGATCGGCGCCTTTCTCGCCAACCCTGGCTCCACGGTGGCCTGCGTGACGGGCGAGGCCTCGATCCAGATGTGCATCCAGGAGCTTTCCACCTGCAAGCAGTACCGCACGCCCATCAAGATCGTGAATCTCAACAACCGCTACATGGGCATGGTGCGGCAGTGGCAGGAGTTCTTCCACGGCAACCGCTATGCCGAGTCCTACATGGATGCCCTGCCGGACTTCGTCCGGCTGGCCGAGAGTTACGGCCACGTGGGCATCCGGGTGGACAAGCCGGAAGATATCGAGGGGGCGCTGCGAGAGGCCTTCTCGCGCAAGGACGACCTCGTGTTCCTCGACTTCGTGACGGACCAGACCGAGAACGTCTTCCCCATGGTGCCGGGCGGCAAGGGTCTGTCCGAGATGATTCTGGTGTAGGGCGCCGAGAACGACGATGAAACACATCATTTCACTGCTGCTCGAGAACGAGTCGGGCGCCCTGTCGCGGGTGGCGGGTCTGTTTTCCGCGCGCGGCTACAACATCGAATCCCTTACCGTGGCGCCCACCGAGGACGCGACGCTGTCGCGGATGACCATCGTCACCTCCGGCTCGGGTGACGTGATCGAACAGATCACCAAGCAGCTCAACAAGCTGGTGGACGTGGTCAAGGTGGTCGATCTGTCCGAGGGCGAGCACATCGAGCGCGAGCTCATGCTGGTCAAGGTGCGCGCTTCCGGCAAGGACCGCGAGGAGATGAAGCGCATGGCGGACATCTTCCGCGGGCGCATTCTCGACGTGACCGACAAGAGCTATACCATCGAGCTGACCGGCACCGGCCAAAAGCTGGACGCCTTCCTCGATGCGCTCGAGGACGGCGTGGTCCTCGAGACGGTCCGCACCGGCGCCTCGGGCATCGGACGCGGGGAGCGCATTCTCAAGATCTGACAACCGCTACGGGGGCGGGCGCATACGGGCGGTGCATGGCTCCCCCTGTACACGCACCCGGCACCGACAGCCGCGTGGTCGCACTCACACAGGGGATTTCACATGAAGGTCTACTACGACAAGGACGCCGACCTGTCCCTCATCAAGGGCAAGCAGGTCACGATCATCGGTTACGGCTCGCAGGGCCACGCGCACTCGCTCAACCTGCACGACTCCGGCGTCAACGTGACGGTCGGACTGCGCAAGGGGGGGATTTCCTGGGACAAGGCCAGCAACGCCGGCCTGACCGTGAAGGACGTGGGCGAGGCGGTCAAGGGCGCTGACTTCGTCATGATGCTGCTGCCCGACGAGCACATCGCCAAGGTCTACCGCGAGGACGTCGAGCCCAACATGAAGCCCGGCGCCACCCTGGCGTTCGCCCACGGCTTCAACATCCACTATGGTCAGGTGGTGCCTCGCGCGGACATCGACGTGGTGATGATTGCGCCGAAGGCCCCGGGCCACACGGTGCGTGCCACCTACGCCCAGGGCGGCGGCACGCCCTGCCTGATCGCCATCGCCCAGGATTTCACCCAGCGCGCCCGCGATCTGGCGCTGTCCTATGCGGCGGCCATCGGCGGCGGCAAGGCGGGTGTCATCGAGACCACCTTCCGCGAGGAGACCGAGACCGACCTGTTCGGCGAGCAGGTGGTGCTGTGCGGCGGTACCACTGCCCTGATCCAGGCTGGCTTCGAGGTGCTGGTGGAAGCCGGTTACGCCCCCGAGATGGCCTACTTCGAGTGCCTGCACGAACTCAAGCTGATCGTCGACCTCATCTACGAGGGCGGCATCGCCAACATGCGCTACTCGATCTCCAACAATGCCGAGTACGGTGACTTCACCCGCGGGCCTCGCATCATCACCGAGGACACCAAGGCCGAGATGCGCCGCATCCTCAAGGAGATCCAGACCGGCGCCTACGCCCAGGAATTCCTGCTCGAGAACCAGACTGGGGCCACCAAGCTGAACGCCATGCGCCGCATCGGCCGCGAGCACGAGATCGAACGTGTGGGTGGCAAGCTGCGCGAGATGATGCCCTGGATCCGGAAGAACCGCCTGGTCGACACCAGCCGCAACTGAAGCACCAGCGGATCCCGGCGGGTGCTGTCGCATCGCCCCGCCGGGATCCGTCGCGATATCGTCTGAGCCCGATGCAATCCATGGCGACGTACCCGCATCCGCTGATCGCACGTGAAGGCTGGCCCTTTCTGGCGCTCGCCGTGGCGGTCGCCCTTGGCGCGTCCTGGGCGTGGGGCTGGTGGTCGTTGCCGCTCTGGCTGCTGGCACTGTTCGTCCTGCAGTTCTTCCGTGATCCGCCGCGTGAGGTGCCGAATGCCCCCGGTGCGGTGCTGAGCCCTGCCGACGGTCGGGTGGTGGTGGTGGGGAAAGCCCGCGATCCCTACCTCGACCGCGAGGCGCTGAAGATCAGTGTCTTCATGAACGTGTTCAACGTGCACTCGAACCGCAGTCCGCTGGACGCGGAGGTGGTGCAGGCCTGGTACCACCCTGGCAGCTTCCTCAACGCGGCGCTGGACAAGGCCTCTTTGGAGAATGAGCGCAACGCCCTGCAGCTGCGCACCGCCGGGGGCGTCGACGTCACCTGCGTGCAGGTGGCCGGTCTGGTGGCGCGCCGCATCCTGTGCTACGTGAAAGCCCGGGACCGGCTGGCGCGCGGCGAGCGCTATGGGTTCATCCGCTTCGGTTCCCGCGTCGATCTCTACCTGCCCCTGGACGCCCAGCCTACGGTGGCGGTTGGCGACAAGGTTTACGCGACCTCCACCATCGTGGCAGAGTTGGTACCGTAAATTTGGGCAACCCTCCGGAGGAGGCTCCCGTCATGGACGACACCAACGCCAGGCGCCGCTGGATGATGCGCCGCAAGTTCCGTCCCGGGTTCTTCTGGCTCCCCAACGCCATCACCACGGTGGCCTTGTTTGCCGGCTTCTATGCCATCGTCCAGGCCATGAACAACCGCTACTCGGCGGCAGCCGCCGCGATCTTCGTGGCGATGGTGTTCGACGGTCTGGACGGGCGCGTCGCGCGGCTGACCCGGACCCAGAGTGCCTTTGGCGCGGAACTCGACTCCCTGTCGGACATGGTGGCCTTCGGAGCCGCCCCGGCGCTGGTGATCTACGAGTGGTCGCTTCGTGGTCTCGGCAAGGTGGGCTGGGCATCCGCGTTCGCCTACTGCGCCTGCGCCGCCTTGCGCCTGGCGCGTTTCAACACCAACATGGCGGTGGTGGACAAGCGCTATTTCCAGGGCCTTCCCAGCCCGGCAGCGGCGGCCGTGGTGGCGGGTTTTATCTGGGCGGCAGATTCGTTCTCCTTTCCGGGACCGCGGGTCGACTGGATGGCGGCGGCGCTGACCGTGTTTGCCGCCTTTACCATGGTGAGCAACGTGCGCTTCTACAGCGGCAAGGACATCAACATCCGCAAGAGTGTGCCCTTCTGGCAGGTGGTGCTTGTTCCAGTGCTGGTCGCGATGGTGTTCTTCCTGTCGGACAACCTGCCGGAGATGCTGTTCACCATCGCCCTGCTGTACGCCCTGTCGGGCTACGTGATGTGGCTGGTCGGACGCGTGCGCCCCTCGCATCACCCTGAGCTGCCACCGCCCGGAACGTCCGGGGATGCCTGAGCCAGGTCCGAGGTCGCGACGACCCGGCACGGCATGACCACAATGCGTGAGCTTCCCGGATCTTCCCGGCACGGCCGGCGGCGGCTCTTGCACCGCATCGCGCGGCTGACATATAGTCGCGACATGAGCACTGCGGCCCCCTTCCGTTGTTCCCTCCTGCCCAGCGTCCTGCTGGCGGGGCTGCTGCTGCGCGCAAGCGCACAATAACCTCATCTCCCTCCCCAGCTGTACCCCCGACGGACTTGACCAGTCCGGAGACCCTTTGTAGCTTTCCGCGTTGTCCGTGATGGCCGACCTGCCCCGGAGCCGCGGAGCCGACCAGGAGAACACCATGTCCGACCGTCTCATCATTTTCGACACGACACTTCGTGATGGCGAGCAGAGCCCGGGTGCCTCGATGACCCGGGAGGAGAAGCTGCGCATCGCGCGCCAGCTCGAGAAGCTGCGGGTGGACGTTATCGAAGCGGGCTTTCCGGCCGCCTCCAATGGCGACTTCGAGGCGGTAAAGGCGGTGGCCATGGCCATCAAGGACTCCATCGTCTGCGGTCTTGCGCGCGCCAACGAGCACGACATCCGCCGTGCCGGCGAGGCCTTGCGCGACGCCAACGCAGGCCGCATCCACACTTTCATCGCCACCTCGCCGATCCACATGGAGAAGAAGCTGCGCATGCAGCCCGACCAGGTGGTCGACACCGCGGTCAAGGCGGTCAATCTCGCGCGGTCGTACCGCGACGACGTCGAGTTCTCCCCTGAGGATGCGGGCCGCTCCGAGCTCGATTTCCTGTGCCGCATCCTCGAGGCGGTGATCGCGGCGGGCGCCACCACCATCAACGTGCCCGACACTGTCGGCTACACCATTCCCGAGCAGTTCGGCAGCCTGATCCGTTCGCTGCGCGAGCGCATCCCGAATTCCGACAAGGCGGTCTGGTCGGTGCACTGTCACAATGACCTCGGTCTGGCGGTGGCGAATTCGCTCGCTGCCGTGATGAGCGGGGCGCGCCAGGTGGAGTGCACCATCAATGGCCTTGGCGAGCGGGCCGGCAATGCCTCCCTGGAGGAGATCGTCATGGCGGTACGCACCCGTCGCGACTACTTCCCGTGCGACACGGGCATCGACACCACCCAGATCGTGCCCGCCTCCAAGCTGGTATCCGGCATCACCGGTTTCCCTGTGCAACCCAACAAGGCCATCGTCGGTGCCAATGCCTTCGCCCACGAGTCCGGGATTCACCAGGACGGCGTGATCAAAAGCCGCGAGACCTACGAGATCATGCGTGCCGAGGACGTGGGCTGGACCAACAACAAGCTGGTCCTTGGCAAGCTGTCCGGACGCAACGCCTTCAAGCAGCGCCTCAAGGAGCTGGGCATCGAGTTGCCGAGCGAGGAGGCGCTGAATGCCGCCTTCGCGCGCTTCAAGGATCTGGCCGACAAGAAGTCGGAGATCTTCGACGAGGACCTGCAAATGCTGGTGTCGGACGAGGCGGCGGCGCACGACAGCGAACACTTCAAGCTCGTGTCGATGATGATCCACTCCGAGACCGGCGAGACGCCGACCGCCAGGGTCGTCATGGCGGAGGGTTCGGCCGAGAAGAAGGCCGAGGCCAACGGCAGTGGACCGGTGGACGCGACCTTCCGTGCCATCGAGAACATCGCCACCAGCGGCGCGGAGCTGCAACTGTTCTCGGTCAACAGCATCACCAGCGGGACCGACGCTCAGGGCGAGGTGACGGTACGCCTCAAGAAGGAGGGCCGGATCGTCAACGGTGCCGGGGCCGACACCGACATCGTGGTCGCTTCTGCCAAGGCCTACATCAACGCGCTCAACAAGCTGCACTCCAAGCTGGAGCGCGCGCACCCGCAGGTCTGATACCCTCGCTGCCGCCTCGCGCTTGCGTGCCGGGGTAGGGTGAGGACTTCGCACCCCGCATCCGCGCCGGATGCGCGTCAGGACGTTTCTCAGGCTTCGGGCCCGGCGCCACACCATGCTGCAGGCGTCCTCCAGGAGAATGGCCATGGATGAGAAGGACCAGCACGGGCGGCATCGATTCGTCATCGTCGGCGGTGGTGCGGGTGGGCTCGAGCTCGCCACCCGCCTTGGCGATTCCCTCGGCCGGCGTGGACAGGCCCATGTGACTCTGGTGGACCGCTCCCGCACCCACCTCTGGAAACCCCTGCTGCATCAGGTGGCGGCTGGCTGCATGGACCTGAACGACCATGCGCTGGACTATCTGGCCCAGGCGCGCTGGCATCATTTCAGTTTTCAGCTCGGCCACATGATCGGCCTGGACCGGAGCACCAGGCAGGTGCTGCTCGGTCCGCTGCTGGACCCCGAGACCGGGCGCGAGGTGCTGCCTGCGCGCCCGCTGCCTTACGACACCCTGGTGATTGCCATCGGCAGCCAGACCAATGACTTCGGCACGCCGGGAGCGAAGGAGCACGCCATCGCCCTGGACGTGCCCGAGCAGGCGGAGCGTTTCCGCGGTCGTCTGCTCAACGCCTGCCTCAGGGCCAACGCCCAGGGCGGGCCGCGCGATCCTTGGCAACTGCACGTCGCCATCATCGGTGCCGGCGCCACGGGCGTCGAGCTGGCAGCGGAGCTGCACAACTCCACCCGCGAGCTGGTGTCCTTCGGTCTGGACAACATCGACCCCGAGCGGGACCTGCGCATCACCCTCATCGAGGCCGCGCCGCGAGTGTTGCCGGCGCTGCCGGAGCGGCTGTCGGAAGCGACCCTGGCGTTGCTGCAGAAGCTGAACGTCGAGGTGCTCACCAACGAGCGCGTGACCGAGGTTACGGCCCAGGGGGTGCGCACCCAGAGCGGGCGCGATGTACCGGCCGAATTGACGGTCTGGGCGGCGGGCATCAAGGCACCGGAGTTCCTGCGCGATCTCGACGGTCTGGAAACCAACCGGCTGAACCAGCTGGTGGTGAACGACCGTCTCCAGACCACGCGCGATCCGTCCATCTTCGCCCTGGGCGATTGCGCCGCCTGCGCCTGGCCCGAGAAGAATGGCTGGGTACCGCCCCGGGCCCAGTCCGCCCATCAGCAGGCCAGCCACCTGCTGCGCAACCTGCCGCGGCACATGGCCGGCCAGGAGATGCAGCCCTGGCGTTACCGAGACTTTGGCTCTCTCGTGTCGCTGGGCGACTACAGTACCGTGGGCAGTCTGATGGGCGGCATCAGCCGGGGCAGCCTGATGATCGAAGGCTATTTCGCAGGCGTGATGTATGCCTCACTCTACAAGATGCATGAATACGCCCTGCACGGATTCGCCAAGGTGTTTCTGGACACCCTGGCCCGGCTGATCATCCGCCGCACCGAGCCGCACGTGAAGCTGCATTGAGCAGGGACCGCGCAGCCCGGAGTCAGGACCAGCCCTGAAAGGCCGTGGCGCGCGCCGCCGGCGCCGGCCGGCGCGATTCAGGCCCGAAAGCGGTGGTACTCGAGGTCGGCGAGAGTGACGAACTCCAGCGCGGCGATGTGGGTCGCCTCCAGCACCACCGGCGGCGCGACGCCACTCTCGAGAGCCTCCTTCCAGCGCATCGCGCACAGACACCACTGGTCGCCGGGACGCAGGCCGGGGAAGCGCCATTCGGGGTGCGGCGTAACGAGGTCGTTGCCACGGGCGCGGCTGAATTCGAGGAACTCCGCGGTGACCCGGGCGCATACCACGTGCGTCCCGAGATCGTCTGCGCGGGTGCGGCAGCAGCCGTCGCGGAAGTATCCGGTGAGAGGGTCGTGGCCGCAGTCCTGCAGCGGGGTGCCGAGGACGTTGAGTGGATGCTGGCTCATGGGATCAGTGCCGGGAATCGGATCTGCCACGTGGCAGGGGGCTGCACGCAGGGGTGTGAAGGCCCCATTCGCGAGGGGCTCCGGCATGGTCGAAGCCCCGCCGTTCCCGTTTGCCTGCGTTCAAGGGCGAAGGCTACACTGCCACTGCCATGCCTCCAACAGAAGAGCGATGAAGCTCGCATCGTGCCGGGGCGCCGGGGTCGTCCTGATCCTTGCGTTGCTCACTGCGTGCGCCCGCGAGACCTACCAGCCGAAGCCGATCGATCCCGCTGTCACGGAAGCGGCACTGGCGGGCCGCACGCTGGCTGCGCCGGCCGTGCGCGACTACTTCGCGGCCCAGGGGCGGGACGTGAACACCTGGCCGCCCGGGCGCTGGGATCTCGGCGCGCTTGCCCTGGCGGCGGTGTTGCTGCACCCCGAGATCGACGTGGCGCGCGCGCGGGCGGAACTCGCCGCTGCGGAGAAGGCGACGTCGCGGACTGCCTTGCCCTACACGCTGACGGCGCGGCCGGAGTACAACTCGGCAGAGAGCGGCGGCGACACGCCCTGGGGCTACGGCCTGCTGGTCGGCCTGCCGATCGATCTGGGCAACAAGCGGGGGGCGCGTACCGAGCAGCTGGCGCGCCTGGAGGAGGTGGCCCGTCTGGAGGTGGCGGTGGCCAGCTGGCGGGTGCGCAGCCGCCTGCGGCGGCATTTCGTCGACCTGCACGTCGCCAACCAGACCGTGGAGGCGCTGGAGGCCGAGCAGGCGGAGCGTGGCCGACTGCTGGCGTTGATGGAGAAGCGGGTTGCCGCAGGCATGGCCGCGCGCGGAGAGGTGTCGTCGCTGCGCCTGCGCGAGGCCGAGGGCGAACTGGCGCTTCGACGCGCAGTGGTGCGGCGGGAGCAGGCGCTGGCCGGGGTGGCGGAATCAGTGGCGGTGCCGTTGGCCGAGCTGCAGGCGGTGCGCCTGGATTTTTCGGCGGTGGACCACGTGGTGCCGACGCCCGAACCACCAGCCCTGCAGCGCGCGGCGCTGCTGAATCGAATCGACCTGCGTCGCAAGCTGGCCGACTATGCCGTCGCCGAGGCGGCCCTGAAACTGGAGGTGGCGCGGCAGTACCCCGACATCACGCTCGTTCCAGGGTATTTCTGGGACGCGGATGAGAGCATCTGGTCGATCGCCGGTCTGGCCCTGGTGCCGCCGCGGGCCCGCACCCGGGCGCTGATCCGCGAGGCCGAGCTGCGGCGCGAGATCGAGGCCCGGGCCTTTCTGGCAGTGCAGTCGTCCGTGATCGCCGAGGCGCAGGCGGCGGCGGCTAGATACGGGCGTGCGCTGGCGGCGCACGAGGCGGCGGTCGAGGTCCTGCAGCGCGCCCGCCAGAGGCGGCGCGAGGCTGCGAGCCAGTTCGAGCGCGGGCAGGCCGATCGTGTGGATGTCGCCAATGCCGCGCTGGAGGCGGTCGTGGCCGAACGCACTGCCATCGTGGCCATGCTGGAATTGCAGCAGGGTCTGTCCGCGCTCGAGGACGCGGTGCAGCGCCCGCTCGATAATCCCGATCTGTTCGCCGGGGTGCAGCCTGCCGCCGCGCCGGCGGATGCGGCTCTCAACCCGGCACTGATCGACAATGACTGAGCGCACACAACCGCTGTTTTCCATCCTGCTGCTCGGCCTGGTGGCCCTGCTGGCGGCCACCGCCTTCTATCTCGGGCGTGACGAGTACCAGGAGCTGGCCCGCAGCAATGGCGAGGCGATCGGCGTCCAGACCACGGCGGACGAGAAGATCGGTCCGGGGCGGTTGCGGATCGGCGAGAAGGAGCGGGCCGCCAGCGCCATCGGAATCGCCGCGCTGCAGGCGGCCGATACGGGGCTGTCGATACCGGTGCAGGGCCTGGTGGTCGACCTCAGGAGCCTGGTGGAGGCGCGCGGCCGGTACCTCACCCAGTCGGCCGAGATCCGTGCGCTGCGCATCGCCTCGGTCAATCTCGAGACCGAGGCGCGGCGTGCCCGGTCACTGTTCGAGGACGATCGCAACGTCTCGGAGCGCGTGGTGTTGCAGGCCGAGGCGGAGGCGCGCGCCGCCCGGGAGCGCCTCGCTGCCGCCGAGGCGGCGCTGCGCGCCATGATCGAGGGCGTGACGGCGGAGTGGGGTGGCACCCTGACCGACACCGCGCTCGGCGGCAGCGCCAACTTCAAGGCGCTGCTCGAAGGGCGCGAGGTGCTGGCGATGGTGAGCTTCCCGCAGGGCGATGGCGCCGCCTGGGGCCAGCGCACGCTGCTGGTGGAACCGGCTGGCGGCGGAGTGCGCACCCAGGCCACCCTGGTCGGTCCGGCGCCGCTCTCGCTCGCGGGAGCCTCCGGCCCCACCTACTTCTGCCGCCTGCCGGCGGCCGGCATGCGCGTCGGCACGCGCCTGTCCGGACACGTCGCGGTCGGGGCTTCGAAACAGTCCGGCGTGGTGGTGCCGGAGAGTGCGGTGGTCTGGTTCT
The DNA here is from genome assembly GCA_044370825.1 of Burkholderiales bacterium. Taxonomy (GTDB): domain Bacteria; phylum Pseudomonadota; class Gammaproteobacteria; order Burkholderiales. Next base: position 5,251 of record JBILUV010000062.1, on the reverse strand, counting down.
CGGGCCGGTCCTGGGTCTACGCGCGCGACGAGAACGAAGGGGATGTGTTCGAGCGCACTCCGGTCGACGCCACCCGGCTGGTGCCGGGCGGATGGTTCGATGCCGGGGACCTGGAGCCTGGCCGGGAAGTGGTGGTCACGGGCGCGCAGCTGCTGCTGTCCGAGGAACTGGAGTACCAGATCCGGAACGAGAATGAAGACTGATCGCCGGCCCCGCCGCGACTGCCGCAGCAGCATGCGACCCGAGGGGCGGTCGTGATCACCGCCATCGTCCGTTTCTCGATCCGGTTTCCCGGCGTCGTGGTGTCGCTGGCCCTGATGCTCGTGGCCTACGGCATCTTTACCCTGGAACGCGCCAGGCTGGACGTGTTCCCCGAGTTCTCGCCCACCCAGGTGGTGATCCAGACCGAAGCGGCCGGACTGTCCCCGGAGCTGGTGGAGTCGCTGGTGTCGCAGCCGATCGAGAACGCGCTGCTGGGTACTTCCGGCGTCGAGCGCATCCGCTCCCAGTCGATCCCCGGGCTGTCGGTGGTGACCGTGCTGTTCGAGGACGGCTCGGACATCTATCGCCACCGGCAGGTGGTGGCCGAGCGTCTGGCCCCGCTGGCGGGCCGCATGCCGGCGGGCGTGAGCACCCCCGGCATCACGCCGCTGACCTCCTCGGCCAGCACCGTGCTCGGGCTGGGGCTGACGTCGAAGACCCGCAGTCTGATCGAGCTGCGCACCTTGGCCGACACGGTGGTGCGGCCGCATCTCCTGTCGGTCGAGGGCGTCGCCGAAGTGAACGTCTTTGGCGGCTTCGTGCGCGAATGGCAGCTGCAGATCGATCCCGCGCGACTGGCGCGCCACGATCTGTCTCTGGGGGAGGTGATCGCCGCGGCGCGACAGGCCACCGGGGTGTTGTCGGCCGGCTTCCTGCCCGGCCCCAATCAGCGCATCGCCATCGTCACCGAGGCGCAGCCGGCGGTGCCGGAAGTCCTGGGCCGGGCCCTGCTCAAGACCGTGGACGGGCAGCCGGTCCTGCTGCGCGACGTCGGCAGCATCACGGAGGGCGCCGCCGAGCCCATCAGCGCCGCTGCCATCGACGGCCAATCCGGCGTGTTCGTGATGGTGCAGGGACAGCTGGGCAGCAACACGCTGGCGGTGTCCCGTGGTCTGGAGGCGGCGCTTGCAGACCTGAAACCCGTGTTCTCGGCCGAGAAGGTGACCCTGCACGATGCGCTGTTCCGGCCTGCCAACTTCATCGAGACGGCGGTGGGGAACGTACGTTTCGACATCCTGGTCGGCTCCAGCCTCGTGGTGGTGGTGCTGTTTCTGTTCCTGTTCAACGCGCGCACCGCCCTCATCTGCACCACGGCCATCCCGGTGTCCCTGCTGGGCGCGGTGCTGCTGCTGACCGCCCTCGACCAGCCGATCAACATCATGGTGCTCGGCGGGCTGGCGATCTCGCTCGGCGAGGTGGTGGACGACGCCATCATCGACACCGAGAACATTTTCCGCCGCCTGCGCGAGAACCGCGCGGCCGGCATGCCTCTGGACCCCGCCACGGTCGCCCTGAACGCGTCGGTCGAGGTGCGCGGATCGGTGGTCTACGCGACCTTCATCGTGGCGCTGGTGTTCGTGCCGCTGCTCACCTTCGGCGGCGTGGGCGGCAAGCTGTTCTCGCCCCTGGGGCTCGCCTACATCCTGGCGATCCTGGCCTCTCTGGTCGTGGCCATGAGCCTGACTCCGGCGTTGTGCTTCCTGACGCTCGGGCGTGGCGAGCTGAAGTCCGAGGATCCTCCCTTCGTGCGGCGCATCAAGCCCGGTTACGTCGCGCTGCTGCGCCGTATCGAGGGCAATGCCGGGCGCGTCATGGGAGGCACCGCGTTCTTCGTGGTCCTGGGCCTGGGCGCCATCCCGCTGTTCTCGGGGGAGTTCATCCCCTCGCTGAAGGAAGGGCACTACGTGATCCACATGTCCGCAGTACCGGGCACCTCGGAGCGGGAGGTGCTGCGCATCGGCAATCAGGTCACCGCCGCGCTGCTGAAGGTCAAGGGTATCAAGTCGGTGGCCCAGTGGGTGGGGCGCTCGCAGAACGGCGCGGACACCTTCGGCCCGCACTACAGCGAGATGGAGGTCGAGGTGGGCGGGCTGAAGGGGGCCGAGCAGGCACGCATCCTGGGCGAGATCCGCGAGATCCTGGCGGGGGTGCGCGGTGCATTTCCGGGGGTCACGTTCTCGGTGAACACCTTCCTCACCGAGCGCATCGAAGAGACCATCGCCGGCTTTCCCGCGGACGTGGCGATCAACGTGTTCGGGCCGGATCTGGATGCGCTGGATCGTGACGCTCGCGAGATTGCCGAAGTGGTCGCCGGCCTGCCTGGCGCCCATGACGTGCAGGTGCAGGCGCCGGCGGGCACGCCGCAGCTTGGCGTGCGCCTCAAGCATGACCGCCTGTCGGCTCACGGCTTCACGGCCATCGAGGTGCTGGAGGCGGTGCGGACAGCCTTCGAGGGCACGTCCGTGGGGCAGGTGTTTCGCGGCAACCACCCGGTGGAAGTTGTGGCCATCCTGGCGCCGGAGCACCGGCGCGCGCCGGTGCAGGTGGCCGATCTGCCGCTGCGCTCGGCCACAGGCGCCACGGTGCGGTTGCGCGACGTGGCCGACGTCGCCATGACCGCCGGTCGCTACAAGATCCTGCACAGCGGTGGCAAGCGCATCCAGACCGTGACGGCGAACGTGGAGGCCCGGGACGTCGAGGACTTCTCGGCGGCGATGAAGGAGGCGCTTGCCCGGCGCGTGAAGCTGGCCCCGGGCAACTATCTGGTCATCGAGGGAGAGGCGGAAGCCTCGGTGGAGGCCAGGCGTCAACTCGTGTTCCACTCCATCCTGGCGGGCGCAGGGGTGTTCATGCTGCTCTACCTCGCCTTCAACAACCTGCGCAACCTGGGGCTCACCTTCCTGAACCTGCCTTTCGCGCTGGTGGGCGGGGTGGTGGCAGTGCTGGTCAACGGCGGATGGATGACGCTGGGTTCCCTGGTCGGATTCGTCACGTTGTTCGGCATTACGCTGCGCAACTCGATCATGCTCGTGTCCCACTACCAGCATCTGGTGGAGGAGGAGGGGCATCCCTGGAATGTCGACACGATGCTCGGGGGGGCGGCGGAGCGTCTGCCGTCGATCCTGATGACGGCGCTGGTGACCTCGCTCGGCCTGATGCCGCTCGCCCTGGGCAGCGGCGAGCCGGGGCGGGAGATCGAGGGCCCGATGGCCATGATCATCGTCGGCGGACTGCTCACCTCCACCGTGCTCAACCTGCTCATTCTGCCGGCGGTGCTGCTGCGCTTCGGCGCCTTCGGCCGCGAGGCGGAGCACGCGCCCGTCTGAGACGTGGCGTGCGCCGTGGCGTCACGTTGCGCGCGGACCGGGCTACGTGCTTGAATCTACGGGCCGCGGTCCGCCGCGTCTTCCCGGGATCGTGCCGCAGGCCCGACTGTCCGGGGCCCAACCCAGGAGAGCGCCGCATGGCCACGGTGGAAGTGACGCAGGACAATTTCGACGACATCGTCTCCGGCAACGACGTCGTGATCATCGATTTCTGGGCGCCCTGGTGCGGTCCGTGCCGGCAGTTCGCGCCGGTGTTCGAGCAGGTTTCCGAGAGGCATCCTGACGTGGTATTCGCCAAGGTCAACACCGACGAGGAACAGGAGCTCGCCCAGGCGTTCCAGATCCGCTCCATTCCCACGTTGATGGCGTTTCGCGAGCAGATCATCCTTTTTTCCAACCCGGGTTCGCTGCCCGCCGGACAGTTCGAGGCTCTGATCAACGAGGTGAAGTCCATCGACATGGAGGCGGTGCGCGCCGACATCGCCAGTCGTGGGACCGAGGGTGGTTCGGGCGAAGCATGACTTCCCGGATCGAGCACATCGCGGCCAGGCGGGATCTTGATCGGCTGGTGGCCTCAGGGGCCAACCTGTTCATTGGGTTCATCGCCCAGGGTTCGTTCAGGAGCGAGCCGTTCATCGCCGAGCTAGCGGCGGCGGTCGATGGTCGCCCCGGCGCGCGCGTTGCCCGGGCGGTCCTCCCCGAGGCTGCCGAGGTGGCGGCCCTGTTCGGGATCGACGAGACGCCGGCGCTCGTGGTGTTTCGCGCTGGGGTGGGACTTTTCGCCGGCCCGGTACCGACCCCGGGTCATGCGCTCGACGGGCTCCTGCAGCGCATCCTCGCGCTAGACATGGACGAGGTGCGCCGCGACATCGACCTCGAGCGTCAAGGCATGCATGGGACTGCGGGCGTGCGACCCTGTCCCACGCGGGGGCGGGAAGCTCCCGGTCAGTGATCGTTCCGTTCCGCCGGGCGACCCTCACATTCGCATGGCCGATGGCGCCAAGAGCCAGTATCATGTGGCGCTAAAAATGACCCGGCAGTCAGCAGTCCGTCACGGTCCGCTGCGCAGCTTCCGGCACAGGGGCGCATTGGCTCACATGCGCGTCCTGCGAATCCCAAACACTAGAGACGCTCGAGGTTGTGCCTGATGACGCTGCGTGCCGCCGTTGTTGCTTTTTCCGTCATGGCCACCGTGCTGGCCGGTTGTGGTTCCAAATCCGAGGAAGGTGGTGGCAAGCCCGGTGATGGCAAGGCACCCGCAGGTGCCCCGCCTGGCGGCGGCAAACCCGGTGCCGGAGGCCCGCCGGGCGCGGGCGGGCCCCCCAAGGGGCTGCCCGTCAAGGCCGTGACCGTCGAGGTTGCCGCCATTGACCTTGATGTCCAGGCGGTGGGCACGTTGCTGGCGGATGAGAGCGTCACCATCCGGCCGGAGATCGACGGCAGGGTGACGGAACTGCATTTTCAGGAAGGTCAGCAGGTCGCCAAGGGCACGCGCCTGGTGTCTCTCGATCAGGCGGAGATCAAGGCCCAGCTGGCCCAATCCGATGCGCAGGTCCGCACCGAGTCCCAGCGCTACGAGCGTGCCCGGGAACTCCTGGCCCAGAAGTTCGTTTCCGAAGAAGCGGTCGATCTGGCCCGCAACAATCTCTCGCGCGCCGAGGCGGCCCGGCGGGAAGTCGAGGCGCGGCTGGACAAGGCCACTCTCGTGGCCCCGTTCTCCGGCACCCTCGGCCTGCGCTCGATCAGCCCTGGCGCCTACGTGCGCAAGGGCGACGATATCGTCCGCCTGGAGAGCATCAGCGCCATCAAGGTGAACTTCCGCATCCCCGAGACCTACGCTGCCCGCGTGCGCCCCGGCCAGGGCCTGGCCATCCGTCTGGATG
>JBILUV010000431.1:0-2558 GCA_044370825.1 Burkholderiales bacterium | reverse complement strand
TGGACGAAGAAAGCGTCCACCTCGCGGGCCTGAGCGAATTCATCGGCAAACCCATCTCCCTGAGCGCCGAGCCGGGCATGAACCCGGAGCAGTACGACATTGTGTTGATGTAGGGCGGCGGCCAGGTCTACGCATTGCCGGCGCATTTACGCGGACGCGCGGCACGGCATGGCGGCGACACCCACCCGAGCAAGGAGACGCTGCGCGAGGCCGTCGGAATCGCATCGCGCCGCAGTGCCGCCTCAGTGGATCAGCTGTATTGCCTCTGATGCCACGCCAGCAATTCGTCGTCGGGAAGGAATCGCTCGGGCGGGCGTATCGGGACACCATCGAGCGCGACGAGCGAAAGTTGGATGTATTTGTCTGCTACAGCATCCCTGAGGGACTGGCCCACACGGATCTTCAGCGTTCCGGGAGTTATGGTGATCAATCCTTGGTCGAAGGCTCGGTCATACAGGGGCGATAAGCACAAGCCGTTGCGCGGGTTCATTCGATTGGCAGGACTTTCTGACCAAGGAACGATATGGCTGGCGAGTAGCAGTCGCGGCTCCTGAAGGCCAGTAACGCAGCATCGGCCACCATAGCTGGCGAGGACCCAACGCCGAAAACGAACTTGGTTGATACGAACCTTGACGAGCGCTTCACGCTCCGTCGTAGTCGCCGTCGCGATCTGCCCTTCGACATCGGGCAGTTCCGTGGATGCGATGCGATCAGCTTCGATCGGGGTGAGCCCTTCCTGAGCAGCCAGGGCTTCGTAGGTTGCTGCTGCCTGTTGCGCGACAGCAGACCAGGAGGCGGTCAGCTCGGCCCACACGTCCCGATCAAGACTTGAGGCCTTTGTGAGGCCTGCGCGACCCGTCCCAGTGATCGCTGGATCGAGACTGGCGATGTTGACGAGCTTCATGGCCACCGAACTCGGTGTGCGCCCAAGCCAGGCAGCCAGTTGAACGATTCGCGGCTGGCCCCGGTGCAGTTGACCGAAAGGGAGCTGCAGGTAGAGGTGCAGGGCTGCAAGCAATTCGGCGCGTGTCCACTTCATGGCTTCTCAACTATAGGCGCGCTGCCATCGTGCACGACTTGTCCGGCTGGTCGTATCACAGGCCGTGTCTGCATCAGTTCTTGATCGCATCCGGCATTTGGTCCACCGCGCCCACGCCGGCCACCTGGGGTGTCTGGGCGGTCAACGCGCGGTAGGCATCTCCTGCGTCCTGGTGTTGCGATCCGTGCGGCACCACCATCAGGCCGGCGCGGGTGATGCTATGCCGTTCCATCACGTAGCGCGGCCTTCATCCGGCCTGCTGAGCGGTCAGCAAGTTCTGGTGGGGCCGCAATATCAGGCTTTACTTGAAGCACAGACCGAATACCTGCATCAGCCGAAGCGACGCAGCGGCGTGCCGGTCCCGGCACACCGCAAGCCGGCCCAACCCACCTGGCCTTTGCTAAAGTAAGGAATCCTTACTTTCAAGGGGATCAGATGCTTGCCAAGATCACCTCCAAGAACCAGTTGACCTTGCCCAAGAGCATCACGCAGGCCGTGGGCCCGGCGGAGTACTTCGATGTGCAGGCGCGTGACGGGCAGATCGTCCTGACGCCGGTTCGCATCCAACGGGGCGATGCCGTGCGGGCCAAGTTGGCCGAGCTGGGCCTGACCGAGACCGACGTGGCCGACGCGGTGGTCTGGGCGAGGGGCTCGGCCTTGAAAGATGCGCCTGGCTGATGGCATTACCTGAGCGCCGCTCGGCACTGCCCCCTTTGCGGGTGGTGCTGGACACCAATGTCGTGCTTTCAGCGCTGGTTTTCGCGAAGGGGATGACCGCGAGCCTCCGTCTAGCCTGGCAGGCTGGCGAGTGCGTGCCGCTGGTCAGCACCGCCACGGCGCAGGAGTTGGTGCGCGTACTGGCCTATCCGAAGTTCCGGCTGGATGCCCAGGAGCAGACCGAATTGCTGGCCGACTACCTGCCGTTTACCGAAGTGGTGACCGTGCCCCACCCACCGCCCGTGGTCCCGGAATGCCGCGATCCGCTAGACCTGCCGTTTCTTCACGTGGCTCAGGCGGGTCGGGCGCAATGGCTGGTGACGGGTGATGCTGACTTGCTGGTGCTTGGCCGGGCGGAGCGTTGTGAGATCGTCACCCCTGAGGAATTCCGTTTGCACCTGGGCCGCCACCGCCTGCCTTGACGGTTGTCGTGGCACCGGTTGAGGCAGGCCCACCTCACTTCCCCTTCGGCACCCGCCCCATCAGGTAGAACTCGTCATTGGGCTTCATGCCCGTGGCGTTGGCCAGGCGGTTGCTCATGCCGAAGAAGGCGGTGATGGCGGCGATGTTCCAGGCGTCTTCTTCATCAAAGCCGTGCTCTCGCAGCGCGGCGAAGTCTGCGTCGTCGATCTCGTGGGAGCGCTGGCACACCTTCATGGCAAAGGCCAGCATGGCGCGTTGGCGCGGGGTGATGTCGGCCTTGCGCCAGTTGATGGCCACCTGGTCGGCCACCAGGGGCTTCTTCTCGTAGATGCGCAGGATGGCGCCGTGCGCCACCACGCAGTACAGGCACTCGTTGGCG
>JBILUV010000126.1:0-9831 GCA_044370825.1 Burkholderiales bacterium | reverse complement strand
CTGTTCTCGATCACCACCGGCTGACCCCAGCTATCGGACAGGCGCTGGGACACCTGCCGCGCGGCGATGTCGGTCGCACCCGCCGCCGGGAACGGCACGATCATGCGGACCGGCTTGGCCGGCCAGGACTGGGCCCAGGATTGGCCGACCGTGGCCATCGCGACAGCCGCGAGCGCAACGACACCGAGGCTCATGCGAACGGCCGGAGCGCGCGATCGCGAGGACGAAACAGAGCGTGAATTCACGGGCGAGTCTCCGAACAAAGGGGGCAGGGAAGCAGTGCGGACTGCGAAGCCGCATGGCAGTGACTGACGGGCCGACCTGCGGCACGACCTGCGGCACTTCGGGCACCGGACCCTCCCCGCGCGGCCCGGGGGCCGCTGCCACCCCGAGCACGCCGATGACGGGGATCGCAGAGAGTCCGAACGCCGCTCCGGATGCCTTGCAGGATTCGGGCCCGCATTCTAGGCGGGGCAGCGACGCCGCCGATTGACCCACCGCTCCGACCATGCTTAAATCCGCGACCCCATCAGGGGCGGTTAGCTCAGCGGTAGAGCACTGCCTTCACACGGCAGGGGTCACTGGTTCGATCCCAGTACCGCCCACCAGCGGGACGAAAAAGTCCAGTTGTGACAGGTGCTTGGCGCACGCTTGCGGCGATTTCCATCCACAGGGCACGGTAGTGCTCTTTGCCCGCGACTTCGCAGCGCGCAGCACCGTCAACCTCGCCGCCGCCCTCGCGGCAGCAACGTCCCGGCAGGCCGTCGAGGTTATGGCATTGGGTAGCGGTTGGGTTTAGAGTCCCGTGATCATTGTAAGGGGCTTGTCGGCCAGTTGCCTCGCGTAGGCTGCCGGTGGCAACCCACCTAGGGATCGCTTGGGTCTCTCTTCATTGTATTCCCGCCGCGAGCGCTTATTCCGCCCCCGGGGGGATGACTCGCGATAGCCGCGCGACCCTGATTGCGTCCGTCAGATCAGGTGTCGATGGCGGCAAGCAGGCGGCGCTCGATCGGATAGTCGCCGAAGAAATGCTTTGGCGCCCCTTCGGTGCTCACCACGAGGTAACCACCGTTGACCCTGAACGGTGGCGGCTCCGGTCGCCTCCCGCCCATCGGCCCGATCTCCGGCATGAAGGCCTGTCCCGGGACGATCTCGGGCGGACGCGCCAGCGGATCCGGACCGCCGAGACCGGCGTAGGACACATGCAATTGCAACGTATCGGCGAGCGCTCCCAACCGGGCGCGTGCGCGTTCGATCACGTCGTCGGCTGCGTGCTCGACCTCGGCCAGCAGTTTCCCGGGCCGCAACTGTTCCGTGCACCGGTGCCAGACCTCGGTGGCATAGCCGACCAGTTCATTCATCTCGGCGGTCGGCCGCCCGAGCAGGATGCACTGCAGGCCTTGCGCCTGGTAACCCGCCCACTTGGGGCTTGTCTCGCTGACGATGTAATCCCCCGGCGAAAGCACGCGCCCCGTGGGAAGCGGGTCCTGCGACAGCCATGGCCCGAACGGACGCCCCGATTCGAGCAGGAGGAAGGTCGGAGGCTCGGCGCCGGCGGCATCCATTGAATGGACGATGGCCGCATGGTACTGGCGCTCGGTCATGCCGGGCCGCCAGGACTCGAGATGCGCTTTGAACGCGACGTCGACGAGGTCGGCGGAGCGCGCAAGGCATTCCAGCTCGACTGCGCTCTTCACTGAACGTACCTCGAAGAACAGGTCGGTGACATCGACCACCTTCAGGCCTGGCATCCGCCTTCGGATGGCTTCGAGCTGGTTCCAGGGCATGCCGATGTTCTCATCCGCGCGAACCGTGATTCCCACCAGCCCGAGGGTGCCGTTGACGAGGCCGAGCGCAGACAGCCGTTCCTCGACGATTTCCGGCAGCTTGGCTGTCCTTGCACTGCGGATATCCTGGATCCAGCTCATCTCGCGCGCACTGCGCTTGAGCGGCATCTGGGTGATCAGCGTGCCCTCGCCGGCTCCAGGGAACAGCGCATAGCAGGCACCAGACAGCGGATCGGCGTAATCACATATGTACCGGATGTTCGCGTTCATCTCGTTCCACCGCCCGGAATTGCCAAAGAGCAGCAGGCAGTCGACGCCGCGTAACGACATCTCCGCGCGGATCGACTGCCACCGGCGGTCGCGTTCCGGCAACGGCAGGCGGACGAATCCGGCCGGGGCAATGATCCGGTCCTTCATCATGGCGAGTGTCCTTCAAGGCGTGCGGGAGCAGGCATGGCCCGGTGACAGCGACTCGGGTCATCGAACAGCGGGAGCTTTCCCGTGAAGGCTGCCCCTACGGTTGCGGCAATACGTACCAGGCGGCAGCCGGCGGGGTCTGCGACAACGTCGATCTCAGGGCTGCAGCGTAAGGAGATTACCCTTGCGTACGACGCCGTCCCACTTGGCTGCTTCGCCCCTGACCAGTGCGGCGAACTCATCCGGCGTGCCGATCATCGGTTCGAAAAGCGTAGACGCAAGAAATTTCGACTGGAACTCAGGCTCCGAGAAGATGCGCTGCACTTCCAGGTTCAATCGGTCGGCGATGTTCTTCGGAAGCCCTGCAGGACCGAACAGACCGAACCAGGAACTGGCCAGGTAGCCCGCTACGCCACCCTCCGCGATCGTCGGCACATCAGGGGCCTTCTGATGGCGTGCACCGGTTCCGACGCCCAGGATCTTTATCTTTTTGGTCTGCGCGTACTGCATCGCGGTGGCCAGGTTGATCATCATCACCGGGATGTGGCCGCCCATGACATCGTTGAGCGCGGGAGTCGCGCCACGATAATGTACCGGCACGAGCTTCGTGCCGGAAATGACTCCCAGCATCTCCATGTTCATATGGCCGCTCGAACCCACGCCAAAACTTCCGTAGCTGATCTGTCCCGGCCTGCGCCTGGCCAGTTCGAGCAGGTCCCGGACGTTGGCCGCAGGCAGGGACGGATGGGCGATCAGCGCATGGTTGACTCGCACCAGGCCTGAAATGGGCGTGAAGTCCTTGACTGGATCGTAGGGCAGCTTGCCGCCGAGATCGACGAGAAGGCCAACGCCCTCGACGACCAACAGGGTGTAGCCATCTGGTGCGCTGCGCCAGACAAGGCTCGCGCCGATCACGTGCGTCGTACCGGTGCGGTTCTCGATGACGACCTTCTGCCGCAGGCTCTCGCCCATTCGCTGACCGACGGCCCGGGCGACGACGTCGGAAACTCCACCAGGGGCGACCGGCACGATGATCCTGATCGGACGTGCCGGAAAATCCGTCTGGGCAGTTGCCTGGCCAAACGCCGGACACGCAGACACCAGCATGGCTGACATCATGAAGACGGCCGTCTTCATCGGCATGTGCGATGACTCCTGGGCGCTGATACTTTCAATCGGACGAGCACCGTCAATGAGAGCACCCCTCACGGACTGGGTTCGGTACGCCAGGGCGCGGCATCCACGATCCGCTCTTCGACCGAGAAAGTGGTCCGGTACCGCGGCTGCTGCGGATCGATCGTCACGGTCCAGGGATCCTTGCTGTAGATGACGAGTCGGCGGAACTTGGGGCTTCCAACGACGCGGTGCCCGATGCCCCTGCGGACGATGAAGAGGTCTCCCGGCTGCATACTTGCCGTGCCGAATTCGCAGATGTTGTCCGCGGTGCCGGCAAACTGGAACTGGAACTCCTCGTTACGATTGCCGCGGTGGAATGCCGCTTGCTCGCCGGGCGTGTTGTAGCACTCGATCAGGAAGCTATCGTTCTTCATGCAGACAGGGCCAGGGCCGAGACCCCCAGTCAGCTTTTCGAAAATGTCGAACAACCTGATGTTGTGCAACGATCGACCGCCGGTAGAGACTCTGATCAGCCGGTCGTAATGACGGTCGATCAGGGTTTCTTCGCCGTCCTTGTCCGCCCACGTGTGCACGCTTTCCTTCACTATTCCTTTCGCGGCGACCGCCCGCTCGGAAGGGACAGGCCACTGCGGCGCCCCTGACCACGTCACCCGATAGTCGGTCTCGCCGATATGCCGCCTCTCGTCGATGAGGACGTCTATCGGGTCCCGCAGCCGGATGGCCATCCGCAGGCAATCAGCCGAGCCGCTCGCTCGGTGCGACACGCCGGACGGGATGAGCGTTAGGTGCTGTGGCGAGGCCTTGAACGTGCCGTACTCCGTCTCGTACAGCGTGTCACCGACACACTGGAAGAACAACTCGTCGAAATCGGCATTGCGGTGGAAATACGGTTGCGTTCCGCGCAACGCTTCAACGGAAAAGCGGCTGGTTTCCGAGGTGAGGAACGTAGTCGGCTCGTTGGGTACGGCAAGATGATCGAACGGCCTCATCAGCGGAATGAACAGATGCCCCCTGGCCGTGCCCGTTAGTTCTTCTTCGATCCGGCTTGACCACTGAATAGGGTAGGTGTCACCCCAACCCGTTGCGAATTCCTTGACGGCCTTCAAGTCGATTCACCTCGTTTCGCTGACTACCGCCGCGGCCTGGATTTCGGTGAGGAACATGGTACGCACGAACTCCTTCGTAGCGACAGGGCCACTTACCGGGCTTCCCGGCCCGGACAGGTTCGCGCCAACCCCTGCGGACGCGTGTCCGTTGGGCCGGTCACGCGTCAACGTGTCCAGTATAGCGAGATCAGAACGTCCGCCGCGAGCACGCGCAAAGCCGGATATGCGCGGGAAGTGAGGCCCTGTCGGTCGAACTGCACCCGAACGCCTTCGCTTGCTTCGAGATCTCGCGCACGACGAAGGTCGGCGAGCACATGGGGGCAGGTCCGAACGCGGCTGCCCCGGCCAGCGACACGTTGTCGCCGGCAGATCGACCGGGAAAGCTGGCAGCGCCTGCTCGAGCCGGTGCTCGCCACCCGCACGACACGGCGAACGATGAACACCGGAAGTTTGACCAGCGGGATGGCGGCAATGCCCGGGGTGCCAGTCACGGGGATGGACACGGCTCGCTTCCGCGCTACGCTAGCGCATTGCCGCAGTAGCGCCAGCCGCCGTACCCAGGGAGAACGACCGATGCCCCCATCCGCCCCCCGCCGCCGCGTCGCCCTCGGCACGATGTTCGGCGCGCCGCTCGCCCTCGCCGCAGCCAGCACCACCGTTGCCTCGAGCGCCGAAGCCGCCGAGGCCGCCAGCGCCACAAACGCGCCGCGTGCACGAGGCCCGGAGGTATACATGGGCCTGGATCAGCGCGAACTCGACGACGCCTACGACCAGCGGGTCTGGGCGCCGAACCGCAACACCGTGACGCGGCGGATGAACTACACCTGCGACGAGGCTCGCCGGCGCCTGGGTGAACCCCTGCGCCGAGCCTACGGCGACAAGCCTGTCGAGGGTCTGGACATCTTTCGCACCGACCGCCCGAACGCGCCGATCCAGCTCTACATCCACGGCGGTGCATGGCGCAGCAACACCGCGCGCGACCATGCCTATCCGGCCGAGACGGTGGTGCGGGCGGGTGCACACTTCATCGCGATCGACTTCGACAACGTCAATGGAACGGAGGGCAGCCTGTTCCCGATGGTCGACCAGGTGCGCCGCGCGATCGCATGGACCTGGCGCAACGCGCAGAGCTTCGGCGGCGACCCGAACAGACTGTATGTATCCGGACGCTCGTCCGGTTCTCATCTGGGCGCCTGCGCGGCGATCACCGACTGGAAGGCATTCGGCCTGCCGGCCGACGCCGTGAAGGGCTACGTGCTGCAGAGCGGCATGTACGACCTGCGCGGACCGCGACTGTCGAGACGCAGCAGCTACGTGAAGTTCACCGACGAAATGGAGCATGAACTGTCACCGCAGCGCCAACTCGCCCGCATCGGCGCGCCCCTGGTGGTGCTTTGGGGGTCAGACGACTCACCCGAGTTCCAGCGCCAGGGGCGGGACTTCACCGCGGCACTGAGGAAGGCCGGCAAGCCAGGACACGGGATCCTGTGCGACGGCTACAACCACTACGAAATGGCCGAGAGCTTCGCCAACCCGTACGGGCCGGTCGGGCGTGCCGCGCTCGAACAGATGCAACTCGCGCGGGTCTGACAGCTTCGCCGAGGGGCTACACCTGTTGCTAGACCGTCTTCGTGTACGGGTCTTCAGCGAGCCATCCGAGGATCCGTGCGGCGATCTTGCCCGGATACTCGAAAAGACGGAGTCGTAGCAGCACTCGCCTCCCCTTGCCCGGCAGGACCGTGGTGCCGCCTGCGCACCGCCAGCGCGAGCGTCTGGCAGACCGGCGCGCGGCTCTTCGCTGGCGGCTCATCCCCGCGAACTACAGGCGATCCGGCTTCACTCCGGCGGCCTGGGCCACCCGCTTCCACTTGGCGATCTCCGACCTGATCACGGCCGCGTGTTCCGCTGGCGTGCTGCCGATCGGCTGCGCGCCACTCTCGATCAATGCTCGACTGATCTTCGGGTCGGTGAGGGCCGTACGCAGCACGCCATTGAGCCGCTCGACGATCGGCTGCGGAACGCCAGCGGGGCCCAGGTAGCTGAACAGGCTGCTGAAGACGAAGTCCTTCAGGCCCGATTCGACCATCGTCGGCACATCGGCGAACGTGACGAAGCGCTTCGCTCCGCACTGCGCGATCATGTGCAACCGACCGCTCTGCAGCTGGCTGAAGATCGCCGGCATGCTGATGAACGAGAAGTCGACGTGACAGACCCGCCATCAGGTCGGTGATCGACGGTCCGGCGCCCTTGTACGGCACGGCCACGATCCTGATGCCGGCCTGCACACTCAGCAGTTCACCGGCCAGATGACCGAGCGCGCCCTGCCCGGCGAGGAGGCACAGGTCGACAGTGGTCTGGGCGCGCTCACCGCGGGGAGGCGGTGGCAAGTACCGGCGGCCGTACCTGTTCGTGATGACGTTGAAGTTCTCCGGCAAGGTTCCCGAACACGGCGTAGCGATCGATCATGGTCGCGAAGGCTCCTGGACCTGATCGCGCGCCGCGAAGCTCCACGTTCGCGTGATCTCGAGAATGTCGGTGTCCTTGGTGATCTCGGGCGGTAGGGCGGCAAAAGGTGCAGCGAGCTCGACGATGCGCAGGGCTGCCTGATCGAGCACGTCAGATCCGGAGGAGCGGTTGAGGACGACACTTTCGAGGCTGCCATCAGCGCGGACCGCTACAGTCAGGACAAGTGTTCCGTGGAGCTGCTGCCGACGCGCTTCCTGCGGGTAGTTGAGATTGCCCACGTGTTCGAGGTGGGCAGCCCACTCGGTGAGGTACCGCGCGAGTCTCGGCTCACGAACAGTTGCGCCCACGAAGGTGCGACGGGGGACAGTCCTGAACTTCTCGTAACTCTCTGCCAGCATCTCGCGCAACCTTTGCGCCTCCAGCTTGCGCGTGTCTTCAGCGGTGGGCTGCACCTGGACCGCCACACAGCCGACAAGCGTGAGGGCGACACCGATCACGCTCAGTGCGCCAACCAGCAGCTTTCGTAGCCTCGCAGAGCGACGGCGCACCCTCGACAGGCAGAACACGCCGCAACGGTCGTTCATCGTCGCTACTGTCCCTGGAACTGGTCGGCGGTAGTGAAGCGTCGCAAATAGTACTTTCAAACGCCCCTGCGGACGCAGCCGTCGCGCCGACGCGCTGCACGAGCAGCTCTGTGCCCCGGATCAGGCGGTCAAGGCAGCCGGGCAGCACCCGATGACCCTCGAATTCCTCCTCCTCACCTGCGCACCGATCGTCGAGCGCGATACGCCCCGCCCCGCGCCTGTGACGCTTGCGACGAATGTCCGCAGCTGAGCCGAAACAACTTGGTCGATATTCCGTAGTCATTACGCGGGGCAACCCTACGTTCCCGGCCTCCATCAGCCTTCGCCGACGCTGATCCAGCGTCATTTGCGGCACGTTTTCGGCGTCGCTGCCGCTCGCGGTACCATCACACGGGAGGAGTCAATCGTTCGATCCCGGTACCGCCCACCAGCGGGACGAAAAAGTCCAGTTCTGACAGGCGCCTGGCGCAGGCTTGCAGCGATTTCCATCAACAGGGCACGGCACTGCTCTTTGTCCGGGAGATCGAAGCGCGCAAGACCGTCAACCTCGCCGCGGTCCTCGCGGCTGCAACGTTCCGGCAGGCCGTCGAGCCCACCGCTTTCGGCGTTTGATCTCTTCGAGTGTGTCGATCGCCGGCTAGAGCGCGTTCAGCATTCGCTCGACCTTCGCGATCTCTGCATCCAGCCCGCGCAGCCGCCTGATGTCGGCCGGATGCAGCGTGCCGGGATTCCGGCGCCGCCGCCGGCCGGGGGGTGCGTCGGCGGCGATACGACGGATCGTGGCATCCACCCGTCAACGCCTCGAGAGGCGCGGTCGGGTACGCGCTCAGCGCATCCCCTCGTTTGACCCGGTGGACTGGGACGCGTAGACGACTTCGCTGCGTGCCACGCGTTTCTTCGGGATTTCGTCGTGGCTGCGCCAGTACGTCTGCGCTGCGGCCACGCCGCTGCCGGGCTCGATGCGCACGCCCACGTCGAGCATTGCCATTTCCGCCCCGCCCAGCGCACCGAGCAGCATGAGTTCGTTCAGATCGCCCAGGTGGCCGATGCGGAACACCTTGCCCGCCACTTTCGACAGCCCGGCCCCGAGCGCGAGCTGGTAGCGGCGGAAGGCGACATCGATCACATGCGCGCCGTTGATCCCCTCGGGAACGACGACGGCAGACACGGTATCCGAGTACCACTTCGGAGCCCTCGCGCAGAGACCGAGCCGCCAGCCCTCGAGCACGGCCGCGCGCACGCCGCTGGCGAGGTAATGGTGGCGATGAAAGATGTTCTCCAGACCCTCTTCCTCGATCATGTCGAGCGCTTCACGCAGGCCGTAGAGCAGCGGCAGCGCTGGCGTGTAAGGAAAATATCCGGTGGCGTTGGATCGGATCATGTCGCCGAAGTCGAAATAGCAGCGCGGCTGCGTGGACTTCTCGCGCAGCGCAAGCGCCTTCTCGCTCGCGCAGACGATGCCGAGGCCGGCGGGAAGCATCAACCCTTTCTGCGAACCGCTCACGCAGACGTCCACACCCCACTCGTCCATGCGGAAGTCGAGGCTCGCGAGCGAACTCACCGCGTCGACGAAGAGCAGCGCCGGGTGCCGGGCCGCATCGATCGCGCGGCGAACCGCCGCGATGTCGCTCGTCACGCCAGTGGCCGTTTCATTGTGGGTGGCCAGTACGGCCTTGATCCTGTGCGCCTTGTCGTTCTCGAGAATCTCGAGATAGCGCTCGACGGGCACCCCCTCGCCCCATTCGCAATCGACCTCTTCCACCTTCAGGCCGAGACGGTTCACCATGTCGATCCACAGGTGGCTGAACTGCCCGAAGCGCGCGGCCAGCACCAGGTCGCCAGGCGACAGCGTGTTGGTCAGAGCCGCCTCCCATCCGCCGGTGCCCGTGGACGGGAAGATGATGGGCGTGCCCTTGTCCGTCTTGAAGACCTTCTTGAGGTCACGCAGGACGCCGAGCGTCAGGTCGGGGAACTTCGAGGACCGGTGATCTTCCATCGCCACGACCATGGCGCGCTGCACCCGGTCGGGCACGTTGGTAGGCCCAGGAACGAAAAGGAAGCTTCGTCCAGCCATGACGCGTCTCCTCGAAAACGATCGTTGGGGTCGGACTCTGCGCCGCAGCGGCATGCGATCGCGCCCGGCCAGTGGCACGGGCCCGACGCACGCGCGGCAGAGCAATCGTGCGCCGCGCGACACCCTTTCCGCAAGCGCGGGCTGCAGGCCGACCGAGCGCCAGCGCGCGCCCGGCGCACTGCGCTGGCGCGAGCCCAGCCCGCTGCAGCGAACCCAACGTGGTATCCGAGCGCCAGCGATGACGAGACCGATCTCCGGCC
>JBILUV010000430.1:0-2569 GCA_044370825.1 Burkholderiales bacterium | reverse complement strand
ATTGACCAGGTCCGCCCATTCACTCGGCCCGACCGCATTGGCGGCAGACATCTCGAACTCGTACGTCGTAGCCGTACGTAGACCGGAGACCGCGCGGGTCCGGAGGCCGGGGCTGATGTTGGCGATCGTGGTCCACGAGGCGGCCCCGCGGATGCGGTACCGGATCGCGTAACTCAGGATCTCCGAACCGCCGTTACTCAGTGGTTCCCGCCAGGTGACCGTGGCGATCGCGGAGGTCTTGGCCGATGCCAACCGACCAGTGACGGCGAGCGAACGCGGGGAGTCCGGCACGGTCGCGACCGGATCAGAGGCGATCTGAGTCTCCAGCGCCCCGGCGCCAGCGCCGAGCAGCGGCACCGGAATGGCATCGGCCCGGGCCTGTCGGACCATTGCTCCCTCGACGATCGGGATCTCGTCCGCGGAGGTTGGGTACTCGATATCACCTGGCTTCTCGCCGCCGAAGTTGAATCCGGCTGGGTCGCTGGTGTCATTGACGGTTGTGGCCTGCACCGGGGAACCGAGCCGGAGGTCTACCTCGGTCGCCTCGACCGCAATGACGTCACCCGAGCCGGCTGCAACGACGATCTGCACCTGACCATCGGTGACTTCAACGGCGATGGCCTCGACGTTGTTGGCGGCCATCGGCAGCGGATCGCCCTCTGGAGCGACTAGATCGATCTCAACGAAGGGGCCGAGGGGGCCGTCGGGGGCCGTCGGCAGGGCGATCTGCAGCCCTGGCCCCTGCTCGGGCTGCGCCTTCTGCACACCGAGGACCACGGCACCGGTCGAGCAATCGACCTTGACGTCCTTGACGGGGACGTAATCCTCATCGCCCAATTGAACTGTCGGGGTCGCCGTGCTGACCCCGCTGATCTTCAGCAACGTGCCGCTCACGTCGGGCGCGTCACCGCCCGGCTGGCCGCCACCGCCCGGCTGGTTGGCCGATGCGAAGGCGACGAACGCCGTGTCTGCGACGGCCGGTGCCACGTCGTAACCAAGGCCATCGGCCGGGCAGTACTGCATGCCCACTACCTCCTGCCCCGCTATCGCGGGGCCATCCGCAGTGCTGTCCCACTCAAAGCCTCCACTCCGCTCGGGGACCGCGCGCAAGTACAAGGCACCTTGCAGCGTGACGTCGCCCGACGCCTCGGCCACCTGGGCCAGACGTGCCAACGCCAATCCGCTGCCTTGCGAATTGCGCGCACCCACGAGGACTCGGTCGGTTCCCGTGATACCCACGAGTCCGCCGAGTTCACCGCCCCCGACTCCGAGGGTGTTGGCCCCGAAGTTCTGGATCGGCTGGCTGAAGGTGATGCGGTCCTCGTTGGGGAAGTCCGGTGCATCGGGGTCACTCCCGGCGGCTACAGCTGCCGCGTAGGTGTCCCACACGCTCTGCGTGATGCGCCGCGCCGACATGAAGGAGTTCGCGCTGTCACCGGACGACCCGCCCGCCAACCATTGATTCCCATCCGCGTCGGTCCACCAGGCAACGGCGTTAGACCCGCCACCGCCGATGGTGGCCCAGGTGTCCCCGCCGTTGGCGCTGATGAGAGTGCGGCCACCCCCGGTGAACGAGAATCCCATCAGCATGCCCTGGGAATCCACCGGGCTCGGCGCGACATCGCGGACCGTCGGGGACGTGATGCCTCGGACGGCGAAGCCGCCGGATGTTTGCTCGACGCCTCCCTCGGCACGGTTCATGATGTAGTTCATCGCCACGTGAGAAGTCGCCGGGAAGGTCGGACTGTAGTTGTACTGATCCGTGATCGCCTTGACGTTCCGGCCGCCCTGGTCCTGGGGCAGTTCGGCCGCGGCGTAGAAGGTTGCTGCCTTGACCACACCGCGCGCACCGTCCCCTGAGAGCACCACCGAGTCGGCCATCAGGTCGAAGCCGGCCGAGAAGGCTGAGCCGGTGTTGTTGTTCGCGCCATTGGCCGGCACCACCAGGACAGTCCCCGCTGGAACCTCCGTCGGCGTCGGCGGCGCCGGGGGTTGCGGACCCGGCGGTGCATCCTCACGCACCGGGACCGTTCCGCCCGTGGCACTCAGCACGAACATGCACTGGCGGAACATGCCCATGGCACCGAAGCCGGTCCACTCACTGACCCGGGTCTCCCCCGCGAACACCGGAGCCGTCGAGCCCACCGGGCTCGTCTCGTTCTCCCCGCAGTTCGACTGGTTGAACGCCGGATCACCGAATGACGTACGGGGCGTGAGTTGCTGCGCGAGCGGGTCGTAGTACGCCATGTCGGTCGCGATGACACTCGGTGCTCCCGTCGACACCGACGGATCAATCTGCAGACCGGTGAGCACCCCTCGCGGTGCATTGCGGTCACCCGTGCGGTTGTAGACGAAGATGCTCATCGGTATACCGATACTCGGGTGATTCGGGCCGCCGAAGAGGAGGAGATCCGAAGAGTTGTCGAAGACATTCCCCGCAGCCGTCTGCACGGTACGCACGAGTCCCGGGTAGTTGTAGAAGAGGTCCTGATTGCGCGCGAGGTCCAGCGGGGCGTTCGCGCCCTGCGCCAGGCCGTACACAATCGTGCCGTTCTGACCGCGCTGCACG
>JBILUV010000007.1:0-31309 GCA_044370825.1 Burkholderiales bacterium | reverse complement strand
GGCCTGACGCCGGACGACGTGGCCATCGTTGGCGTGGGCACCGGCGCCTCGGCGGTCGCGGCCGTGCGCGGCGGGCAGATCGACGCCCTGTCTTCAGTGGAGCCGGTCATCAGCCTGCTGGAGCGCAGCGGCGACATCAAGGTTGTGCACGAAACCATCACCGACGAGGGGACCCGGCAGGTCTTCGGCGGACGCCTGCCCGCCGCCACGCTCTATGCCAAGGCGGCCTTCATCCGCGACAACCCCGGCACGGTGCAGGCGCTCGCCAGCGCCATGGTGCGCACCCTGGTGTGGTTGCGCACGGCCAGCACGGAAGCCGTCATGAACGCGCTGCCGCCCGAATACCTGCTCGGCGACCGCGTCCTGTACCAGGCCGCCTTCGAGCGCCTGCGCGGTGGGTACTCGCGCGACGGCCTGTTTACCCAGAAGCTGGTGGATGCGAGCTATCAGGTGCTGCTCGCCCACAACACCGCGGTGCGCCGCGCCCCGGTGCTGTTCCTGAGCCAGACCTGGACCAATGCCTTCGCGGAGCGGGCGCTGGCCCGCTGGTCCTGATGAGCGCGCTGCGGCTGGAGCGCGTCACCTGCCGATTCCCGGGGCGGGCCGGGGCAGCGCACGTCGCGGTGCGCGATGCGACGGTGGTGGTGGAGGTTGGCGAGTTTGTCTCCCTGGTCGGGCCGACGGGTTGCGGGAAGTCGACGCTGCTCAACGTCGCGGCCGGTCTGCGCGCTCCCTCCGAGGGTAGCGTGTCGGTGTTCGGCGAGCCGCTGCGCGGTCGCAACGCCGCGGCAGGCTATCTGTTCCAGGGCGAGGCGCTGCTGCCCTGGCGCAGCGCGTTCGACAATGTGCGCTTCGGGCTCCAGTTGCGCGGTGATCCTCCGGACGAGGCGGCCGCCGCAGCCACGGACTGGCTGCGGCGGGTCGGGCTTGAGGGGCACGGTTCCAAGTATCCGCACGAATTGTCGGGCGGCATGCGCAAGCGCGTGGCCCTGGCGCAGACCCTGGCGGTGGGGCCGCGCATCCTGCTCATGGACGAACCCTTTTCGGCCCTGGACGTGCAGACGCGCGCACTGATGGAAAACGAACTCCTGGCCCTGTGGCAGCGCGACCGCAAGTCGGTGCTGTTCGTCACCCACGACCTGGAGGAGGCGATCGCCCTGTCCGACCGTGTCGTCGTGCTCGGTGCCGGGCCGGGCAGCCGGCCGGTGGGCGAGTTCCGCATCGACCTGCCGAGGCCGCGCGACGTCGCCGAGGTCAGGCTCGAGCCGCGTTTCGTCGAACTGCACCGGGACATCTGGGTGACCCTGAAGGCCGAGGTCATGCGCGCCCACGCCGCGGGGGAGGTGGCGTCATGAGCCGGCCGGTTCTCGCGCTCGCCCAGGCCGGTCTGCTGGCCGGCCTGTTCTTGCTCTGGCACTTGCTGGTGCGCGCTGAGGTCCTGCCCGCCTTCTTCTTCGGCGAACCGCTGGTGGTGCTGGAGCGCGTGCGCGACTGGTTCGTGTCCGGGTCGATCTGGCCACACCTCGGCGTGACGCTTCTGGAAACGGTGCTGGCCTTCGTAATCGGCACCGTGTCGGGGCTGGTGTTTGGGCTGTGGCTCGGCCTGTCCGACGGTGCCGCGCGCCTGCTCGACCCCTATATCAAGGGCCTGAACGCCATGCCGCGGGTGATCCTGGCGCCGATCTTCGCGGTTTGGTTCGGTCTGGGCGTGCTGTCCAAGGTGCTGCTCGGGGTGACGCTGGTGTTCTTCATCGTCTTCTTCAGCGTGTTCCACGGGGTGCGCGAGGTGAACCCGGCGGTGCTGGACAACGCGCGCATGCTCGGTGCCAGCCGCGGGCAGTTGCTGCGGCATGTGTATCTGCCGAGTGCCACCGCCTGGGTTTTCGCCAGCCTGCATTCCGCGGTCGGCATGGCTTTCGTCGGTGCGGTGGTCGGGGAGTACCTCGGTTCGGCACGGGGCGTCGGCTACCTCATCCTCCAGGCCGAGGGCGTGTTCGACATCAACACCGTGTTCGCTGGCGTGCTCGTGCTCACCGCTTTTGCCCTGCTGCTCGACCGCCTTGTGACCCTCGCCGAGCGCCGCCTGCTGCGCTGGCGGCCGGCCGGTCCGGGGGGGCGGTCGGGCTGAACGACGGCGTCGCCGCGCATGACGGCATGATCCGTTCGCCTCATGGGCGGCAGCAGGGGGCTGTTCTAGACTCGTTTTGCTTCGGTCTGGTGCAGGGGCGCCGAATCCCGGCGAACTCCGCCTGACCCGCGTTTCCGGAACACCCGGCATGAAGGCCATCAAGAAGATCCGACGGCAGATTACCGAGCATCCTGATGTCAGGGAGTCGCTCACCCTCGTGCGTCTGGTGCTCGCCCTGGAATCGGAGCAGGAGTTCCGCCTCCAGGAACTCTACGAGCTCGACCATACCCTGTTCCGCGTCGCCCTCGATCTGCTCGATGAGTGGCGTCTCGACCGCTACTACACCTCCAAGGGCCAGTTGCTGGACATTGCGATGGCCGCCTCCGAAGCCCGGTCCGGTCAGGCCTGAACCGGGCCGCCTGTCCGTCGCGGTTCCTGCTCAATGCCATGTTCGGGGGCATTGGGACATTCTCGTCTGTATCGGCAGGGCAAATCCCGATGTCGGCCACGCTCGCCGAGGGGGGGCGTGATCACGTCGCGCGACCCCGTACATTGGCCAGACCCCCTTGGTGGCGCGAAGCGGGGCGGGCGATGACTGCAGTGCGCCCGCCAGCGGCCTGAGGCGGCACGCGGGCCGGTACCCCGTTCAGACCCGGTCATTTCCTGGGCCCGACTGCGGGCCTTGAGTTACACTCGCCGCCACTCCGGAAGAGTGGCCAGACGGCGGAGACGGGCGCGACGTGAGCCTGTCTCCGAGCGGCTTCGACGCTCCTGGCTGGAGCATCGAAGTGCCGGTTCAACCGGCCGGAGGATCGGATCCCGTGTTTGCGTTGTCGAGAGCCCTCGCAGGGCTGGGCCTGCTCGTGGGGGCAGCCGCGCCGGCGGCCTTCGCCGCCGGGCCCGAACTGGATGTCGAGTACGTCATCGCCAATCCGCGGCCGCGGGTGGCGGAGGTGGGCTACGTCGAGCCCGAGACCTTCGACCCCTTCACCGACCGCCTCTACCAGGGCGGCTTCCGCTATGGCGGGCCGCCGGTGGAGATCCCGGCCAACGTCAGATACCTGACGGCGCTCGGACGGGTCAAGGCGATGAAGCGCATCCTCGCCTGCGCCGATGCCTGGTACTACCCCTTCTCCCATACCGCGCCGAAGGCCGAGCCTCCCGGCATCGACATCGAGATCCTGGGCCGCATCGCGCAGCGAAACGGCTGGGAGTTCTCCATCATGTGGGCCAATACCGGCGTCTACCGGGGTGGTCTCAACCTCGCGTTCCGGCAGACGGTCAACCGCGGCTTCTGCGACGTTTTCCTCGGCCTGGTGATCACCGGGGAGGACGAACACATGACCAAGAACGCCATGGCCTTCACCAAGCCCTATCTCGGCATCGGTTTCGTGCTCGTCGGCAATGGCAAGGTGCCGAAGGCGCGCACCCTGGCGGACCTCAAGGGCACGGGTGTCAAGGTCGGGGTGCCCGCCTACTCTCCGATGTACGACAACGCCGTGGCGCTCGGCATCCCGGTCGAGACCTACTTCCAGAACGCCAGGGTGATCGACGGCCTGCTGCGCAAGGAGGTGGACGCCATCATGGTGTGGGGTCCGTCCATCCCCGTGGCCAACCGCGAGAAGAACGTGGAGCTGGCAATGTCGCCGGGCTTCCAGCCCCAGCCCGGTCAGCGCTTCAACGGTGCCTGGGGCGTGAAGGCCAAGGAGACCGATTTCAAGCAGCTCATCGACGAGGCCTTCAGCGAGATGCTCGCCAATGGCGAGATCCAGTCGATCGTCGAGAAGTACGGCGTGCCGTTCTTCCGCCCCTTCCCGGAAGGGCAGTGACGCCGGTCGTTCCCGTGCCGGCCCACGAGCAGCATCCCCCCAATCACCAGAACCGAAGAGACACGACATGTGGAATACATTCATCGAACTGAGCAAGCTCTCCATGGGGGTGATTCCCTCGCTGGTGGTGATCTTCACCGTGGCATTCGCGGTGGTGATCGAGCGGCTGTGGTTCTTTCACCGCGTGCTCGGCCAGGGTGCCGCCATCGAGCGTGACCTCAAGGGCATGGCCTATCGTGACCTCGACGGCCTGCGCGGCGTCGCCGGACGTTTCGGTGGCGCGATGCAGTCCGCGCTGGTGAGCGCCGGCCTGGAGTCGAAGGCCACGGACGCCGAGTCGGCCGAGCGCCACATAGACGAGGCCATCCTGGAGGCGGTGCCGGTGATGGACCGCAACCTGTGGGTGCTGGATACCGCGGTCACGCTGGGCCCGCTGCTCGGCCTGCTGGGCACCATCTTCGGCATGGTGAAGACCTTCAACGTGCTGGGCAGCGAGGGCATGGGGGCCGGGGCCGGCGCCGTGACGGGGGGCATCGGCGAGGCGCTGGTGGCGACCGGCGTGGGCCTGTTCATCGCCATTATCGGCCTCATCTTCCTCAACTACTTCAACAAGCGGGTGCGGCTCGGAGTGCAACAGATGGAGCTCATCAAGCTCACCGTGGTCAACCGCCTGCACGGCGGCGGCGCGCGCTGAGGAGACCGCCGCCATGCGCTCCCGTACCAGCCGTTACTTCGAGGTCGACAAGCCGCGCATCGAAGTGATCCCGATGATCGACATCATGATGTTCCTGCTGGTGTTCTTCATCATGATCACGATCGACACCATCGCCGGCAGCGGCATCGCGCTCGATCTGCCAGGCTCGAAGACCACCCAGGCCCTGAAGGACACGCAGATCACCATCGGCGTGCAGAAGGATGGCGCGCTGTTCGTGCAGGGTAAGCCGTTCACGCCGGAACAGCTGACCGCCCGCCTCAAGGCCGACAAGGAGAAAGGCAAGGTCGAAGTCGTGATTGCCGGTGACAAGGAAGTGCCTCTGCAGAAGCTGCTCGATGTCATGGACATCGTGCGGGGCGAGGGCATCCAGTCCGTCGGCATCGCCGCCTCGAAGAACGCCCAGGCGGCTGGCGCTGCGCCGGCGGCGGGAGCCGCACCCGCGCGATGAGCGAGTCAATCCCTCCGCCGTCGCCGCCGCTGCGCGACGACGGTCGCCAACGACGCTTGCTGTCGTTCCCGCGGGCGCTTGCCATCGCCGTCGGTCTGGAGGCTGCGGTGCTGTTGTACGCCACGGTCAACTGGAGCGCGCTGTTTCCGCCGCCCGAACCCGAACCCATGAAGGTCGAGTTCGTGAAGCTGCCGGAGCCGCCGCCGCCACCGCCGCCACCACCGCCGCCGCCCAAGCCTAAGCAGAAGAAGCCGGAGCCGCCCAAACCGCCCGAGCCGCCCAAGCCGGAGGAGAAGCCCCTGCCGGCGCCGGAGCCCGAGCCGCCGCCCGAGCCGGAACCGCCTCCTCCTCCGCCACCACCGCCGCCGCCGCCCCCTGATCTGCCGCCGCCGGACAAGCGCGCCAAGCCGGTGAAGAAGCCGCCCGCGGTCTATCCCAAGGACGCGCTGTCCCAGGGCATCGAGGGGCGGGTGCGGGTGCGGCTGCTGGTCAGCGGGACAGGCAAGGTGCTCAAGACCGAGGTCATCGAATCGGAGCCGCCGGGCGTGTTCGACTACTCGGCGACCAAGGCGGCCAAGCAGTACCAGTTCCCGCCGGACGAGAACGGCGTCGAGGAGTTCCAGATCGACCAGGTGTTCGTCTATCGCATCGAGGACGACCGTTTCGGTCCGCAGGCGGGTACGGGCAAGGCACCGACGGCGCCGAAATGAGGCCGGCTGCCTGCCCGCCGGGGGGCACTGCGCACGGTGGGAGGGAGGCAGGATGCACGATCTGGTGATCCGTAACGCCACGCTGGTTGATGGCACGGGGGCGGCGGCGCGACGGGCGGACATGGCGGTGGACGGTGCCGTGATCAGCGTCGTGGGCGCGGATGTCGGCGCGGGGCGTCGTGAGGTCGATGCCGATGGCCTGCTGCTCACGCCCGGCTGGGTGGACATCCACACCCACTACGACGGCCAGGCGACCTGGGATCCCCGGCTCACGCCATCGTCCTGGCACGGCGTGACCACCGCTTTGTTCGGCAACTGCGGCGTGGGTTTCGCGCCGGTCCGGCCCGGCAGCGAGCGCTATCTCATCAACCTGATGGAAGGGGTGGAGGACATCCCGGAGACGGTGCTGGCCGAGGGCATCGACTTTCGCTGGGAGAGCTTCGAGCAGTACCTCGACGTTCTGGACGCGGCGCCTCACGTCATCGACATCGGCGCCCAGGTGCCGCACGGGGCACTGCGCTTCTACGTCATGGGCGAGCGCGGTGCCGACCACGGCGAGGTGCCCACCGCGGCCGAGATCGACCGCATGGGTGGATTGCTCGAGTCCGCATTGCGCGCCGGCGCCCTGGGTTTCAGCACCTCGCGCACGAGAAAGCACCGCGCGCGGGACGGACGCTTCACTCCCGGCTTGAGCGCCACGGACGTCGAACTGGCCGGCATCGCCCATGCGATGCGGCGTGCCGGCGCCGGGGTCATCGAGGTGAACTCGGACTTCGGCGACGGCGATTTCGAGCACCTGCGGGATGCGGCCCGCATCGCCGGCCGGCCGCTGACGGTGCTGCTGCTGCAGGTGCACAACGCGCCGGACCTCTGGCGCGATACCCTGGCGCGCATTCACGCCGCCCGGGCCGAGGGTCTGGAGGTGACCGGGCAGGTTGGCTCACGGCCGATCTGCGTGAATTTCGCCCTCGAAGGCAGCATCCATCCCTTCATCACCCATCCCCTGTGGCAGGGCCTTCAGGATATTCCGCCGCCGCAGCGCGTGGCCCGGCTCCGGGCCGATGCCGGGCTCCGGCGCCGGCTCTGGGCCGAGCGACCCGACGACGGCACCACGCGCTGGATCGCCGACATGCTGCCCCGCACCTTCCGCCTGCGGGAGCCGGTGGATTACGAACCCGACATGGCCACTTCGGTGACGGCGGTGGCCGCGGCCGATGGGCGGGACCCCTTCGACGTGGCGCTCGAGTGGCTGCTGGAGGAGAACGGCAAGGCGATGTTGCTGCACACCTTCGAGAACTACTTCGACGGGAACCTCGAGGTGGTGCGTACCCTGATGGAGGACCCCGCCACGGTGATGGGCATCGCCGATGCAGGGGCCCACGTCGGCTACATCTGCGATGCCAGTTCGGCCACGGGCGCGCTCATCCATTGGGCGCGGGACCGGCATCGCGGTCCCCGGCTGCCGCTGGAACTGCTGGTGCGCAAGCAGACTCGGGACACCGCGGCGACCTACGGGCTGCACGACCGCGGCGTGCTCGCGCCCGGCTACAAGGCGGACTTCAATCTGATCGACTTCGAGCGCCTGCGCCTGTTCAAGCCCGAGGTGATCTATGACCTGCCGGCGGGCGGGCGCCGCATGGTCCAGCGCGCCGAGGGCTATCGGCACACTTTCGTGTCGGGCACCGAGGTCATGCGCGACGGCGAGCCCACAGGACCGTTGCCGGGGCGGTTGGTGCGCGGAGCGCGCCCCGCGCCCTGAGCCCCGGCCGGCCGGGGCGGCACTGCGACGCCACGTCAGGCGTCAGCGGCGGGGTGGTGCAGTACCACCATGCCGTCGCCATCGTCCTCCACGTAGCCGCCGGCGCGGAAGTCCTTGAGTATCCCGGCGACGACCTCCACGGTGGCGCCGACCTGCTCCGAGATTTCCCTCACCGGCAGGCGATGGTCGATGATCAACCGACCGTCGTCCTCGACCGCCATGCCCAGCAGCACATGGGCGACGCGACCATAGACGTCGAGCATCTCCAGGCTGCCGACGGTGCGGGTGAGGGCACGTACCCGCCCGATCAACATGCGCAGCATGGCCAGCGCGATGTCGGGGTGCCCGGCGAGGTGCTGTTCCACCTGCTCGCGCGTCAGCACCGCGAACACGCACTCCTCGGCGGTCACGACCGACGCCGTGCGCAGGCCGTGGTCCAGCATCATCTCGCCGAAGTGTTCCCCCGGCCCATGCACGTTGAGCTCGATCCGCCGGTCTTCATCCTGCTCCCGGAAGACCCGCACCGAACCCTTGACGATGACGTACAGGGTGTGTCCCCGTTCGCCTTCACGGATGACCAGCACGTTCGGCGGCCAGGTCTCGAGCGTGCCCAGGTTCGCGAGAGATGCCACGCAATCATCGGGCAACTGCCAGATCTCACGGCGTTCGGCAAAACTTTCCACACTCGACTCCGCAGGGTTAGCCGGTGGACTGCAAGTGTCCCTCGGTGAAGCCGCGCTTATGCCTCCTGGCGCCGGCAACGTCAACTGCGGCGCGATCGCGGAATGCGTCAGGGCACGTTCTGCTCGGGCACGACATCGAACAATTCAATCTCGAACAGCAGGGTCGAGTTGGGCGGGACCTCACCGTAGGCCAGTCGCGTGCCGTACCCCAGCTTCGGCGGCACCAGCAGGGTGCGCTTGCCGCCGACCCGCATGCCGAGGATGCCGCGGTCCAGGCCGGTGATCATGCGGTTGACGCCCACCAGCACCGAGAGTGTCTGTCCGCGGTCCCGGGAACTGTCGAACTTCACCCCCTTGCGGTCTGGCGCCTCGAGATCGTGGACCCAGCCTTCGTAGTGGATGACGACGAAACGTCCCCGGATGGCTTCCTCGCCGGT
Source organism: Burkholderiales bacterium (assembly GCA_044370825.1). Classification (GTDB taxonomy): domain Bacteria; phylum Pseudomonadota; class Gammaproteobacteria; order Burkholderiales. Next base: position 22,600 of record JBILUV010000007.1, on the reverse strand, counting down.
GCCCACCACCTGGTCCACCGCCACGGTCCGGGCACCTGCGGCCTCGGGCAGCGCGTCGGCCCGTTCGACATACTGGCTCTGCGCCGATGCCGTGGTGGTGGCGCACGTCAGGAGAAGACACAACACGCAGGTGCGCATGAAGGAAGCCACGGATTCACCTCAAGGTCTCATGAAGGTGGCGAAGGATACAGTGGTCACCGGCCGTGCGGGTCGGTCGGGCGCCGACCGGAGCATCGTCGGGCTCGAAGGATCGAGCCGGCTCGCATAGAATCGCTGTTCCCTTCGTCGCCCGGTGATCCGGCGACGGCCCGATTCCCCATCCCTGGAGAGTTTTCATGTCCGACAGGCAAGACACTACCGCGCGCACGCTGGGCGCCGGAGACAAGCGCACCCGCCGCGGCAAGATCGCCGTGAGCAGCTACGGCAATTCCCGGCCGCACAAGCCCCGCAAGGCGCCAGCCAAGCCGGCCCGCCGGCGCTGACCGATGCACTGCGATCACCGGGTCGGCGCCGGGGGTGCCTGGTGCGGTCTGGGTGATCGCGTCGTGAACTGGGCCGGGTCAGGTCACACATGAGTGCCTACCTGCGTCACGAGGCCCTGGGGGAGGCGTTGGAAGCCCTCGTTGCCTCCCACCCGGGTCTGTTCGCGCTCGAGTCGATCGGCCGCAGTCACGAGGGCCGTGACATCTGGCTGGTCACCGCGACCAGCGCCGCCTCCGGGGCTGCGGGCGACAAACCTGCCCTGTGGGTGGATGGCAACGTCCACGCCTCCGAAGTGGCGGGTTCCGCGGCCTGCCTGCACTTCCTCAGGCAACTGGCCCACGGCTATGGGATCGACGCCGACATCACCCGTGCCCTGGACACACGTGCCTTCTATGTCTGCCCACGACTCAACCCCGATGGCGCCGAACTCGCGCTGGCCGACCGGCCGCGCCTGATCCGCTCCTCCACCCGCCCGTATCCCCACGAGGACGAGCCCATCGGAGGCCTGGAGCGACAGGACATCGACGGGGACGGACGCATCCTCAGCATGCGCATCGCGGATCCCAACGGACCGTGGAAAGTGTCCGATCAGGACCCGAGGCTGATGGTGCGGCGTGAGCCGACCGAGGTCGGGGGACGCTACTACCGCGTGCTGCCGGAGGGCCTGATCGACCGCTACGACGGCTTCACCGTGCACATGCGCGCGCGGCGCGAGGGACTGGACCTCAACCGCAACTACCCTGCCAACTGGCGCCAGGAGCACGAGCAGCAGGGGGCCGGTCCCTATCCTGCCTCCGAGCCCGAGGTGAGGGCGGCGGTGGCCTTCATCAGCGCTCACCGCAACATCGTCGGCGGCGTTGCGTTCCACACCTACAGCGGCGTGCTGCTGCGGCCCTATTCGCACAAGGCGGACGATACGCTGCCCCCTGAGGATCTCTGGACCTACCAGAAGATCGGCGAGCGCGGCACGGCCCTGACCGGCTACCCGAACATCTCGGTGTTCCACGATTTCCGCTACCACCCCAAGGAAGTCATCACCGGCGCCTTCGACGACTGGATGTACGACCACCTGGGCATCTTCGCGTGGACGGTCGAGATCTGGAGCCCGCAGCGCGAGGCCGGCATCACCGACTACAAGTTCATCGACTGGTATCGCGAACACCCGCTGGAGGACGACCTCAAGTTGCTCGCCTGGAACGACGAGGTGCTGGGCGGCGAGGGTTTCGTGCGCTGGTATCCGTTCGAACACCCGCAACTGGGGCCGGTGGAACTCGGTGGCTGGAACGCCATGACCACCTGGACCAACCCGCCGCCTGCACTGCTCGAGCGCGAGGTCGACAGGTTTCCGCACTGGCTGGTGTGGCAGGCGCTTATCTCGCCCCGCCTCGAGTGGCTGTCCACGCGTCTCGAATCGCTCGGCGGGGACGCGTGGCGGGTCGAGGTGGTGGTGGTCAACACCGGCTGGCTTCCCACCAACGTGACCCGGCGGGCGCGTGAGAACCGGCTGGTGCGTGGCGTGGTGGTCGAGATCGGCCTGCCGGCCGGGGCCGCGCTGGTCTCGGGCGAGCCGCGCACGGACCTGGGGCAGCTCGAGGGCCGTGCCTACAAGGGGCCGTCGCCCTCGTCGTGGTCGGGCTGGGGCGGTGATGAGACCGACGATCGCGTCCGCACCGAGTGGGTCATCCGCGCCCCGGCCGGCGCCCGCATCGACCTGAGTGCCCGGCACGATCGCGCCGGCGTGCTGCGCGCCACGCTCGTCACGGGCTGATCCCTCATCCCGCGGCGGCGGGCGCGCCCTCAGGCGGCGGCGTGGATGGTCTCCAGCAGCGGGGCGACGTTGCCCTGGGCATCGAAATGCCAGGCGCGCGGCGACTCCAGGATCTCGAAGTGGTCCGGCCGCGCGCGCACTTCCCCGAGCATGGGCGCCGAAACCTCGATCTCGCCCAGGTGCAGGGTGTTGCGGATGCGAACGATGCGGCAGTCGTCAGGCTTCACGCGCACCACGGTCTTCACCGCCAGAGCGATGGCATCGTGGTCGTCGTTCATGATCATCGGGATGGCGGCGCCGTCGAGATTCATCGACGTGATGATGTTCGCGTACGTGGAGGGGATGTCGATCTCCCGGTAGAGCCGCATGGTGATCACGTCGGCCGAACCGAGCCCGGTGGCGTTGCCGTGCGTGACCCGCGTCAGGCCGAGCACCACGATCTTCTTCACCATGGGCTTCGCCGGCCACTTGACGATGCGGCGATTGCGGCCGGTGATGTTGGGGTCGAAGCCGGCGCCCGAGATGTTCTTGCCCATCTCGTCGATGACCAGCACGTCGATGTCGTCGAAGAAGATCTGCGGCATGTTGAGCTTGGCCATGGCCTGGAGCTCGGGCTCGCGCGCGGCGAGCAGTTCCGAGGGCACGATCTCCACGTGGGCGGTCTCGTCGTAGGCGTTCTCGACGATGCCGACACCGAAGAGCACGTTGCGGGCGCGGCAGTTGACGTCGCGCACCTTGGGCAGCAGTTCCGGGAAGAAGTCCATCCCGTGGGTGTGATAGATCGCCGCGCCGACGATCTTGCCGATCCCGATGGCGAGCATCTTGGTCAGCCCGCTCTCGGTGGCGCCACGGAAACCGGTGTGGGGCTTGATGCGGTTGATCACCACGATGGCGTCGGCCTCGGCGGCGTGGCGGTCCATGTGCACCGGCGTGCCGTCGTCCAGGTGGCCGACGACCACCGTGTCCATGGTGGCGCGGATCGGCACGCCGGTGGCCGCCTCGGTGATGCCGTAGGTCTCGAGCACCTTCTTCTGGCCCTCGGCCGTGCCGGCACCGTGGCTGCCCATGCAGGGGAACACGAAGGGCTGCGCGCCGAGGGCCTTGAGTTCCGCGATCACGGTGCACGCGATGAGGGCGGCATTGGCGATGCCGCGACTGCCGCAGCCCACGGCGATGACCTGGCCGGGCTTCACTCGCGAGCGCACCTCCGGTCGCGCGAACTCGGCACGGATGGCGCTGGCGATGTCATCGAGGCGGGTGGGGTCGAACTTCTGCCGAACTCGCGCCATCGGCGGCAGCGGAATGTCCAGGCCACCAGCGATGTTCACTTCGATCCGGTCGGGAATCATGGCGCCTCCTGCGGCTTTTTCACCAGTGCATTTTGCCTGAGGTAGCGCTGCAGAGGAGCCCGCGCCGGCCTCAACCGTGGTGCCAGGACTGCAGCCACGCCAGCATGAGCTCCGCCGGCTGCGGCGGCGAGTAGAAGTAGCCCTGGGCGAAGTCGCAGCCGAGCTCGCGAAGGCGCAGCGCCTGGGTCTCGCGCTCCACGCCCTCGGCCACCACCTTCCTGCCTGAACCGGAAGCCAGTCCGATGACCCCGCGCACGATCGACTGGGCCCGCTCGTCCTCGATCATGTGCTCGATGAAGGAGCGGTCGATCTTCAGCGCCGAGGCTGGCAGGGTCTTGAGGTAGGTGAGGGTGGAGTAGCCGGTGCCGAAATCGTCCAGCGCGAACTCCACGCCGAAGGCCGTGCAGGCCTCCATGGTGGAGGATACGGCCGCGATATCGGCCAGCGCCGCGCTTTCCACCACTTCGAACTTCAGCCGGCCGGGGCTCAGCTGGGGGTGCTCGTCCAGTGCGTGGCGGACCGCGGCGGGGAAACCGGGGTCGTGCAGCCAGCGGCCCGATACGTTCACGTTCACCCCCAGCACCACGCCGTTGTGTGCCCAACCGGCGCAGTCGGCCAGGGCGGTGCGCAGCACCCAGGCGTCCAGCTCGAGCATGACCGGGTCGTCCTCGATGGCGCCGAGCCAGTGCGCGGGAGGCAGGGGCCGGTGCCCGGGACGCTGCCAGCGGATCAGGGCTTCCACCGAGCGCACCTGGCCTGAACGCAGTTCCACGATGGGCTGGTAGTGCAGCACCATGTGACCCTGCTGCAGGGCTGCCGCCACTGCCGAGGCCTGTTCACGCCGCGCCGCGATGCGACGGTCGTGTTCGGGATTGAAACGCACGGCACTGCCGCGGGCGTCGCGCTTGGCCGAGTAGAGAGCATGTTCCGCCTGACGCAGCAGCGCATCCGGATCCCTGTCCTCCGGCCCGACGATGCGCACGCCGATACTGGCCGTGAGTCCGAGGTCGACGCCGGTGGCCAGCCCCAGGCCATGGGAGGTCGCCACCCGCAGCAGTTCGAGGATCTGCTCGATCTCGTCGTCGGAAGACAGGTCCTTGACGAGGACGGCGAAGACGTCGCCGCCGAGACGGGCCACGGTGTCGTTCGAGCGAACCGTGGCCTGCAGCCGGCGCGCCACCTCGACCAGGATGCAATCGCCAGTCTCCCGGCCCAGGGTGTCGTTGACCGATTTGAACCGGTCCAGGTCGAGCACGCAGATCGCCACGCGTGTGCCGTTATCGCGCGATGCCGAGAGCGCCTGCTCCAGCCGGTCCGACAGCAGGGCCCTGTTGGGCAGGTGGGTCAGCGCATCGACGTGGGCGAGGCGGTCCAGCCGCAGCTGCTGCTCGCGCAGCGCGGTCACGTCCGAGAAGGCGCAGACATACAGCAGCCCCGAACCGTCAAGGGCGTGCACCGCGGTGACGGCCGCGTCGGCAAGGAACAGGGAGCCGTCCCTGCGGCGCTTCCAGACCTCCCCCTGCCAGGGGCGCCCCGCCCGGATCGAGGCCCACATGGCCGCATCGATGTGCCGGTCCTGCAGGCCCGAGGCGAGCAGCTTGCCGGTGTGGCCGGTCGCCTCCGCGGGGTCGTAGCCGGTGATGCGGGTGAATGCCGGGTTGACCGAGACGATGCGGCCGTGGGAGTCGGTCACGAAGACGCCTTCGCGCACATGGTCGACGACCGTCCTGGCCAGAGACAGACCGGCGGTCAGGCGGTGACGCTCGAGGCCCTGGGAGATGGCGGCACCGGCCAGCTGCAGCAGCGGGGCGAGTTCAGGCGCCCAGGCGCGGTCGGGCTGCACGAACTCCAGCAACAGCAGGTCGCGATCGGCGCCTGGGCTGCTCACGCTCACCAGTGCCAGCGCGTGCGAAACGCGCGCCTCCAGGAAGCCGCGTTCCGCGGTCGCTGCCGGGGGCAGTCCGGCAATCGTGATGGCCGGCGCCGGCTGGTCCGGCGCGAGGCGGGCGAGCCACCAACCGAGTGCGCTCAGCGGGGTGCCGGCCAATCCTGTCCTGGCCGTGGGCAACCCTGGTTCCGACCACTCGTGCACGACGCCGACGTCGCGGCCGCCCGGGGTCGGCCGACACAGGCTGACGCGGTCGGCGCCGCATGCCTCGCCGAGTTCGCCGAGGAACTCCGCCAGCCGGCCGTCGAGTTCCCGCGGCGCCATCGTGGCGAGCTCGCCCGCGATGCGGGCCACCGACCGCGCGGTCGCGCCGATGTCTGCCGATGGTACGGAGGGCGTCCCGGCGGCGGTGCTCACCGATGCCGCTCCGCCACGGAGCCAAGACGTTCGCGACGATCACGGTTGGCAGGTTGCATCCCTGCGAGCCAGGCGGCTGTGTGGATTCTCATGTGTGCTGCGCGTCTCTCCCTCAGGAGAAATCTGCCATACATGCAGCACGTTTGTCATGCCCAGCTCCGGAGGCGTCCGTGTCGCGCCCGCCACTCAGCTGCGCGTGCGGCCAGATGCGCAAGCGCCTCCGACACCTGGTCGATCAGGATCAGGCAGACTTCTCCGGGCAGCAGATGGTCCAGCGCACGGTCGATCGCGACGAACTCGCCGCGGATCTCCTCGATCTCTGACACCCGGGCGGCATCGCGCAGCCCCTGGCGCAGCAGGGCCATGACCTCGCCGTCCGCGCGCCCGCGCTGGGCGGCGTCCTGGTAGAGCAGCACACGGTCGAAGGCGGCACCGACGATGCGCCCTTGCGCGACGATGTCCTCGTCTCGACGGTCCCCGGCGGCGCTGATGACGATGCTGCGGCGCGTCGCCGCCATGCCGTCCAGCCCCTGCACCAGGGCGGCCAGTGCGTCCGGATTGTGGCCGTAGTCGGCGAACACGGTGCCACCGCCGATGTGGAATTCGTTGAAGCGCCCGGGTACGCTCGACGGAGTGGCGTCGAAGTCGGCGAGCGCGGTCTCGATGGCAGTCCAGGGCACGCCAGCCGCCCAGGCCGCCGCCGTCGCGGCGAGGACGTTCTGCACCTGGAAGCCCAGGATGCCGCCGCGGGTGACCGGGATGGCGCCGAGGGGCATGCGCCAGGAGACTGCATGACCTGCCATGGCGCTCACCCGACCGTCGGCCACGTGCACGCATCGCCCGCCGCGCGCGCGGTGTTCCACCATGCCCGGGAGCGACGGATCCGCGGCGAACAGGATCACCTCCCCTGGACAGATCCGTGCCATGGTTGCCACCAGCGGATCGGCGGCGTTCAGCACCGCGGCGCCGGTCGGTGCCACGTTCCCGACAATCACCTGCTTGACCGTGGCCAGATCCTCCACCCGGTCGATGTGGTCCAGTCCCAGATGGTCACCCGTGCCGATGTTGGTGACCACGGCGACACTGCAGCGATCGAATCCCAGACCCTCACGGAGGATGCCGCCGCGAGCTGTTTCGAGAACCGCGGCATCCGCATCCGGGTGGAGCAGCACACTGCGCGCACTGCGCGGTCCGCTGCAGTCGCCGCTGTCGGTCTGCCGCCCGTCGACGAACACGCCGTCGGTGTTGGTCATGCCGACGCGCAGGCCGGACGCCGCGAACATGGCCGCCGTGAGGCGCACTGTGGTGGTCTTGCCATTGACTCCGGTGACCGCGATGACAGGAATCCTGCCGTCCTCTCCGGGGCCGAAGAGCGTGCCGAGGATGGCGTCGCCGATCTGACCTGCCCGGTCGGCGGCCGGGGGCAGGTGCATGCGCAGATCCAGGTCCGGGTCGACCGCAACGACCGCGCCGCCCTGGAGCTCGAGCGGCTGGCGCAGGCTTCGGCAGACGAGGTCGATGCCGCAGACGTCGAGGCCGACCACGCGCGCGGCTTCGACGGCATGCGCTGCCACCTTCGGATGCACTTCCTCCGCGAGATCGCTGTCTGCGCCGCCGGTGGCTGCGACCACTCGACCGCCGGCCACGAGAAGCCGGTGGAGGTCGCCAGGCATCAGGTCCGATGTAAGGGTCTCGCCGCCCGGTGCCACGGCCGCATCGACCGTGGCACCGGGCACGAGCTGCCCGGCCTCGGCCGGTCGCGTTTCCCTTGGCACCGGGATGCCGGCGGCAGCGAGCAGCCGCCTGCACAGGGCCGCGTCCCGGGCGATGGCTGCGGCGATCGCGCTGGTCCGGTCGCTCGCGGTGCCCCGGATGCGCCGTTGCCGACTGCCCCAGCCGAGCTGGATCAGGTCGCCGGCCCCGATGGGAAGCGACGGGATGCCCCGCGCCGTCGCTGCCTCGACGATCGTCATCGCGCCCGGCCCGGGGCGGAGCTTGGCGGCGACCGACTTCAGGCGCCCGATGGCGCCCGCGAGGTCGAACGGCGCATCGTGCACCACCGTCTGGCAGAGCGTGCAGGCCAGTTCGAAGGCAAGACGACCCACCGCCTCCTCGGTGTACTCGATCACCGAGCGATATACGGCCGGGTCGTTGGTCGGAGCCTCCCGGCAGAAGCCGACGGGGCATCCGGCTGCCATTTGCAGTCGCAGAGTGGTCTGCGCCAGAAGCAACGCCAGCGAGCCCGGGACATCCCCTGTCGCGGCGCACCCTTGTCCGGGCGTCTGAAGACGCGCATCCAGCCCGTGCGTGGTCGTGATGGTCCGCTCGGCCGGGTCGAGGCGCATGATGACTTCCAGCGCGGTGCACCGGGTCCAGATGTTGGGGCCCCGGAGGGCACGTATGCGGGTGATCTCCATCTTCAGGGCCTCCCGGCCTGTGACGTGGCGCAGTCGGATGTGGCGCAGCGCCGCGCTTTCGCGGGACCGCGCGCCGGGGTGACAACGATGGCGCCGGGCTGGCATCCACCCTGGCGCGTAGCCCGGCGCCGGGCCAGTGAGGCAGGCTGCCGGGGGGCGGCGCGATGGCTGCCAGTATGCCAGCCGAAAACCTTCCGGCCCGCGGTTGCTCTGGCGGACGCTTCCACCTCGCCGAGACCGCGCATGCCTGGAGATTGCCTGCCCGGGGTCACGTGCCCGATCATGTCGCCTGATCGCACGTCGACGTCCGGGTATTGCGGGGCTGTGTGTGATTGCGCGACCCTGGCAGGTGGGACCGGTCGACATGATCGGGGCCCACGGTTCCAGGGGTTTCGTGTCGGCCCGGGCGTCGGGGCGGCCCCGGTGGGCCCGGTGTGCCCGTCATGGCAGGGTGTGCCGTGCCGGCAGCCCCATCCCGGAGCCGCCGGGCGCTGTCTGCCGCGACGGCCTTTGCCTCTGTCAGCCGTCGAGTATCCTGCGAGGACCATGTTCCGGATGTCATCTGAAAGCGGTGCCCTGCCGGCCCTTGTCCCGTCGACCCGTGAATCAGGCGTCATGACCCTTGCGCGGCGCGCCGGTCGGGCCACGCCGGGTCCGTGCGACCGTCCCGATGGCCGGATGCGGGGCCCGTCGGCGTGAGCGCTCCCGGTTCCGCGAAACGCACCGACGTCACGCCTTCCGCGTTGCTGCCACTGGCTGTGGCGCGGCTCGCGCTCGGGGAACGCATCCTCGCGGTGCTCGAGACCGATCTCGACGCGCGCCTGCTCTATGCAGACGGACTCGTGGTGCTCACCGACCGACGGCTCATGGCCGGCGCCGGCCGTGACCCCGCATGGCGGGACTGGCCCCTGACCCGGGCCGGGGCGTTGCAGCTCTTCGAGCGTGCCGGTGTCGCGAGCCTGGAACTGTCCGAGGGTGGCGAGCGCGTGGCCGCCTGGCGTTTCACGCACCGTGTGGTCGCGGCGGCTGCGGCCCTCGTCGAGCGTTTCGAGGCGGCGCGTGCCGGGAGTTTCGTCACGGCGCCGGAGGCCGTGGCGGCACCTGTGGCCGCGGCCGAAGAAGCCGCGCAGCCCGCGGCCCGCAGCCTCCTGCGTCTGTGGCGTTTCGCCCGGCCCTACCGGGGCCGTCTGATGCTCGGATTCGTTCTCACTCTGCTCTCGACCGCGGCGACCCTGGTGCCGCCCTACCTGACCATGCCGCTGATGGACCGGGTCCTGATTCCCTTCGGCAGCGGGGTGCCGATCGATCAGGCGCTGGTGACGCACCTGCTCGGTGCCTTGTTCACGGCGGCGCTGCTGGCGTGGGCCCTTGGCTGGGCGCGCACCTACGTGCTCGCCCTGGTGAGCGAGCGCATCGGCGCCGACCTGCGCACCGCCACCTACGAGCACCTGCTCGGACAATCCCTGGAGTACTTCGGCGCGCGCCGCACCGGCGACCTCATGGCGCGCATCGGCGCCGAGACCGACCAGATCTGCCTGTTCCTGTCGCTGCACCTGCTCGATTTCGCCACCGACATCCTCATGATTGCGATGACGGCCGTGATACTGGTGTCGATCGACCCCTCGCTGGCGCTGGTCACGCTGCTGCCGCTGCCCTTCATCGTCTGGATGATCCACCTGGTGCGCGACCGCCTGCGCCTCGGTTTCGAGAAGGTGGGGCGCATCTGGGGCGAGGTGAACAACGTGCTGGCCGACACCATCCCCGGCATCCGGGTGGTGAAGGCCTTCGCCCAGGAACGTCGCGAGGTGGGCAGGTTCCGGGAGGCCAACCGCAGGAATCTCGCGGTGAACGACCGTGTGAACCTGTTGTGGGCCCTGTTCTCGCCGTCGGTGACGCTGCTTACCGAGACCGGACTGCTGGTGGTCTGGGCCTTCGGCATCTGGGAGGTGTCGAGCGGGGATATCAGCGTCGGCGTGCTGACCGCTTTCATCGCCTACATTGGCCGGTTCTACACCCGGCTTGACTCGATGAGCCGGATCGTGGCGCACACCCAGAGAGCGGCGGCCGGCGCGAAGCGGATCTTCGAGATACTCGATCACGCCTCCAGCGTCCCGGAGTGCGCGCAGCCGCGGGTGCTGGAGCACGTCGCCGGTCGGCTCTCGCTGCGCGGCGTGAGCTTCCGTCACGGCAACCGCCAGGTGCTGCAGGGCCTCGATCTCGAGATCGAGCCGGGCACGATGATCGGCTTGGTGGGCCCGAGCGGCGCAGGCAAGAGCACGCTGCTGAATCTGATCTGCCGCTTCTACGACCCCGCCGAGGGCGCGGTGTTGGTCGACGGCTTCGATCTGAGGTCGGTGTCGCTGTCCTCGTACCGCCGGCACATCGGGCTGGTGCTGCAGGAGCCTTTTCTGTTCTTCGGGACCATCGCGGAGAACATCGCCTACGGCCGGCCGGAGGCGACTCGCGAGGAGATCGTGGCCGCGGCGCGCGCGGCGCATGCCCATGAGTTCACCCTGCGGCTGCCGCACGGCTACGATTCCCTGGTCGGGGAGCGCGGCCAGGCCTTGTCCGGGGGCGAACGCCAGAGGATCTCCATCGCGCGGGCTCTGCTGATCGACCCGCGCATCCTGATCCTGGACGAGGCGACATCCTCGGTCGACACCGAGACCGAGACCGAGATCCAGCGCGCGCTCGAGAATCTGGTGCGGGGACGCACCACGATCGCCGTGGCCCACCGCCTCAGCACCCTGCGCCGGGCGGACCGCCTCGTGGTGCTGGACGCCGGGCACATCGTGGAGACGGGGACGCATGAGGTGTTGATGGCGCGGCAGGGACACTACTGGCGACTGGTCCAGGCACAGGCCCGGAACCGGGAGGGTGCGCCGGCGGAGCCGGCCTGGACCGACGACGCCCTGACCTCGGCGCGCGGCGAGGACCAGACATGAGTGGTGGAGACTGGCGCCTGACACGATCGCCCTCGGGCCGCCTGCGGCTCGAGACCGCGGCTGGCGAGGTGCACGACGGGGTGGTGGCCGTGCGGGCGTTTCCGGTGAGCGCGCCGGGGGAGGCGGTAGCGCTGGTCGACACGGCCGGGCGTGAACTGGTCTGGATCGGGACGCTGTCCACGTTGCCGCATGCCGGTCGACGAATGGTCGAGGAGGCGCTGGCCGAGCGCGAGTTCCTGCCCGAGATCCAGAGGCTTGCCGCCATTTCCGGGACGGCCGCGCCGAGCGTATGGTCGGTGGAGACCGACCGCGGTGCCACGCGCTTCGTCCTGCGCGGTGAAGAGGACGTCCGGCGACTGGGCGGCGGACGCCTGCTCGTGACGGACGAGAGCGGCATCCACTATCTGATCCGGGACGAGGCGGCCCTGGACCGGCAAAGCCGCAGGCTGCTCGAGCATTTTCTCTGAGGTCCGCAAGACGGGCCCGGCAACCTCCTCACCGGGGAGTCAGACGCCATCCACCTTGGCCGCGAGGCGGGCGAGACCGGCATCGACGTCGCCCAGCAGCACAACGCAGACGTCGCCGGCCGCCAGCGGCGCGAGCCCGGCGTCGATCGCTTCCGGCTCGCCTGCCGCCAGTTCCACCTGACGCGCCCTGTTGCCGTGCTCGACGTCGTCGCGAGCCAGGCCGCTGCGGCCGCGACGCCGCTCCCCGGCGTCACGGCACAGGATGATACGGTCGTAGCGGTCGGCGGCAACGCGGCCGAGCGTGCGCACGTCGTGTTCGCGCCGATCTGCGGGGATGCCGATGACCAGGGTCCTGCGCCCCGGCAGGGCCATGGCATCCAGGGTGTCGGTAAGCGCCAGCAGGGCGTCGGCGTTGTGTCCGCGGTCCGCCAGCACCGTCGCTCCGCGATGGCGGAACAGGTTGAGCCGGCCTGGCAGCGTCGTGGTGTCCGCCACCGCGGCCGCGAGCGTCACCTCGACGAGGGGCCAGGCGATGCCCAGGGCCCAGGCCGCGCCGACGGCGGCGAGCACGTTGTCGACCATGAATCCGGCGGCGCCACCTAGCGTGAGCGGGATGCGGGACAGCGGGAGGCGCCAGTGCTCGCGCGGGCCGTGGCAGGCCACCACATGTCCTGCCTCGACCGTCACCAGCCGCTGGCCCCGCGCCCGTTGCTCCGTCATGACCGCGAGGGTGCCGTCACGCGCGAAGTGGATCACGCTGCCGGGGCAGGCCGCACCCATGGCGGCGACGTTCGGATCCGCCGCGTTCAGCACGGCGACGCCGTCGGGTCCCATGTTCTGCACGATGACCCGCTTGAGCACGGCAAGCTCCTCGACCGTCTCGAGGTGGTCCAGGCCCAGGTGGTCGCCGCTGCCGACGTTGGTCACGATGGCCACGCTGCAGCGGTCGAAGCCCAGCCCCTCGCCCAGGATTCCGCCTCGCGACACCTCCAGTACCGCAGCGTCCACCTCGGGGTGGGACAGCAGGTCACGGGCGTGTGGCGCATCGCTGCAGTCACCCCGCGCGAGCCAGCGCGGCCCGACCCGTAGCCCGTCGCTGCCGGCCATGCCCAGGCGTTGTCCGGTCGCAGCGAGCATGGCCGCCACCAGATGGGCGGCGATGGTCTTGCCGTTGGTGCCGGTGATGGCGACCACGGGGATGCGCCCATCGTCGCCCGCGCCGAACAGCAGATCGACAACGGCGCCGCCCACGTTGCGCGGATGCCCGTAGGACGGTACGAGGTGCATGCGCAGCCCGGGTGCGGCATTGACCTCGACCACGGCCCCGTTCTGCGCCTCCAGGGGCTCGCCCACCGAGGTGCACACCACGTCCACGCCGCAGATGTCGAGACCGACCGCGGTCGCGGCCTCGACCACGCGTCTGGCCAATTCGGGGTGGACGTCGTCGGTGACGTCGGTGGCCGTGCCGCCGGTGCTGAGGTTGGCATTGTTGCGCAGCACCACCCGGGCACCCCGTGGCGGCACGTCGTCCGGCCCGTACCCCTGGAGGCGCAGCCGCGCCTCGGCGATCTCGTCAAGACGGATCCGCGTCAGCGGCGTGGCGTGACCGTCGCCGCGCTTCGGATCCTGGTTGACGAGATCGACCAGGGCACGGATTGAGTGCTCGCCGTCGCCGATCACGTGCGGCGGCTCGCGCCGCGCGGCGGCGATCAGCCGGTTGCCCACCACCAGCAGCCGGTGGTCGTGACCAGGCACGAAGCGCTCGACGATGATCTCGCGCCCGAACTCCTGCGCTGCCCTGAAGGCGATTGCCAGATGCTCGGGGGTCGACACGTTCACGGTCACACCCTTGCCTTGGTTGCCGTCGCGCGGCTTGACCGCGACCGGGCCGCCGAGGGCTTCCATCGCGCACAGGGCCTCCTCCTGGGTGGAAACGCAGCGTCCCGTCGGGACCGGGATCCCGGCGGCGCCGAGCAGGCTCTTGGTGAGTTCCTTGTCCTGGGCGATGGATTCGGCAATGGCGCTGGTGGCGTCGATCTCGGCCGCCTGGATGCGTTTCTGGCGCCTGCCCCAGCCGAGTTGCACGAGGCTGCCGTCGGTCAGGCGGCGTACGGGCACGCCACGATCGGCGGCGGCGCGGACGATGGCGCCGGTGCTGGGGCCGAGGCTGACGTCCTCGTCGAGGGCCCGGAGGCGGGCCAGCGCGGAGCGCAGGTCGAAGGCGGTATCGTCGAGGGCGGCGCGGTACAGCGCCTGCGCGAGGTCCAGCGCCAGACGTCCCACCGCCTCCTCGGCATATTCGATCACCACCCGGTAGGTCCAGGGCTCGATGGTCGGGGTGCAGTGGCTGAAGGTGACTTCGCTGCCGGCCTCCGACTGCAGCCGCAGCGTGGCGAAGCGCAGCGCCTGGGCGGCAGGCAGCCGCGCCGTGTGCCCGATGGGGCGGATCGGACCGATCTGAGGAAATCGTGAGCGCAGCCGCGCCTCGAAGCCCGGCATGCCATCCAGTGACTCCTCGGCCGGCTCCAGCGACACCACCAGTTCCAGCGCGGTGTGGCGTCCCCACAGGTTCGGGCCGCGCAGGGCGCGGATGCGATCGATGCGCATGATGCAGGGGGCGCTCAGGCGGCCGAGGCGAACCCGGTGGCCACCGGATCGAAGCTGCCGATGCCGGCGCGGATCAGTTCCGGCGACAACCCGAGCGCCCAGGCAGCCCCGACGGCGGCGAGCAGCGGGATGGTGCCGGCGTCGAAGGTCGCCCGCGCAAGGGGGAACTCAGGCAGGGCGAGCACGGTATGCAGCCCCTGCGGCGTCGCCACCCGGACGGAGTGTCCGTCCAGAACGATGGCACATCCACCCGCGGCGACGTGGCTGGACACCACCGGGTTCTGCATGCCTTGCGCGCTGACATGGATGACTTTGCCAGGGCAGAGCTCCGCCATGCCCGCCACCACCTCGTCGTCCGCGTTCAGCACCGCCGTCCCCGTGGGCAGCACCACGTCCACCTGCGTGCGCAACACCTTGAACAACTGCTCCGCATCTTCGATGGGCTGCTCGGGGATCAGATCCGCAGGGTCCAGGCCGGTGACGATGCCGACCTGGCAGCCGTCGTAGGCGAGCCCCTCCATCGCCATGGTGCGAAGTCCGTTCTCCACGACGATGGCCTCAAGGCTGCGATTCATCAGCAACCGGCGCGCGGCGTCCCAGCGGGCGCAGTCCCCCTGTTCGATCCGGCGTTGCCCGAGGTAGAGACCGTCGGCGCAGGCCAGTCCGGTGGACGTGCCTCGCAACTGCAGCAGATGGGCCATCAGACGGGCCGCCGTGGTCAGTCCGTGGCTCCCGGCGACACCCACCAGCGAGACGCGGCCATCGTTCCCCGGCCCGAACAGATGCCCGACGATCGCCTCGCCCACGGGGCGGCCGGCGCCTTTGGCCGGCTGCAGGTGAACCTGCAGCCCGGGGCCGGCATTGACCTCGACGATGGCGCCGCCCTGGTCCTGCAGCGGACGGGTGATGTCCTCCGCGACCACGTCGATCCCGGCGATGTCGAGCCCCACCACGCGCGCCGCGAGGATGGCCATGGCCGCCACCTCGGGGTGGACGCTGTCGGTGACATCGAAGCCGACATTGCCGTTGCGCTGGATCAGCACGCGCGTGCCGGCCGGCGGAACGGACTCGGGCGTAAGCCCCTGGTGCGCCAGTTCCAGCAGGGCGACCGAGTCGATGCGCACCGGGTTCAAGGGACAGTCCTCGGTGCTGCCACGGCGCGGATCGCTGTTCAACTGCCAGTCGATCAGCTGCAGCACGCTGTGCTCGCCATCGGCCATCACGTGCGCGGCTTCGCCCCTGGCGGCGGCCACGAGACGCCCGCCGATCACCAGCAGCCGATGCTCGTCGCCAGGGATCATGCGTTCGACCAGCACGCCCGAGCCTTCGCACGCAGCGACGGCGTAAGCCGCCTCGATCTCGGATTGCCCGGTGAGACCGAGCACCACGCCGCGCCCGTGGTTGCCGTCGAGGGGCTTGACCGCCACCGGCACGCCGACGTCGAGGCCCGCCTGCCACGCGTCTGCGGCGCTCGTCACCTCGCGCCCGTCGGGCACGGGCACGCCGCAGCCCGAGAGCAGACGCTTGGTGAGCTGCTTGTCGCGGGAGATGCCCTCGGCGATGGCGCTGGTCCGTTCCGTCTCCGCCGTCCAGATCCGGTTCTGCACTTTGCCGTAACCCAGTTGCACAAGATTGCCGGTATTGAGGCGGATGTGAGGTATGCCGCGGGCCTGGGCTGCCGTGACGATCGCGCCGGTGCTCGGGCCAAGACAGAACTCATCGCTCAATTCGCGCAGGCGGGAGACTGCCGCAGCCACGTCGCAAGGGCGGTCATCCATGGCAGCGAGCACGAGATCGCGCGCCAGAAAGATCGCCTCCCGCGTCACGTCCTCCTGCCAGCAGGTGACGATGACCTTGTACACGCCGCGCTCGGCCGTGCCGCGGGCGCGCCCGAAGCCGCCCGGCATGCCCGCAAGGGCCTGGAGCTCGAGCGCCACGTGCTCGAGCACGTGACCAGCCCAGGTCCCTTCCTCAAGGCGCCGCAGGAAACCGCCGCGCTCCTCGTAGCTGCAGCGGTGTTCCACCAGCGACGGCATCCAGCCGGCCAGCCGCCCGGGAAACCCCGCGATGCGGTCCGAGGGGAAATCCTCGAGGTCCCCGATGTCGATCAGGGCCTCCAGCACGGGGTTGCAGGTCCACATGTTGGGACCACGCAGGACCGTGATCTTGCGGATGTCGATGTGTCTTGTCTTCATTGTCGATCGCCACCGCCCGACGCGCTGGAAGCTCGCGACGTTTGCGATCACGGCGAGGTTCCTGTCGGGAGACAGTGACCTCGGGGGGCGGCCAAGCGGAACCCGAAGTATGCGGTCGTCGACCTGACACCAACCTTTCAGAGGGGGCGGCGGGCGTCCTGACTCCCCCGGTCAGACGGGGGTTGGCAGCCGGATGAGCCCCTGGGAGACCCCCATCCGGCGCGTCACGTCAGAGGCTGGAGAAGTTCCCGCCCTCGGCCACCAGTTTCTCGAGCAGCGAGGCCGGCTTCCAGAAGCCACCATGGGCAGCGTGGAAACCGCGGATCGACTCGAGCACCTTCGGAAGGCCGACGGTATCCGCGTGGAACATGGGGCCGCCGCGGTAGCGCGGGTAGCCGTAGCCGTACAGGTAGACGATGTCGATGTCGCTGGCGCGCTGGGCGATGCCCTCCTCGAGGATCTGCGCGCCGACATTGACCAGCTGGTACATGCAGCGCTCGATGATCTCCTGGTCGCTGATCACGCGGCGCTCGATGCCCGCGTCCCGGGATGCCTCCACGATGAGGGCCTCGATCTCCGGGTCGGGCACGGGCGTGCGGCCATTCTCGTAGCGGTAGTAGCCGGCACCGGTCTTCTGACCGAAGCGGCCGCGTTCGCAGATCAGGTCGCCGATGCGGGAATAGCGCTCGGCCGGATCGCGGGTGGCCGCCTGACGCTTGCGGATCGCCCAGCCGATGTCCAGGCCGGCGAGGTCGCTCACCCGGAACGGCCCCATGGCCCAGCCGAACTCCTCGAGCGCGCGGTCGACTTGCTGCGGCAGCGCGCCTTCCTCGAGCAGGAAAACCGCCTCGCGGAAGTAGGCGTGCACCATGCGGTTGCCGACGAACCCGTCGCACACGCCGACCAGCACCCCGACCTTGCGGATGGTGCGCGCAAGCTTCATGCTCGTCGCGATCACGTCGTGGGCGGTTCGGGCGCCGCGCACGATCTCGAGCAGGCGCATCACATTGGCCGGGCTGAAGAAGTGCAGGCCTATGATGTCCTGGGGACGTGACGTCACCGCCGCGATCTGGTCGATGTCAAGGGTCGATGTGTTGGTGGCGAGGATGGCCCCGGGACGGGCCACCGCATCCAGCTTGCGGAACACCTCCTTTTTGATCTCCATCTCCTCGAACACCGCCTCGACGATGATGTCTGCCTCCTTCAGGGCGTCGTACTCGAGGACCCCGCTGATCAGGCCCATGCGCCTGTCCATCGCCTCCTGGGACAGGCGTCCCTTGGCGACGGTGGCGGCGTAGTTGCGGCGGATCACCTCCAGGCCCTTGTCTAGGCGCTCCTGCGAGGCCTCCAGCAGCTTCACCGGGATGCCGGCGTTGGCGAAGTTCATTGCGATGCCGCCACCCATGGTGCCGGCGCCGAGGACGGCGGCGGCGCGGATTTCGCGCACTGGCGTGTCCTCGGGAACGTCCTTGATCTTGTTGGCCGCGCGCTCTGCGAAGAAGGCGTGGCGCAGGGCGCGAGATTCAGTGGTCGCCACCAGACGCTCGAAGCCTTCGCGCTCGAAGCGGATGCCCTCGGCGAAGGGCAGGCGCACGGCGGCCTCGACGCACTCCATGCAGACCAGCGGAGCCGGATAGCCGCGGTAGTCCTTCGCGATGCGGCCGCGTGCGGCTGCGAAGAATCCATCGGCATCGCCCTCGACGGCGGCGGTCAGTGCGCTGGCGCGGCGGATCGGCCGACCCTCGCGCACCACGCGGTTGGAGAACTGGATGGCGGCGCTGCGCAGATCGCCAGCGACGATCTCGTCGACGATGCCCAGCTCCTTCGCCCGCTCCGTGCTCACCGGATCGCCGCTGACGATCATGTCCAGGGCGGTGGCGGCACCGATCAGGCGCGGCAGGCGCTGGGTGCCACCGGCACCCGGCAGCAGTCCGAGCTTGACCTCCGGCAGCCCGATCTGGGCGCCGGTGATGGCGCAGCGGTAGTGTGCGCCGAGCGCCAGCTCCAGGCCGCCGCCCATGGTGGGCCCGGCGATGGCGGCCACCATGGGCTTGGTGACGGTGTCCATGTAGGCGAGCACGTCGCGCAGGTTGGCCATGCCGGGCGGGGGCATCTTGCCGAACTCGGTGATATCCGCGCCGCCGGAGAAGTTCTTTCCACCGCCGATCAGCAGGAACACCCGCACGGCGGGGTCGTGATCACCCTGCTTCAACGCGTCGAGGATGCCCTGGAGCAGTCCCTTGCTCACCGACAGCGCATTGACCGGAGGGTTGTTGAGTGTGATGACCCCGACGTGTCCCTGAACCTGATACTCGACGATGTTCGACATGGCGTCCTCCGGTGTAATGGTCTGGCGCCGCCGACCCTGGCAGCACGGAAAGCGCGAGACTTTAACCCGGAACCTTGCTCAGGTCGCGCGTGGCGCGGCCTTCCGCGCCACGCATCTGGTCATCCTCCTGCGATCGGATGGAACATCCGGGCTGGCATCCCGTGCCGACCCCGCAGGAGCGCAACGCGGGCTCAGATGCCGAGATGGCGGTGCCAGATGCCATGGTCGGCGTCTAGCGCTGCGGAGTCCCCCTGCCAGACGACGCGCCCGCGCTCGATGATGGTGTGGTGACGCGCGAGGGCGATCAGGCGGGCGACGTACTTGTCGATCACGAGGATGGTCTGGCCTTCGTCGGCCAGCGCATGCAGGCAGCGCCAGATCTCCTCGCGCACCAGGGGCGCGAGCCCCTCGGTGGCTTCGTCGAGGATGAGCAGGTACGGATTGGTCATCAGGGCGCGCCCGATGGCGAGCATCTGCTGCTCGCCTCCGGAGAGCAGGTTGCCGAGGTTGCCCCGACGTTCGCGCAGGCGGGGGAACAGCCCATACACCCGGTCGAGCTGCCACGGATCGGCGCTGGCGCGGCGGTTGTCGGCGAAGGCGCGCAGGTTTTCCTCCACGGTGAGGTTGGGAAACACCTGGCGTCCCTCCGGCACCAGAGCGATGCCCAGGCGTGCGATGCGCTCTGTCGGCTGCGCGTCGATGCGCTCTCCACGGAAGCGGATGCTGCCGGCGGAGATCGGGACCAGGCCGAGGATTGCGCGTACGGTCGTGGTCTTGCCCATGCCGTTGCGGCCGAGCAGGGTCGCCACCTCGCCCTGGCGGATGCGCAGATCGAGCCCGAACAACACCTCGGTACCTGCGTAGCCGGCATGCAGCCCGGCGATCTCGAGCAGCGGTTCCGCTTCAGTCATGCGACGCGTCCGCGGATGGCGAGGCCGGCGGCACGGCTTCGTCGCCAAGATAGGCCTGCTTCACCAGAGGGTCCTCGCGGATTGCCCCCGGCGCGCCCGTGGCCACGACGCGGCCCGAGACCAGCACGGAGATGCGGTCGGCGAGGCGGAACACCGCGTCCATGTCGTGCTCGACCAGCAGCAGCGTGCTGTGTCCGCGCAACGAGGCGATGAGATCCACCATGCGCGCCGACTCCTCGGGGCCGAGGCCGGCGAGCGGCTCGTCGAGCAGCAGCACACGCGGCCGGGTGGCGAGCGCGAGACCGATCTCGAGGCGACGCTGTTCGCCGTGCGCCAGAGCGTTCGCGTCGGCCTCCAGGCGGTGCGTCAAGTCGACGCGACCGGCGAGCCGGCGTGCCTCCTCGCGCGAGCGCGGGTCGTCGTGCGCCGCCCGCCAGAAACGGAAGCTCGGCCCGAGCCGGGCACTGGCGGCCAGGGCGAGGTTGTCGATGACGCTGAAGCGCCTGCAAAGCTGGGTGATCTGGTAGGAGCGCGCCAGACCGGCATTCACGCGCTCGTGCATGGCCAAGCGGGTAACGTCACGGCCCAGCAGAGTCACGGATCCCGCGTCGGGCGCGAGAGCGCCGGAAATCTGGTGAATCAGCGTGGTCTTGCCGGCACCGTTGGGACCGATCAACGCGTGGATGTGACCCTGTGCGACCTCGAGCGACACCCCGTCGGTGGCCGTGAGACCGCCGAAGCGCTTTACGAGGCCGGACAGCAGCAAGGCCTCAGCCACGCCGCCATCTCCTGCCGAGCGTGGCGAGGCCATCCGGCGCGAACAGCACCACCGCCACCAGCACCGCCCCGACGAAAAACTGCCAGTGCAGCGTGTAGCCCGACACCACCTCCTCCAGTCCCAGGAGGACGACGGCGCCCAGGGCGGGGCCGAGGAAGCGCCCCACGCCGCCGAGGATGACCATGATCAGCAGCATGCCCGATTGGTGCCACGCAAGCATGCCGGGGCTCGCCATGTCGTTCTGGTTTGCCGCCAGGGCGCCTGCCAGTCCAGCCATCGCCCCTGCGATGACGAAGGCCGCCAGCTTGATGCGCATCACCGGGAAGCCGCTCGCTTCCATGCGGGTCTCGTTCTCGCGCACCCCCTGCAGGGCCTGCCCGAAGCGCGAATTCACCACCCGCCACAGCGCGCCGATGGCGACCACCACCACCACCAGGGTGACGAAATAGAAGACGGTGTCCGACTTCAGGTCGAGGCCGGGCCAGACGGCGGACCGCGCGCCCAGCGCCAGGCCGTCCTCGCCGCCGTACTCCTTCAGCGAGACGAAGACGTAGAACATCATCTGAGCGAATGCCAGCGTGATCATGATGAAGTACACGCCGCGGGTGCGCAGGCTGATCACCCCGATCAGCGCGGCGGCGGCCGCCGCGACTGCCATGGCCAGCGGCCAGGACAGCCAGGCCGACTGGAGTCCATGGGTGGCGGCGATGCCGACGACGTAGGCGCCGGTACCGAAATAGGCCGCGTGCCCGAAGCTCACCATGCCGCCGAAGCCCACCAGGAGGTTGAGGCTGACGGCCGCCAGAGCGTAGATCATGATGCGGCTCGCCAGCACCAGGTAGAAGGGCTCGTCCAGCCAGACCAGCAGCGCCGGCAGCAGGGCCGCGCCGGCAAGCACCGGCAGCAGCAGGCCAGCGCGGACGGGGTGGTGCAGCCCGGTCGCCATGTTCGCTTCAGCCGCGGGCCGGGAACAGGCCCTGGGGACGAAAGAACAGCACCCCGGCCATGAGCACGTAGCTCAGTATCGAGGTCAGCGCCGGCCCGAGGTTGGATGCCACCGAAGGAGGCAGCACCGCCCGAAGGGACATCGGCAGCAGCGTCCGCCCCATGGTGTCCACCATGCCGACCAGCAGGGCACCGACGAAGGCGCCGCGTACCGAGCCGATGCCGCCGATGACGATGACCACGAAGGCGAGGATCAGCACGCTCTCGCCCATGCCGACCTGCACCGCCAGCAGCGGGCCGAGCATGGCGCCCGCTAGGGCGCACAGCGCTGCGCCGATGGCGAAGACAAGGGTGAACACGAGACGCACGCGTACGCCCATGATCCGGGCCATCTCGCGGTTGGAGGCCCCGGCGCGCACCAGCATGCCAATCCGCGTGTGCGCCACCAGGAAGTAGAGCAGCACCGCCACTGCCAGGCCGACGCCGATGATCATCAGCCGGTAGGCAGGATAGAAGAGGTCGGGTCCGAGCTCGACCGGCCCGGACAGGGCGTGCGGCGGATTCAGGCTCAGCGCCTCCGGACCCCAGATCATGCGCACCACCTCGTTGGCCATCAGGATCAGGCCGAAGGTCGCCAGGACCTGATGCAGGTGGTCGCGTTGGTAGAGCTGGCGCAGCAGCGATACCTCGAGCACAACGCCGAGCACCGCGGTGCCGGCCATGGCAGCGCAAACGGCGAGCACGAAGGAGCCCGATGCCGTGGCGACGCTGGCCGCCAGATAGGCGCCGACCATGTAGAGCGAGCCGTGCGCCAGGTTGATCATGTCCATGATGCCGAACACCAGGGTCAATCCGGCGGCGAGCAGGAACAGCATCAGCCCGAACTGCAGGCCGTTCAGAGCCTGCTCGGCGAGAAGGATCGGGTCCATCGATGGATGACCGTGCGCGTGCGGCGCGACGCAGCCGTCGCGCCTGCAGACCTCACCAGGCCTTCATGCGGCAGGCGGGGGCGTAGACGTCCGCGTGGTTGGTGAGCACGGTCGAGACCAGCTTGTTGGTGACGCGACCGCCTGGATCGCGCCAGATCTGCCGCAGGTAGTA
>JBILUV010000124.1:0-9942 GCA_044370825.1 Burkholderiales bacterium | reverse complement strand
GTCCACCCCGGTCACGGCGATGCCGACGCTGTCGGCATCGGCATCGGCGGCGTGGCCTGCCAGCAGTGCCGCCACGGTCTGCCCGGGATTGGTCGCCGTGTCCTCGTCGATGTCGGGCAGGTCGTTGGCACCGCCCAGCGTCGGGGCGCGGTTGACCGGCACCACGGTCACCCCGAGCGGCACTGCGTCGTTCGACCAGGGGCCGGTGCCGCCGGTCGCGGCCGTGATGTCCCGCGCGGTGTCGAAACCAGTGCCCGCTGCCGCCGTGCCGTCCGACAGCCGAACCTTGAGCACGCCGGGCATGCCCGTGTAGCCGGACGCCGGCACGAAGCGAAGGCGGTAGTCCGCAGGCAGCACCAGGGCCGCTTCGTCCGACACCGTCGTGGGCACGTCCTGCCACGCCCCGTCGTCCTCATCGGAGTATTGCCAGCGTCCCTGTGTCGCCGCATTGGCCGAGTTCTGCACGATGGCCACGGCGCTGAGTGCGGTTGCACCGGCCCCGTCCGCCGTGTCGTCGTAGAGACTTGCAAAAAGCGCCGACACGGTGGTGCCGGCTGGATCGGTCTCGTCACGCTCCACCTCGCCGAGGGCGGCCTCGCCGTCTGCAAGCGGCGCATCGTTCACGGCGGCGATGTTCACGGTGACCGGGCTGTTGACGGAGAGCGCACCGCCCGCGCCCTGGGCGCCGGTATTGCCGTCGCTGAAGACGCGGTTGATCTGCACCGAGGCCGAGGGCGCGTCGCTGATGTTGGCGTAGGCGATCTGGCGCACGGCGGTGTCGAGCAGTGTGCTGGTCGCTGCAGCATTGAAGCTCAGCTTGAGCGTGCCGCCGCTGTTGGTGGTGACGGTGCCGATGGTGGTGCCGCCGACCACGAGGTTGCCGCCCTGGGTGAGGGCGCCGAGGGTGCCGGTGGCGGAGAACACATCGCTGGCGCTGGCGCCGCCGTCGCGCGACAGGGTCAGCGTGGCGCCGGCGTAGCTGCCGGCACCGGCTGCGGCGGCGGCCAGTTCGGGGTCGACCACCGAGCCCAGCGTATCGGGCACGACGGGGGCGGCGCCTTCGGTGATGGCGAGCGTCGGGGTCGTGGTCGAGGCCAGCCGCGCCACTTCGGCGGCGGACAGGGCGCGCTCGAACAGCTGGATGTCGTCCATGGCGCCGCGGAACTGGCGGTCCGTGTTGGGATAGTTGTTGGAGGCACCGAGCAGGTAGCTCGTCCAGTTCGCGAACTCGAGGCGGCTGCCCGACGCGATGTCGTACGAGCCCCCGGACACGCCATCGACGTAGACCGTGACCCGCTGTTCGCCCGACCCCAGGGTGTCCACCGTGGCGGCCACGTGCATCCACTCATCAGGCTGTATGACATCGGCCACGATCACCGAGCGGGACCCTTCATCAGCACCGGTGTTGTCCTCCGAGTGGAGGATGAGGTCGTTCGTCGTCTCGTATCGCGCCAGCGCCAGCCAGCCGTAGCCCGGTCCGCTCGCGAAATCGAACACCCGTTCATAGCCCTGGCCGGTGCCATTGGTGTCGAAGCGAACCCAACCGGAGAAGCTGAAGCCGGTCATGGCGGCGGCGCCGGGCAATGGGCCCAGGGTGACCTGCGGGGAAACGCTGTTCTGTGTGGCCGTCAGCAACAGCCCGACGGCCCCCTCCGCCGACCCGGGGCGAGCCGCGCCTGTCGTCAGCGTCGCGCTGCCACCGAGGGTCAGGTCGGCCCCGCCCGCGACATGGGAGCTGACCGTGCTCTCTCCAGAGCCCACCCCCTCGAAGTCGTAGGCTGCCGCCGCACCTGCCACCGGCAGCACCCGGGGCGCACCGTTGGCCGGGGCCACGGTCAGTGCCACGGTGTCGACGCCGTCGGAGTAGGGGTCGGTGCCGCCTGTGAACGTGGTGTTCGCCGTGCCGCCGTTGCTGCCCGAGGCGCGGTCCCAGGCGCGGAAGGTGAGGCCCTCGGCGACGGTGCCGGTGAAGCCTGCATCAGGCTTGAAGTAGACGCGGGTGTTCGCATCGGCGGCGAGCAGGCGGGCCGAGGTGGTGCCTGGGCTGCCCAGCGCCGTCCAGCTGCTGCCGTTGTTCGTGCTGAAGTACCAGTCGCCGCGCGTGTTGTCGGCGCCGACAATGGCGATGCCGAGCTGCGCGCCGGCGTCCGGGTCGGTGACGTTGTCCACCTGCCCGGCAGGCGAGGCGAAGTCCACCAGGGTGGACACCAGCGTGCCGACGACGCCCGATGGTGCGCCAGCGTTCTTCAGCGATTCGATCGCGGGCGGCGTCCGGCTCGCGTCGAGCACGGGAGAGTCGTTGACCGCGGCGATGTTTACGGTGATGGCGCTGTTGACGCTGAGCGCTCCGCCGCTGCCCTGGGCGCCGGAGTTGCCGTCGTTGAAGACGCGGTTGATCTGCACCGAGGCCGGGGGCGCGTCGCTGGCGGTGGCGTAGGCGATCTGGCGCACCGCAGCGTCGAGCAATGCGGTGGTGGCTGCAGCGTCGAAACTCAACTTGAGTGTGCCGCCGCTGTTGGTGGTGACCGCGCCGATGGTGGTGCCGCCGACCACGAGGCTGCCGCCCTGGGTGAGGGGGCCGAGGGTGCCGGTCGCAGAGAAGACGTCGCTGGCATGGGCGCCGCCGTTACGCGACAGGGTCAGCGTGGCACCGGCGTAACTGCCGGCACCCGCTGCGGCCGCAGCCAGCTCCGAGTCCACCACGGAGCCCAGGGCGTCGAGCACGACGGGCGAGGCCCCTTCGCTGGTGGCCATCGTCACAGGCGTGGTCGAAGCCAGTCGCGCGACCTCGGCTGCCGACAGGGCGCGCTCGAACAAGTGGATGTCGTCCATGGCGCCGCGGAACTGGCGGTCGGACGCGAGCATATGATTCGACGCGCCGATGCGATAGCTCTCCCAGTTCGCGAACTGCAGGCGGTTGCCGGCAGAAATCGTATACGTCCCCCCCGCGCTGCCGCCGATGTAGACGGTCACCGTCTGGCTGCCGGGGCCCGCCGTGTCGACCGTCGCCGCCACATGCATCCATTGCCCCGCCGTGATCGCGTTCGTGACCGTCACCTGCCCGCTGGACCCGCCGCTCATGTTCTCCGAGTGCAGTTGCAGATCGTTCGAGGTGCCGCGGCGCGCGAGGGCGAGCCAGTTGTTATTGCCGGCCAGACGGCCGAAATCGAACACCCGCTCCCAGGCCTGCTCCGACGCATTGCCATCGAAGCGCACCCAGCCGGCGAAGGTGAAGCCCGTCATGGTGGCGGCGCCGGGCAGCGGGCCGAGGGTGACCTGGGGTACGGTGCTGTCCATCTGCGCCGTCATCAGCAGGCCGGTCGAGCCGCTGGAACCTGGGCGGGCGGCGCTGGCCGCAAGGGTGGCGCTGCCACTCAGCGACATCGTGGCACCGCCGGGCACGTAGGACGTAACGCTGCCTGGGCCCACGCCCGCATTCTCGAAGTCGTAGGCCGAAGCCGGATTCGCCACCGGGAGGGCTCGCGGCGCCTGATTGTCCGCGGTGCTGCTCAGGACCGAGGTGTTGAGCGCGATCGTGTCCACTGACCAGGGCTGGCTGCCGCCGATCGCCGAACCGATGTTCCTCGCGGCCGCGTATCCCGTCCCGGAGGCTGTGGACCCGTCGGACACGCGCACGCTCAGCGCACCCGGCGTGCCGCTGTATCCCGTCGCCGGGAGGAAGCGCACCAGGTAGTTCGCGGGCAGTACCAGCGCCGCGGCATTCGACAGCCCCGAGGTCGGCACCGCGGTCCAGCTCACACCGTCTTCCGAGAACTGCCACGCGCCCTGGCCTGCAACGGCGGCGTTCCCGACGATGGCGACGGCGGCCAGGTTGCCGGCGGCGCCCGCGTCGGCGCTGTCATCGAAGGATGAGCCGAACAGCGCGAGGACGCTCGCCCCGGGCGGGTTTGCGGTGCCGGCATCGACCGGTTCCAGGGTCGCATTCTCTGTCGCCAGCGGCGCGTCGTTGATCGCAGCGACGTTCAGCGCCACGGTGTCCGTCGCAATCGAGAAGGCCGTCGTGCCACCGACGGTGCCGGTATCGGCGGTCGCCCCATTGCTGCCCGAGGTGCGGTCCCAAGCGCGGAAGGTCAGCGCGTTGACGATGCTGCCGTGGAAGTTGGCATCGGGCCGGAAGTAGAGCCGGGTGTTGGCGTCGGCCGCCAGCAGGCGTGCCGCGCCTGCGGAGGGCGTGCCCAGTGCCGTCCACGTGGTGCCGCCGTTGGTGCTGAAGTGCCAGGTTCCCTTGCCGACATCGGCGGCGGTGATGGCGATGCCCAGCAAGGGGCCGGTGTCGGGGTCGGTGACGTTGTCCACCTGGCCAGTGGGCGACGCGAAGTCCACCAGCGTGGACACCAGCGTGCCCACGGCGCCAGAGGGCGGGGCTGCATCCTCGGTGGCGCTGAGGGCTGGCGGCGTCCGCGTGGCGTCGAGGACCGGCGCGGTGTTGGCCAGCACGGTGGTGCGGAGTGGGACGGTAGCCGCCGAGTAGTTGCCGATGCCGCCGATGCCGCTGCCCGGCCCGCTGGAGAGTGAGATGTTGCGCGAGGTGGAGAATGAGGAGGTTCCGCTGCCGTCCGCAAGCCGCACCGTCAGTGCCGCCGGATCGCCGACGAAGCTGCCCGAGGGCAGGAAGCGCAGCCGATAGGACACCGGCAGCACCAGGGCGCTGGTGTCGCCCAGTCCGACGGTCGGGACATCCACCCAGGTCGTCCCGTTGGAGGAGTACTGCCAGCGGCCGTGGGACGGGTCGGCGGTGTTGGCGATCACGGCAGCGGCGCTCAGGGGGGTGGAGCCCGTGCCGTCGAGGGTGTTGTCGAAATTCGCGGCGAACAGGGCGCTTACCAACGCGCCGGACGGGTTCGTGTCGCCCTGGCTCACCGCCGCCAGCGTGGCCTCGCCGCTGGCCACCGGGGCGTCGTTGATGTTGTTGACCTTCACGAAAAGATCGTTGACGGCCGCCGACAGCGAGGTGGAACCGCCGCTGACGGCAGCGCTGGCGTTCACCTGCGTGCCGCTGGTCCCTGCTGTCTGGTCCCAGGCGCGGAAGGTCAGTCGCGAGCTGCCATTCGCCGCGGTGTCGAAGTAGTTGGCATTGGGCCGGAAATACAGCCGCGTGTTCGCATCGCCCGCCAGCAGCAGCGCGTTGGTGGTGCTCACCGCGCCGACGCTCTGCCACGAGGCTCCGCCGTTGGTGGTGTAGAACCAGGTTCCGTTGCTCTCGTTGGTCGTCAGGATGGCCATGCCGGTGACCGCCCCGGTGTCGGGGTCGGTCACGTTGTCCATGCCCCCGCTCGGAGGGTTGAGATCGGCGATGGAGGAGACGAGGTTTCCCACGGCACCCGTCGGACTGCCGCTGTCCTCGCTCATCGTCATCACCGGTGTCGTCGCGGTACTCAGCGTTGGTGCGTCGTTGACGGAAGCAACCGTCATCCTTGCCGAGGCCGTGGCAGCCGAGAAGGCGCTGCTGCCGCCGCCGCTGCCGGGATTGAACAATCCGCGTGTGCTGTTGGTGGAAGCCGTGCCGGTGCTCTGGTCCCAGGCGCGGAAGCCGAAGCTGGCGGTCTCGCCGTTATTCCCGTCCGGTGCATAGCGCACGCGCGTGCCGGCCCCCAGCAGCAGGGCGCTGGTGCTGCTCACCGAGCCGAAGGGCTGCCAGGTGGTGCCGTTGGTGGAGTAGGACCAGGCACCGTTGCCGGTGGTCGAGGTGACCGCGAGGCCGAGCGGTGCCGTGCCATCCGCGTCGGTCCATCCGGCCCCGGTCACGATGTCCGTCACGAAGGTGCTGGACGAGGTGGTGTTCTCGTCCGTGTTCGGCAGCACATGGGTGTAGCCGTTGGTGATCGACGGTGCGTCGTTCACCGCGTTCACGGTGAGAGCGACCGTGTCCAGCTGCTCGGAGAACGCCGTGCTGCCGCCGTTGGCCGCCGTATCCGCCGTTGCGCCGTTGCTGCCGCTGGTCTGGTCCCAGGCGCGGAAGGTCAGTGCACCCGCCGAACTCCCGAAGTAATTCGGCAGCGGCTGGAAGTACACGCGCGTATTGCCGTCCGCAGCCAGCAGGCGGGCGCTGGTCACAGCGGGTGTCCCCAGCGCGGTCCAGGTCGTGCCGTTGTCGGTCGAGAAGTGCCAGGTGCCGTGGGTGTTGTCCGTGCCCGTGACCGCGATGCCGGTGATGGCTCCCGTGTCGTGGTCGGTGACGTTGTCCACCTGCCCGCCCGGGGTGGCGAGATCGACCAGCGCAGTGATCAGCGTGCCGACGGCCCCCGCAGGCGCACCGGCGTCCTCGCTGACCGTGATGTCGGCCGGCGTGCGGGTGGCGTCGAGTGCTGGCGCGTCGTTGACGCTGCCCACCACGATGGAGGCGGTGGCGCTGGCAGTGCTGAAGGCGGTGGTGCCGCCGCCGGAGCCCGGGTCCGCAGTGCTCGGTGCACTGTTGCCCGACGCCGTCCCGGTGGTCTGGTCCCAGGCGCGGAAACCGAAGCCCGCGGTTTCGCCGTTGCGCTGGTCGGGCTGGTAGCGCACCTGGGCATCGGCGGCCAGCAGCAGGGCGTTGGTGGCGCCGAGTGCACCGAACCCGGTCCAGGTGGCGCCGTCGGTGGAGTATTGCCAGGTGCCGTTCCCGTTCACCGACGTCACGGCGATGCCGCGGAGCGCGCCGTCGTCCGCGTCGGCTGCGCTCACTCCTCCAAGGATTGCGGACGCCGTGGTGGAGACCGAGGTGGTGTTCTCGTCCGTGCCAGGCAGTACGTGGTTAGCGCCCTCGGTAAGGGTGGGGGCATCGTTGATTGGCGTGACCGTCAGCGAGACCGTGTCGGTCGCACTCGAGAAGGCGGAGTCGCCGCCGTTCGTGCCGGTGTCCGCGCGCAGGCCGGCGGTTCCGGTCGTCTGGTCCCAGGCGCGGAAGGTGAAGGCGCCGCTGACGGCGCCGGCGAAATCGCCGTGGGGCCTGAAGTACACCCGAGTGCTGTCGCTCGCCGGCAGTAGCAGGGCATCGTTGTCGGACGCAGTGCTCAGTGCCAGCCACTGCAGGCCGCCATCCGTGGTGTAGTGCCAGCTGCCATTGGTGCCGGCGATCGCGGTGATCGCGATGCCGGTCACCGCGCCGCTATCCGGGTCGATCACGTTGTCGAGGCCGCCGGCCGCGGTGTCCAGATCCACGAGATCGGAAACGAGGGTACCGACAGCCCCCGCAGGAGTCGGCGCATCCTCGGTGATGGCGGCCAGCGTCGGGCTTGCTGCCGGGTTCAGCACCGGTGCCGTGTTGACGACTGGAGCGCCGTGCACCACATCGGCATAGCTGGTTCCAATGCGCAGTTCGTCGAGGGCGCTGTTCTGCGCGCCGGCCTGGAATCCTATGCGCCTGAAATTGCCGAGATCGAGGAGATTGGTGTTTGCGCGGGCCCCGATGCCCGAATCGGGATCGTTCGGATCCGGGTCCACATACATGGTGATGCTGTCGTTCAGGGCGACGGATTCGATCTTCAGAACGATCTGGTAGGTCTGCCCGTCGACCGGGATGGCGCTCCCGACCTGGGTGGACAGGGCCCCACCCTGCCGCTCGATGTAGAAGCCGGCGCTGGTGTATCCCGCGAACACCGGGAAGCCGGCGTCCCCGCCGAGCAGAAGACCCGAATAGTCGGTGTTGTTGACGTTGCCTGCCTTGAGCAGGAAGGCGACCCACGTGGTCGTGCCGGGCGCGCCGATGGCATCGGTGAGGTGACGTCTCGTCTCGGAGTCGCTGCCGGTCTGGGCATAGACCGCGGTGCCGACCGGTGGACCCGGGGCGGGGTCGGCAGAGAGCCCGGGAGCGAGAAGCTGGAACCGGTTCGCATTCCCCGTCACCATGGCCCAGGCGTCCACCCAGCCGGAGCCGCCGGTGCTGCCTGCGAGGTTGCCCAAGCCCTCGAACGCGTCCTCGGCCAGCAGAGCCAGGACGTGATGCCACGGCGCGGCGCGCGGGTCGTCGAGCAGGCTGGCTGCTTCCACCGCGCCGGTTTGCGCTTCCAGTACCCAGTCGCCCCCCAGGGCGGCTGCGCCTGTGGCGTCGGTGCTGGCCGCCACATCGGCCCCGGTCAGCCGCGCGAGGGTATCGATGAAGGCCAGTCCCTCGGCATCCGCCGCGAGGTCGCATCCGTAGAGCAGGATGTCGGCGTCAGAGCCCAGGGCCTGCTGCCAGGATTGCAGCGCGCCGGCGGCGGCTTCCAGGCCGCTGCGGTCCACCGTGGCGTCACCCAGGCGGAGTTGCCCCTGACTGCCGTGCGACAGGATGTGCAGCGCGTCGAGGTCGCGCCGGCCCTGCAGGAGAGCGCTGATCTGGGTCAGGCCGTCGCGCGTGCCGTCGAGACGCACCACGTCGAGGCTGCGATCGGTCTGGCGACGGATGGTCTCCAGCAGGGTGTCGGCGTCGGCGACGCCGGCGTCGATGACCACCAGTTCGCGCGCTTCGCGGCTGAGCGTTTCGGTGATGACCTGGGGCGGCGGGACCTCGGGCGGGGGCTGGGACAGGTCGACGGGCAGGAGATCGGCCGACAGCAGGCAGCGCGATTCGAGCGACTCGAACCACGGTCTGCCGTTCGTCCCTGTTCTCGCGGGGCGTGCCGCCCCGGCTTTCCGCGCCATCCTCTGCCCGCTTTCATCGCGCTTTCGACGATTCGTTTACGGCACACGGAGCATGGGCTTTACGGGAAGAACTGCTGTCGGTCGAGGGGGTATTCGCGGCCCGATGCCAGCCGCCACGGCCCGGTCAGGCGCGCTGGCCGCTGCTCAGCCAGAAGGTGACGGGGCCGTCATTGAGCAGGGACACCTGCATGTGGGCACCGAAGACCCCGGCGCCGACCGGAGTGTGTACGCTGCGGGCATGCTGCAGTGCATGGTGGAACAGGGCGCGCGCCAGATCGGGGGGGGCCGCACGTGAAAAGCCCGGCCGGGTGCCCGAGCGCGTGTCGGCGGCCAGAGTGAACTGCGGCACCAGCAGCAAGCTGCCGCCCACCTGCCGCAGGCTGCGGTTCATGCGCCCGGCCTCGTCGGCGAACACCCGGTAGTCGAGCAGGCGCCCGATCAGACGCTCCGCGTCGGCGGGTGTGTCCGCGGGCTCGGCGCAAAGCAACACCAGCAGACCCGGGCCGATTTCACCGGTGGTCTGCCCGTCCACCACGACGCTGGCGTGGGTCACGCGCTGGAGCAGTGCGATCATGGCGCCGGCACCGTCAGGGGCCCCAGGCAGTCCAGTTCGATGCTGAAGGGACCCGCCTGCCGGTCGGCGATCACCACGCCGATGGACAGGACGGCCGCCGGGTCCAGGGCTGGTGCGTCCGGCACCAGCCGCCCCCGCCAGCGCGGCTCGAAGGCCTCGAAGGGCAGCGGTACCACCTGCCACTGATCCGCCGTGGTGTCGAAGGGCGCCTGATACTGCACCCCGTCGAAGCCGCCGCCCGTGCGAAGGCTCAGCTTGTAGCGCTTGCCGTCGCCGCGCACCCTCAGGGCGACTCCTGTTCCCCCCGACAGGTCGAGGCGGCGGTCGGCGCTGCGTATCGAGGCGAAGCCGCCGTTGTTCTCGAGCGATACGCGGCCGGAGAACAGCACCGTGCCGTGTTCGGTCACGCGGGAGGAACTCGCGGACACGCCGCCCATCACAACGTCGTCGATGGCCTGCCACGACAGGGCGGACAGGGTCAGGCTGCAGGCGAGTGCGGGCAGGCTCATGGGCCGGGTCTCGTGAAGGTGGGCGAATGCAACGGAGGAATGGTCATGACGCAGATGATGCAACAGGAGACGGCCCGGACCGAAGTGGCCACGCTGGGGGGCGGCTGTTTCTGGTGCCTGGAGGCGGTCTATCTCGATATGGATGGTGTGCTCGGGGTGCAGTCCGGCTATGCCGGCGGCCATACCGACAGGCCCACCTACCGCGAGGTGTACGAGGGAGACACCGGCCATGTCGAGGTG
>JBILUV010000428.1:0-2601 GCA_044370825.1 Burkholderiales bacterium | reverse complement strand
CGCGGCTCCGCCGATGCAGCCCTGCCAGGCCCCACCACCGATCCCGCCTCAGATGCCGCCCAGGCAGAGGTACTTGAGCTCCAGGAAGTCCTCGATGCCGTAGCGCGACCCTTCCCGCCCGAGGCCGGACTGCTTCACCCCGCCGAAGGGGCCCACCTCGTTCGAAATGATGCCGACGTTGATGCCGACGATCCCCGACTCGATGCCCTCGGCGATGCGCCACACCCGACCGATGTCGCGGGCGTAGAAGTAGGACGCGAGGCCGAACTCGGTGTCGTTGGCCAGCGCCAGCGCCTCGGCCTCGGTGCGGAACCTGAACACCGGCGCGACCGGCCCGAAGGTCTCCTCGCGGGCCACCTTCATGTCCGGCGTCACGTCGGCGATCACCGTGGGCTCGTAGAAGCGGCCACCGAGCGCGTGGCGACGGCCACCGGTGACGATGCGCCCGCCCTTGGCAAGGGCATCGGCGACGTGCTCCTCGACCTTCGCCACGGCGGCGTCATCGATCAGCGGACCGGTGGTCACGCCGGCCTCGGCACCGTTGCCCACGCGCAGCGAGGACTGCACCTTCGCACTCAGCCGGGCGACGAAGTCGTCGTATACGCCCTCCTGCACGATCAGACGGTTGGCGCACACGCAGGTCTGGCCGGCGTTGCGGTACTTCGACGCCATTGCGCCCTCCACCGCCGCGTCCAGATCCGCGTCGTCGAACACCAGGAAAGGCGCGTTGCCGCCAAGCTCGAGGGACATCTTCTTGATGGTCTCCGCGCACTGGGCCATCAGCTTGCGCCCCACCTCGGTGGACCCGGTGAAGGTGAGCTTGCGCACGGTCGGGTTGGACGTCATCTCGGCACCGATTTCGGCCGAGCTCCCGGTCACCACGCTGAACACGCCGGGCGGGATGCCCGCGCGATGTGCCAGTTCTGCCAGCGCCAGCGCCGAGAACGGCGTCTGCGTCGCCGGCTTCAGCACCATGACGCAGCCGGCGGCCAGCGCCGGACCGGCCTTGCGGGTGATCATCGCCGCCGGGAAATTCCACGGCGTGATCGCCGCGCACACGCCCACCGGCTGCTTCAGCACCATGATGCGCTTGTCACCCTGGGGGTGCGGCATCACATCGCCATAGATGCGCTTGCCCTCCTCCGCGAACCACTCGATGAACGAGGCCGCGTAGGCGATCTCGCCCTTGGCCTCGGCCAGCGGCTTGCCCTGCTCCGCCGTCATGATGATCGCGAGGTCGTCCTGATGCGCCATCATCAGGTCGAAC
Source organism: Burkholderiales bacterium (assembly GCA_044370825.1). Taxonomy (GTDB): domain Bacteria; phylum Pseudomonadota; class Gammaproteobacteria; order Burkholderiales. The sequence continues at coordinate 1,334 of JBILUV010000428.1, read as the reverse complement.
CAGCGGCGCAGCACCACCGCCCGCTCCTTCCCGGTCTTCGCGCGCCAGCCCGTCCAGGCGCGATCGGCGGCCTCGATGGCTCGGCGCGTCTCCGCCCCGCCCATGCGCGGGATCGTCCCCAGCAGCGCGCCGGTGGCCGGGTTGAGCACCGGCAGGGTCGCGCCGCCGTCGGCACAGGTCCACACGCCATCCACGTAGCACTGCTGGCGCAGCAGCGTCGGGTCGGCGAGCGTGAGGGTCTGGGTCAGGGTGGGTGAGTTCATCGTGTCGTGTCTCCGTGATGCCGGGATGCGTTGGGGTCCTGGGCAGCGCGCCGGGTTGCACGCGCCTTGCGGCAACCGCGCGGCAGGGCCGGCGACTTCCGCCGGGCCACGCGCTAACGGTCGGGATGGTACCTCCGAAAACGGCTGGCTCCCGCCCTCCGGCGCAGTGGATGCCGCGGCCACGCGCGCCAGAGTTCAGATCGCTCCGGGCAAGGCCTCGGCCAGGAAATCGTAGACCGCCCGGATGCGCGTGCTGGTGCGGACTTCCTTGTGCACAGCCAGCCAGACCGGTATCGGTTCGATCATCAGCTTGGGCAGTACCGGCACAACGGCAGGATCAGTGCGGATCAGGTGTTCACTGACGAAGCCGATTCCCAACCCGGCACGCACCGCCTGCCACACGACGATCAGATCGTCGCTCCGGAATGCGAAGTGCTCGCGTGTCACCGGGAAACCATGGGCAGCGAAGCCCCTGAGGACCTCGTCTCCGCGGTCGCCCCCGATCAGGTCATGCGCCAGGACATCGGCCGGCTGACGAGGCACGCCGCGCCGGCGCAGATAGTCCTGGTGGGCACAGGCCCTCAGCGCGACCTTTCCCACCCGGCGTGCAATGACGCTGACCTGCTCGGGCTGCACCATGCGCACGGCGATGTCGGCCTCCCGTCTGAGGAGGTTGCTCACCGAATTGCTGGCGACCAACTCCACTTGAACATCTGGCAGGGACAGTCGCATCCGTGCCAGCAAGGGAGGCAGGACGTAGCACGACACCGGCTGGCTCGCGGTGATTCGCACCGTGCCCGAGGCAGAGCGATCCGAGCCCACGACACTGCGGGCAAGCTGATCGGCACCGCTTTGCATGGCGCGAGCAGCGTCGGCGAGGCGAAGTGCTGCCTCGGTGGGGATCAGCCCTCGCCCGGTTCGGTCGAACAGCGCGACGCCGAGCTGCGCTTCCAGCGCAGCCACGTGCCGACCGATGGTGGGCTGGCTGGATTTCAGATGTCGGGCCGCCGCAAGAAGACTGCCCTGCTCCAGCACCGCCACAAACGAGCGGACCAGAGACCAGTCGAAGGA
>JBILUV010000123.1:0-9953 GCA_044370825.1 Burkholderiales bacterium | reverse complement strand
CGATATCCTTTGAACCACCTGGACCGAGAGAGACGATCCGATGTCCGAAAAGCCTTCCAGCGAAAAATTGCTGTACTGCTCGTTCTGCGGGAAGAGCCAGCACGAGGTCCGCAAGCTGATCGCCGGGCCCTCGGTGTTCATCTGTGACGAATGCATCGAGCTTTGCAACGACATCATCCGCGAGGAGACCCACGGGGATGCTGCAGCCAAGGGGGTGAAGTCCGACCTTCCGGTGCCGCAGGAGATCCGGAGCATCCTCGATCAGTACGTCATCGGGCAGGAGCCCGCGAAGAAGATCCTCGCGGTTGCGGTCTACAACCACTACAAGCGGTTGAAGAACGGCTCCAGAAAGGACGACGTCGAGCTCTCCAAGAGCAACATCCTCCTGGTAGGCCCGACCGGCTCCGGCAAGACGCTGCTGGCGCAGACGCTGGCGCGACTGCTCAACGTGCCTTTCGTGATGGCCGACGCCACCACCCTGACCGAGGCGGGCTATGTCGGCGAGGACGTCGAGAACATCATCCAGAAACTGCTGCAGAAGTGCGACTACGACGTCGAGAAGGCGCAGCGCGGCATCGTTTACATCGATGAGATCGACAAGATTTCACGCAAGTCGGACAACCCGTCGATCACCCGCGACGTGTCCGGCGAAGGTGTGCAGCAGGCGCTGCTCAAGCTTATCGAGGGTACGATCGCTTCGGTGCCGCCGCAGGGCGGGCGCAAGCATCCGAATCAGGAGTTCGTGCAGGTCGACACCACCAACATCCTGTTCATCTGCGGCGGTGCTTTCGACGGGCTCGACAAGGTCATCCGCGCGCGCTCCGAGAAGGGGGGTATCGGCTTCGGCGCCGAGGTCAAGAGCCGCGACAACCGCAAGGACATCAGCGTGGTCCTGCGCGATGTCGAGCCCGAGGACCTCATCAAGTACGGCCTGATTCCGGAGTTCGTTGGTCGGTTGCCGGTGGTCGCCACCCTGGAGGAACTCGACGAGGCCGCCCTCATCCAGATCCTGACAGAGCCCAAGAACGCGCTCATCAAGCAGTACCAGAAGATGTTCGCGATGGAGGGAGTCGAGCTCGAGATCCGTGATGACGGCCTGAAGGCCATCGCCCGCAAGGCCCTGGCGCGCAAGACCGGCGCCCGCGGGCTGCGTTCCATCCTCGAACAGGTCCTGCTGGACACCATGTTCGACCTGCCGTCCCTCCAGAACGTGCAGAAGGCGGTCATCGACGAAGGCACGGTGACCGGGGACCAGAAGCCCCTGCTCGTCTACGGCGAGCAGCCCAAGGTGGCCGGTTCTTCGGCCAAGTGACAAACGGCCGGGCGGGGCCTCGAGGCCCCGCCCGCATTCCGACACCGGCAGGAGGTGGGCACGGTTGATATACGCAGGCACCGCCCCCATCCTCCTGGCGATACAGCATAGGTGACACAGATGCCTTCCCTTTCCGAATCCCAGGTCGACCCAGTCAAGCTGCCTCTTCTCCCGCTGCGGGACGTGGTCGTATTCCCGCACATGGTGATCCCGCTGTTTGTCGGTCGTCCCAAGTCCATCAAGGCTCTGGAGAGTGCGATGGAGGCGGGCAAGAGCATCCTTCTGGTGGCCCAGAAATCCGCCGCCAAGGACGAGCCCGGCCCCGACGACCTGTATCAGGTCGGCAGCATTGCCAACATCCTGCAGATGCTCAAGCTGCCCGACGGCACGGTGAAGGTGCTGGTCGAGGGCGTGCAGCGCGCCACAGTGGACCACGTCATGGATGAGCGCTCGCATCACAGTGCCGAGGCCACCCCGGTCGCCGAGGAGCAGCCCGAAGGCGCGGAGGCCCATGAGGTCGAGGCCATGCGTCGCGCCATGGTGGGACAGTTCGACCAGTACGTGAAGCTCAACAAGAAGATCCCGCCGGAAATCCTGACCTCGCTTGCCGGCATCGACGAGCCGGGACGTCTTGCCGACACCATTGCCGCGCACCTGCCGCTGAAGCTCGAGCAGAAGCAGGACGTGCTCGAGATGTTCCCGGTGAGGCGCAGGCTGGAGCACCTGCTCAGCCTGCTCGAGGCGGAACTCGACATCCTGCAGGTCGAGAAGCGCATCCGTGGCCGGGTGAAGCGCCAGATGGAGAAGAGCCAGCGGGAGTACTACCTCAACGAACAGGTGAAGGCCATCCAGAAGGAACTCGGCGACCTGGACGAGGGGGCCGACTTCGAGGAGATGGAGAAACGCATCAAGGCGGCCCACATGCCGAAGGATGCGCGTGTCAAGGCCGAGGCCGAACTCAAGAAGCTAAAGCTCATGTCACCGATGTCGGCCGAGGCGACGGTGGTGCGCAACTACATCGACACCCTGGTGTCGCTGCCCTGGAAGAAGAAGAGCAAGATCAGCAAGGACCTCAGTATCGCCGAGGATGTTCTCGAGCACGACCACTACGGCCTCGAGAAGGTGAAGGAGCGGATCCTCGAGTATCTGGCGGTGCAGCAGCGCGTGGACAAGGTGAAGGCCCCGATCCTCTGTCTGGTCGGCCCGCCCGGAGTGGGCAAGACCTCGCTCGGGCAGTCCATCGCCCGTGCCACCAACCGCAAGTTCGTTCGCATGGCTCTGGGAGGCGTGCGCGACGAGGCCGAGATCCGCGGCCATCGCCGGACCTACATCGGCTCCATGCCCGGCAAGATCCTCCAGAACATGACCAAGGTGGGCGTGCGCAACCCGCTCTTCCTGCTGGACGAGGTCGACAAGATGGGCATGGATTTCCGCGGGGATCCTGCCTCGGCCCTGCTCGAGGTGCTGGATCCGGAACAGAACCACACCTTCGTCGACCACTACATCGAGGTGGACTACGACCTTTCGGATGTGATGTTCGTTGCGACCGCCAACACCATGAACATTCCGCCGGCGCTGCTGGACCGGATGGAGGTGATCCGGCTGTCTGGCTATACCGAGGACGAGAAGGTGAACATCGCCACGCGCTACCTGCTGCCCAAGCAGATGCGCAACCACGGCCTGGACGGTACGGAGCTCACGGTCTCGGAAAGCGCCATCCGCGACATGGTGCGCTACTACACCCGTGAGGCGGGTGTGCGTGCCCTGGAACGCGAGATCTCCAAGGTCTGCCGCAAGGTGGTGAAGGGGCTGCTGCTCAAGAAGGGCGAGAAGGTCGGCGTCGTCCAGGTGAATTCCCGCAATCTCGAGAAATATCTCGGCGTGCGTCGATACATGTTCGGCATGGCCGAGAAAGATAACCAGGTTGGTCAGGTGACCGGTCTGGCCTGGACCGAGGTGGGGGGCGAGTTGCTCACCATCGAGAGCGCGGTCATGCCTGGCAAGGGCAAGATGGTCACCACGGGCAAGCTGGGCGAGGTGATGCAGGAGTCCATCCAGGCGGCCCTGACCGTGGTGCGCAGCCGCTCGGAGAAACTCGGCATCGCCGAGGACTTCTACCAGAAGAACGACATCCACATCCATCTGCCCGAGGGCGCAACGCCCAAGGACGGTCCGAGCGCCGGCATCGCGATCTGTACCGCCATGGTGTCGCTTCTCACGGGTATTCCTGTGCGCGCCGACGTCGCCATGACGGGCGAGATCACGCTGCGCGGGGAGGTGCTGGCGATCGGCGGCCTGAAGGAGAAGTTGCTCGCCGCGCACCGTGGCGGCATCAAGCGCGTGCTCATCCCGCAGGAGAACGCGAAGGACCTGGCGGATATTCCTGACAACATCAAGAACCGGCTCGACATCCATCCCGTGAAGTGGATCGATCAGGTGCTTGAGCAGGCGCTCGAGCGCCTGCCCGAGCCGCTTCCGGCCGCGGCCGAGCCGGCGCCGGTGGCCCTGCCGGCGGTGGAGCCCGCTGAGCCGGTGGTTGCGGTCAAGCACTGAATTGGCGAGGGCGCGGGGCTGTTGATTTTTTCCGGCTCCGGGGCTTGGAAACGCGGCGCCTCATGTTTAGAATTGTGGGCTTCCGTAGTCAGGCCCGCGTGGTCGGCGGAAGCGACTCCCAGGCGGGGTGCTTAGCTCAGCTGGTAGAGCGTCGCCCTTACAAGGCGAATGTCGGGAGTTCGAGCCTCTCAGCACCCACCAAGCCGAGGGCGCCATGGCCACGGCGTCACGCTGAAGTCTGAAGCGGGCTGAAGTTTCAGGGAGTGGTAGTTCAGTTGGTTAGAATACCGGCCTGTCACGCCGGGGGTCGCGGGTTCGAGTCCCGTCCACTCCGCCAACAACTGGAAAAGGCGAACCTCGGTTCGCCTTTTTTGTTTTTGCGTCCGTCAGGACGCAGGAAGCGACGACCGGTGTCCCCCGTGGCGCTGGTCCCGGGCGCCCTGCGGCGCCGCTAATGCGAGTCACGGATTGCCATGTTCGATTGGGTCGAAAAACACAAGCGCTGGATACAGATCGTCCTTCTGGTCCTGATCGTTCCGTCCTTCGCCCTGTTCGGGATCAACTACTACTTCGACGAGTACGGTGACTCCGGTGAGGTCGCCAAGGTGGCGGGCACCAAGATCACGCCGCAGGAGTTCGACAATGCCCTCCGGGAGCGTCAGGAGCAGTTGCGCCAGATGATGAAGGACCAGGTTGATGCCACGTTGCTCGACAGCAACGAGGTACGCGTCGCTGTCGTCAACGATCTGGTCGAACGGCGGGCGCTGCTGTCCCACGCGCTGCATTCGGGTCTGGCGGTGCCGGACGTCGAGGTGCAGCAGATCATCGCGGAGATACCATCGTTCCAGGACCCTGCGACCGGGAAGTTCTCGATGGACCGGTACAAGCAGGTGCTCAAGAGCCAGGGAATGACGCCGGTCATGTTCGAGGAGCGGCTGCGTCACGACCTGCGCGTCACCCAGTCGCGCGACTCCGTCACCGGTTCGGTGGTGCTGGCCGACGCTGTGGTCAACCGCCTCGGCAAGATCCGCGAACAGAAGCGCGAACTGAGCTATTGGGTGCTGGCCCCGGAACAGCTGTTGTCCCGCGTCAGCGTCGGCGACGACGAGGTGAAGAAGTTCTACGACGGGAACCAGAAGGACTTCCGCATTCCCGAGCGTGTCCGCGTCGAGTACGTGACCCTCAGTCCCGAGGTGGCCGGCAAGTCGGTGACCGTGTCGGACCAGGAGATCGCGGACTACTACCGCAAGAACGAGGCGCAGTACCGCAGCGCCGAGCAACGCCGTGCCCGGCACATCCTCATCGGCGTGGCCAAGGATGCGACACCCGCCGTCAAGGAGGAGGCGCGCAAGCGCGCGCAGGCGCTGACCGACGAGGCGCGCCGCAATCCCGCGGCCTTCCCGGACCTCGCGAAGAAAAACTCGCAGGATCCCGGCTCAGCCACGAACGGTGGCGACCTCGGTCTGGTGGGAAAGGGTGCCATGGTCAAGCCCTTCGAGGACGCCATGTTCTCCATGAAGCCCAACGAGGTGACCGGGCCGGTGGAGACGCAATATGGCTTCCACGTGATCCGCCTGGACGAGGTCCAGGCCGGATCGGTGACGCCCCTGGAAAAGGTGCGCGCGGACATCGAGACGGAGCTGAAGAAGCCCAAGCTGGGCAAGGCTTTCGCCGATGTGGTGTCCACCTTCGAGGAAACGGTCTATTCGCAGTCGGACAGCCTCAAGCCCGTGGCCGATGCGCTCAGGCTCGAGATCAGGACCAGCGACTGGCTGACGCGTGATGGCGGTGGCGACCCGACGCTGACCAAGCCGGCGCTGCTGGGCAAGATCTTCTCGGAGGATGCCATCAAGAACAAGCGCAACACCGAGGCGGTCGAGGTCACGCCCAACACCCTGATCGCCGCGCGCGTGGTGGATCACCGGGAGGCGAGCATCCTGCCGTTCGACAACGTGAAGGCGGACGTCGCGCAGCGCCTGCAACTCGACAAGGCGACCAAGCTTGCGGCCGAGGAGGGCAAGAAGCGCCTCGAGCAGATCAGGAAGGGCGACGAGTCCGGCATCACATGGTCGGCACCGGTGGAGGTGTCACTGCAGAACCCCGGCGACATTCCGCCGACCGCGGCACGCGACATCTTCGGTGCGCCGGCGGACAAGCTGCCGGCTTATGTCGGCGCGACCGCCTCACGGGGGCGTTTTGTGGTCTACCGGATCGGGAAGGTCACCGAGGCGCCGGACCTGACCGCCGAACAGCGTGCCGAGTTGCGCAAGCTGCTGGGTCAGATCGTGGCGCAGCAGCAGTTCGACGCCTACCTGCAGGTGGTGAAGGCCTCGGCGGACGTGTCCGTCGACACCGCGCGGGTGGAGAAGAAGGACAAGTAAGGCAGCCTATGTGACGCGGACTGCCTGAACGCATCCGGCAGTTTGCCTGTCTGTCAGTCGAAGCTCGCCACCGCCGTGGTGTTGTAGCCGGCGTCGACGTAAACGATTTCTCCGGTGATGCCGCTGGCCAGCGGGCTCAGCAGGAATGCTGCGGCATTGCCGACCTCCTCGGTTGTCACATTGCGCCGCAACGGCGCGGTGCGTTCGTTGTGCGCGAGAATCTTCCCGAAGCTGCCGATGCCGGCCGCGGCCAGCGTCTTGATGGGGCCGGCCGAAATCGCGTTGACCCGCGCGCCGTCGGGGCCGAGGCTCTGGGCCATGTAGCGCACGTTGGCCTCGAGACTGGCCTTGGCGAGCCCCATGACGTTGTAGTTGGGCAGCGATCGCTCCGCGCCGAGGTAGCTCAGCGTGAGCAGGGCGGCATTGCGTCCCTGCATCATCGGCCGTGCGGCCTTTGCCAGTGCGGCGAAGCTGTACGAGCTCACGTCGTGCGAGATGCGGAAGGACTCGCGGCTCAGGCTGTCGAGGAAGTCACCCGACAGGGCCTCGCGCGGCGCGAAGGCGATCGAGTGGACCAGCCCCTCGAGCGCGCTCCAGTGCCTGGCGAGTTCGGCGAACAAGGCCTCGATCTCCGTATCGCTGGAGACATCGCAGGCAAAGACGAGTTCGGAGCCGAACTCGCGCGCCAGATCCCTCACCCGGTCCTCCACGCGTTCGCCCTGGTAGGTGAAGGCGAGGGTGGCGCCCTCCCGGTGGCAGGCCCGCGCGATGCCGTAGGCGATGGAGCGGTTGCTGAGCATGCCGGTGATGAGGATGCGTCTGTCCTGCAGGAAGCCCATGATTCGTTTTCCCTGTTGTCGATGACGCTATTATATCGACGGGCCATCGACGGGCGGTCGTCCGCCCGCACTGCGGCAGCAGCCGTGGCCTGTCACCCACTCAGAGGGCTCATGCGTTTGCGACTGCTGTTTGCCGGCGTGCTTGCGATGGCCCTGGGCGGCTGTGACCTGCCCTGGAACAGCCCGTATCCGGCGGCGGACGCCACGGCCAATACCTTCTACGCGGGGTTCGCCGAGCGGCCCAAACATCTCGATCCGGTGCAGTCGTACAGTTCCAACGAGATCGCGATCACGGCGCAGATCTACACGCCGCCGCTGCAGTACCACTACCTCGATCGCCCCTACCGGCTGGTGCCGCAGGCGGCGGTGTCGCTCCCGCGACCCGCCTACCTCGATGCCGCGGGCAGGCCGCTCCCCGAGGATGCGCCGGCGTCCGACATCGCCTTCAGCGTCTATGAGGTCACCATCCGTGACGACATGCGCTACCAGCCGCATCCAGCCTTCGCCCGCGGGCCGGACGGCGGGTACGTCCATCACGCCCTGACGCCGGCGGCGCTTGCCGGCGTGTTCACGCTGGCCGACTTCGGGCAGCGCGACACTCGCTCGGTGACGGCCGCCGACTTCGTGTACGAGATCAAGCGCCTGGCCCACCCGCGCCTGCACTCGCCGATCCTCGGGCTGATGAGCGACTACATCGTGGGCCTGAAGGAGTACGCCGGGCGTCTGCGCGAGCTGAACGCCGCGCTGGCGCGGGAGGGCAGGGGCGAGGCCTGGATCGACCTGCGGGAACATCCGCTGGAAGGGGTGGAGGTGGTGGACGCACGCACCTTCCGCATCCGCCTCAAGGGCAAGTACCCGCAGTTCGTCTATTGGCTGGCGATGCCGTTCTTCGCTCCGATGCCCTGGGAGGCAGACCGTTTCCACGCCCAGCCTCTGCTGGCCGCGCGCAACATCACCCTCGACTGGTATCCGGTCGGCGCCGGCCCGTACATGCTGACGCGCAACGACCCGAACCGGCAGATGGTGCTGGAGCGCAACCCGAATTTCCACGGCGAGGCCTATCCATCGGAGGGCGAGCCCGGGGATCGCGAGGAGGGCTTGCTGCGCGATGCCGGCGCGCGCATGCCCTTCATCGACCGCGCCGTCTACAGCCTGGAGAAGGAGTCCATCCCTTATTGGAACAAGTTCCTGCAGGGCTGGTACGACAGCTCGGGCATCAGTTCCGATGCCTTCGACCAGGCGGTCCAGGTGGCCTCGGGCGGGCAGGTCATGCTGACCGACGAGATGCGGGACAAAGGCATCCGCCTGAAGACCGCGGTAGCCCCGTCGACCATGTACATGGGCTTCAACATGCTCGACCCGGTGGTCGGCGGCCCGGGTGAGCGGGGCCGCAGGCTGCGCCAGGCCATCTCCATCGCCGTGGACTACGAGGAGTTCGTGTCCATCTTCGCCAATGGTCGCGGCCTGCCGGCGCAGAGCCCGCTGCCGCCGGGCATCTTCGGCTACCGCGACGGCCAGGCGGGCATGAACCCGGTGGTGTACGACTGGATCGACGGTCGGTACCGGCGCAAGCCGCTCGAGGTGGCGAAGCAGCTGCTGCGCGAGGCTGGCTACCCGGACGGGCGGGATGCGGCCACCGGGGCGCCCCTGGTGCTGTACCTCGATGCCACCTCGCGTGGTCCGGACGACAAGGCACGCATGGATTGGCTGCGCAAGCAGTTCGGCCGTCTCGACATCAACCTCGTGGTGCGTGCCACCGACTACAACCGTTTCCAGGAGAAGATCCGCAAGGGCAACGCGCAGATCTTCTACTGGGGCTGGAACGCCGACTACCCGGATCCCGAGAATTTCCTGTTCCTGCTGCACGGGCCGCAGGGCAAGGTCTCGGCCCAGGGGGAGAATGCAGCCAACTACGTGAATGCCGAATACGACGTGCTTTTCGAGCGCATGAAGAACATGGACAACGGGATGGAGCGGCAGGCGATCATCGACCGCATGGTGCGCATCCTGCAGGAGGACGCGCCCTGGATCTGGGGCATGCACCCGAAGGAATACGGTCTGGCCCACGCCTGGATGCACAACCGCAAGCCGAACCAGATCGCCAACAACCTCCTCAAGTACCAGCGCATCGACGCGCGGGCACGGCTCGAGGCGCGGCGGGCCTGGAATGCGCCGGTGCTGTGGCCGCTGACAGTGGTCGGGCTGCTGCTGGCGGTTTTCGTTGCGCCAGCGTGGCTGGCCCACCGCCGGCGCGAGGCGGCCGGCGCGATCCGGTTGCGCGCAGGGAGCTGAGGACATGCTGCGCTACCTGTGGCGAAGACTGCTGCACGCGATTCCGATCCTGTTGGGGGTGAACCTGCTGACATTCTCGCTGTTCTTCGTGGTCAACACGCCCGACGACATGGCGCGCATGCAGCTCGGGGTCAAGCGGGTCACGCCCGAGGCCATCGAGCAGTGGAAGCAGTCGCGCGGCTACGACCGCCCGCTGCTCATCAATCCGGAGGCCGCTGGAACGGCGCGTTTCACCGACACCATCTTCTTTCAGCACTCGGTGCGTCTGTTCGCCTTCGACTTCGGCCGCGCCGAGTCCGACGGCCGCGACATCGCGCACGAGATTGCCACGCGCATGTGGCCGAGCTTCTCGATCGCCCTGCCGGTGTTCGTGGTGGGGCTGCTGGCCTACGTGAGCTTCGCTCTGATCCTCGTGTTATTCCGCGGTACCCTGGTCGATACCGGCGGCGTGGTGTTCTGCGTCGCGGCCATGTCGGTGTCGGGGATGTTCTACATCATCGGCGGGCAGTATCTGGCGAGCAAGCTCTGGCATCTGGCCCCCATCTCGGGCTTCGGCGAGGGCCTCGGGGCCTGGCG
>JBILUV010000427.1:0-2622 GCA_044370825.1 Burkholderiales bacterium | reverse complement strand
GAACACCGCGTTGCCGCTGGTGTAAGCATGACCGGTGACCTGCCCGATGTTGTTGATCGCGTTGCCCTGACTGGATGCGCCGCCAAGGGTGCCGAGATCGGTCATGGCGCCGTTGCTGAAGAGGAACGCGCGAAAGTCGCCGCCAGCCGTGCTCGAGACGCCTGTTACCTGGCCGGCGTCGTTGACGGCTTTGCCCTCACTGTAGTCGCCGCCGAGAGTGCCGAGGTTGGTCATGGCGGTGTGGCTGTAGAGGAAGGCTCGGGTTGCGGCATTCGTGGCGGTGTATGACCAGCCTGTTACCTGGCCGGCGTTGTTGACCGCGTTGCCCCAGCTGTCGTCGCCGCCGAGGGTGCCGAGGTCGGTCATGGTGCCGTTGCTGGAGAGGAAAGCTCGGATTTCCGCATTGCCCGTGGTGTAGGCAAAGCCTGTGACCTGGCTGGCGTTGTTGATGCCGTTACCCCAGCTGTAGTCGCCGCCGAGGGTGCCAAGGTTGGTCATGGTGCCGTTGCTGAAGAGGAAGGCGCGGTATTCGACGTTACCGGTGGTGTTTGTCCAGCCCGCGACGTGGCCGAAGTTGTTGATGCCGTTCCCAGCGCCGCCGCTTCCGCCGAGGGTGCCCAAATTGACGATCGACCAGGCGGCAGTAGCCGGGCCAGCGTTAACGGCGGGCGAGAAGAACAAAGCGAGCAGCAGCGGGATCAGGGACCGGCGGAAGTGGTGGGGCACTAAACGCTGCTTTGACATGGCAGGTGGTCTTCCGCGGTCAGCAAATGCTGCTCATGTGGGGCTCGCCGCAGCGCGCCCGAGGAGACGGCACCGTGACGCATCGCGTCGAGGGATACTGCCCGAGTCCACGGACCAAATTGCGAATCCCGCCCTTGATGTCCGGCGCTGCGATGAAATCGCCTCGCCCGGATGTCTCATCAGGCCGGAGGACGACCGCAAGTCGCCCGCCAGGGCCTGCGGAGACCGGCAGACCAATCCGTACCAACGTCCATTTCGCTGGGAACCCGATGCGCATCGCTACGTTTCCAATTTTCGGGGTGGATTGGTGACACGCGCGTGTCAGTGCACTGAAGGTATCCAGGCGCGTATTGCCGAGACCCGGCCTTGTCGCGGCGCGGCCGACCCTGCCAGGAGCAGACAGTCCGCTGCCTCTTGCGAGTTTCATCCATCGCGCCACAGCCATGCTGTTCCAACGCTGGGAACCATCTCCGTCTGCGTTAACGGCGACAACCAGGCATGACCCTTTCAAGAATCGCGCCTCCGCAGGTATTTGTTCCTGATCAATATCTTGCGGTTCGCGTCAGGTAACCCCTGTCAACTGCGTCGACAAATCCTGGGAAGGGCTGTTCACCACCTCGGTCTTGCCCAGGCGCCGCCGTGCCTCAGTCGCAGAGCTGATTGGTCAGTGTCTCGCGCCCGGATGACAGCAGAAGCTCGCGAGACGGGACGTAGTCGCCACCGCTGCAAACGCGCTTCGAAGCCGTCATGTTTCTCGCGACCCTCAGGGGGCCTGCAGCTCGTTTCTGCGGCTTCCGGCGATGGATCACGCGGATCCAGTACGTCCGCTGCCTGGATCTCCGTGACGATGCTCAATCTGGTCAGTGTGGTGGTCGCCCTCCGGCCCACGCCGCTGTGCCCGAGGCTTCCTCGGTGATGCTGGCGCGCACTTCAGAAACGCTGCCGCCATCTCTGGCCCAGACATTTCACCAGGTCGGCCCCGAAAATGAACTGCGCACTGATGCTCATTGGGTTTGCCGCAAATTGGCTGTCGGTACGACTTGGTTTTCCGGCCTCCACGGGCGCTCGCGGGCGCCTTGCGGCCATGCCGCGCCCGCGCTTCGCGCCACCAGGCTCGGCTATTGGCTGGGCGCGCGCTGCACGGCCTGCCTCGCAATGCACCTCGCCATCATCCCGTGACCTGATGAAATATCCGGGCTAGTGCCCTGTCGCAGAAATACGATTCGCGATTGTCTCGACCTTTCGAAGGATCGAGTCAGCAGTAGCGACCCACTTGAATGGCGAGGCGTCGGCGTTGTAGCGCTTCACGAACAGGTCGATTTGCTGTCTGAGTTCGCGAACGCTGGTGAAGGAGTTGCGCCGGATAGCGCGCTCGGTGATGAGTGCGAACCAGCGCTCGACTTGATTGAGCCACGAACTGTAGGTGGGCGTGAAGTGCATGTGAAAGCGCGGGTTGCGCGCCAGCCATGCCTTGACCTTGGCATGCTTGTGGGTGACGTAGTTGTCCACGATCAGGTGCACCTCCAGGCCGGGCGGGGTCTGCTTGTCGATCTGGCGCAGGAAGTCGAGGAACTCCTTATGCCGATGGTGTTGGCGAACGCGTGAGATCACTTGGCCGTTGGCTACGTTCAGCGCTGCAAACAACGTCGTGGTGCCGTGGCGGACGTAGTCGTGGGTGACGCCCTCGATGTAACCCAATCCCATCGGCAGCACCGGCTGCGTGCGCTCCAGCGCCTGGATCTGGCTCTTCTCATCGACGCACAGCACCAGTGCATGATCGGGCGGGTTCAGGTACAGACCTGTGATGTCGCGCACCTTCTCCACAAAGGCTGGATCGTTGGACAACTTGAAGCTGCGGGATCGATGCGCAGCGATGCC
>JBILUV010000426.1:0-2629 GCA_044370825.1 Burkholderiales bacterium | reverse complement strand
GCGTTTGCGGCGGCCTTGAGCACTGCTGCCTGCGCACCCTTGTCGAGCGCGTCGAAGGCCTTGCGGTTGACCAGCACGGCGTTCTTCGGCAGCCAGGCCTGCACGTCGTAGTAGAACTTCAGGTGCTCGAAGAGCTTGCTGTCAACCCCGGTGGCGCCGGAGGTCATGTTGGCCTCGACCACGCCGGTGGCCAGCGCCTGGGCCAGTTCGGCCGCCTGCACGGTGACCGGCTGTGCGCCGACGAGTTCGCCGATGCGCGCGGTCATCGGGCTGTAGGCGCGCCACCTGGAACCCTTGAGGTCGGCGGCGCTCGCAAGCGGACGGCGGCTGTAGATGCCCTGCGGCGGCCACGCCACCGAGTACAGCAGCATCATGCCCTGCTCGGCGAGCTTCTTCTCCATCAGCGGCCGCTGCACGCGATAGAGCTTCATCGCCTCGTCGTAGCTGTCGGCGAGGAACGGCAGGCCATCGGCGCCCCAGATCTGCCACTCGTTCTGGAAGTTGGCGAGCAGGATCTCGCCCGCCTGCGCCTGGCCGCCCTGGACTGCGCGCTTGATCTCGGGGGCCTTGAACAGCGAGGCATTCGGGTGGACGGTGATGCGGAGCTGGCCGCCCGTGGCCTTCTCCACCTCGGCGGCGAACGCGGTGAGGTTCACCGTGTGGAAGTTGGTGGCGGGATACGCGGCGGCGAGGTCCCAGCGGACCTGGGCCTGCGCGCGCACGGTGCCGGACGACAGCAGGACGGGCAGGGAGGCGGTGGCCAGCGAAAAGGCACGACGATGCATGTTCACTCCTCGACGGACAGGCGGGACGGGAAATGTGGTTCAGCGCCGGTCCGGCGCTGGCCAGGAGGATGGTGCGGGTTCGTCCGCGCGGGGTCAATGCACGGCCAGCACTGGCCGGCGGGTGATCGCCGCCGTGGAAGGGGGGAGGAACGTCCCTGCCGGCCGCGTTGGCTGGCTCCGGGGGGCTGTGATACGGTGCGACGTCAGGATTGCGACGATCAATATCGATACCGGGACCATGAACGCTGCAGCACGCCACCCGCTGGACCGTGTCCTCAACCCGCAGTCCATCGCGGTCATCGGCGCCTCGAAGGATCCCTCCAAGCGCGGCTACCGCGCCATCCTGTCGCTGCAGGTCGACGGCTATGCGGGTGCCATCGTGCCGATCAATCCGCGCGAGCGGGAGATCCTCGGGCTCCCCGCGTACCCGTCGATCGCCGAGGCGCCCGGCGAGATCGATCTCGCGATCGTCTGCACCGCCGCGGCCACCACGCCGGAGGTCATCGAAGCCTGCGGCCAGCGCGGCGTGAAGGGGGCCATCCTGCTCGCGGCCGGCTTCAGCGAGGCGGGCGAGGAGGGGCGGCTGCTGGAGGAGCGCACGCTCGCGGTGGCCCGGCGCCACAACCTGCGCCTGATCGGCCCCAATACCAACGGCATGTTCAGTGCCCGGCTGCGCTGCAATGCGTGGGGCCTGCCCGACATCCCGGTCGGACCCCTCGCGCTGTTGTCGAACTCGGCCAACGTGGTGACCTCGCTCGTGCTGCAGGCGCGCGTGCATGGCCACATGGGCATCCATACCATGCTGAGCGTTGGCAACCAGGCCGATATCCTGTTCCACGAATATCTCGAGTGCCTCGCCGGGGATGCCGATGTCGGCGCGGTGATGATGTACCTCGAGGGCTTCAAGGACGCGCGTGGCTTTGCGCAGGTGGCCCGGCGTGCCACGCCACGCAAGCCGGTGGTGATGTATGTCGCCGGGCGCACCGGCGAGGGCAAGCGGGCTGCGAAATCGCACAGCGGGTCGCTCGTATCCGGTCAACCGCGACGTGCTGCGCCAGGCCGGTGTCACGGTGGTCGAGCGGCTCTACCACCTGTATCCGGTGTCCGAGGCGCTGTCGCTGTTTCCGCCGATGCGCGGGCGGCGGGTGGCGGTGCTCTCCGAAGGGGGAGGGCCGATCACCGTGGCGGCCGACGCGCTGGTGGAAGCCGGTCTCGAGCTCGCACCGCTGTCTCAGGCCACCCAGGCGCTGATCCACTCGGTGGTGCCGGCGGCCACGGCGATCGCCAACCCGGTCGATGCCGGAGGCGGCACCGATCCGCGCGCCGACTACTACCGGCCGATCGTACGCGCGATCCTCGAGGATCCGAACGTCGATGCGCTGCTGATCGTGGGCATCTGGGGTGGCTATGCCGAGCGGTTCAGCGCATCGGCCGCGGCCGACGAGGAGCCGGTATGCGAACTGCTGGGCGAACTCATGCGCGAGCACGGCAAGCCGGTGATCGTGCAGAGCCACTTCGCCGACCTGAAGACGCGGGCGCTGGGCGTGCTGCGCGCGGCGGGCGTGCCCTACCAGCGGCACGTGGAGGTGGCGGTGCAGTGCATCGCCTCGGCAGCCGAGCGCTCGGCCGCGCTGCGCCGGCTTGACGCGGAGGGATCGACCACGGAGCGGCTCCCCGCGGTGCCGGCGGCGGTGCCCCCGGAGGCTGCGTCCCTCGTCGCCGCTGCGCGCGCCGAGGGACGCCACCTGCTCGAACCCGAGGCGCGCGACCTGCTGCGACTGCACGGGGTGCCGGTGCCCACCCATCGCACGGTGGCCAGCGCGTCGGAGGCAGCGGCTGCGGCC
>JBILUV010000425.1:0-2630 GCA_044370825.1 Burkholderiales bacterium | reverse complement strand
TCCATGATGCCGGGCATGAAGCTGTCGGCGCAGGCCCGAGTGATCGTCGGTGCGCGGGTCTCGCTCTCGGGCAACCCCGTACCGGGCAGCGGCGACCTCGAGGGCATGACGGAGCCGGTGGCGCCGGGTGCGGCCGGCCTGAAGATCGTGATCGACAGGCAGGTGCCTTGAATCCCCTGCGCCGTCGCTTTCTCTGCGCTGCGGGCGCTCTGTCCCTGCCGGCCTGCGCCTACGAGTTCCCGCCTGCACTGCGCCAGGACATGCAACTGTTCGTCGAGGAACTGGTGGCGCGGCATGGTCTCGGGCAGGACCGTGTGGAGGCGCTGCTGCTGGATGCGCGTTTCCTGCCGACGATCCTCCAGTCGGCCGCCGCGCCGGGCACTGCGCGACCGTGGCGGCAGTTTCGTCCGGAATACCTCAAGCCGGACCGCGTCCAGGGGGGCGTGGCGTTCTGGAAGGCGCATGAACCACTGCTCGCGCTGGCGCGCGAGACCTACGGCGTGCCGGAGGAGATCGTGGTGGCCATCGTCGGTGTCGAGACGGTCTACGGTCGCGTCACGGGCAGGCACCGTGTGCTCGACGCGCTGGTCACCCTGGGCTTCCAGGGTCAGAGCCGCACGCCTTTCTTCCGCAGCGAACTGGAGGCTCTGCTGCTGCTCGACCGAGACGGCGTGCTCGACCCGCTCAGCGTCCGTGGCTCCTACGCCGGAGCCATGGGCTGGCCTCAGTTCATGCCTTCGAGCATCCGTCGCTTCGGTGTCGACTTCGATGGCGATGGGCGGGTGGACCTTTGGGCCAGCCCTGCGGATGTGATCGGCAGCGTGGCCAATTACTTCCGGCATTTCGGCTGGCGGGCCGGAGCCGACGTCGTTCTCCAGGCGACCGTGGCCGATCCGGCGGCTGTCCGTCCGCTCATCGCGACCGGCGTCAAGCCCACGGCCGGGCGCCAGGAGCTGGAGGCCGCTGGTGTGATGCCGTCACGTCCGCTCGGCGAGCAGGAACTCGGTGCCCTCATGATGTTCGAGGGCGCGTCGGGGCCGGAGCATTGGGTCGGGCTCGAGAACTTCTACGTCATCACCCGCTACAACCGGAGTCAGAACTACGCACTGGCCGTGTGGCAGCTGGCCCAGGCGATCGCCGACGCGCGACGCCCTTCGGGTTGAGCCGGCGGGCGGCGCGGTTTCCCGGACGTCACGACGATCGCCATGAACGCGAAAGCCCACGCCGCCGCCCTGCGCGAGGCGCAGCATGCGCTGGCTGCAGCCGATCCCCTCATGCGCGCACTGATCGCGCGCCATGGACCTTGCCGCCTGAAACCGCACTGGCGTCGAGGCCCCTACGAGGCTCTGGTCCGGGCGGTCATGCACCAGCAGGTCCACGGCCGCGCGGCGGAAGCCATCCTTCGGCGCTTCATGGCGCTCAGTGCATCGGAGCCGTTCCCCGCCCCTGCTTCGGTCATGAACCTGCCGGAGGAGGCATTGCGTGCCGCCGGTCTGTCCTGGCAGAAGGTGAGTTATGTACGGGCCATCGCCGCGGCGGCCATCGACGGCACCGTGCCTGTGCGGCGGCGCGACCTCCTGGCGCTCGACGACGAGGCGATCATCGCGCGCCTGATACAGGTGCGCGGGGTTGGCCGATGGACTGTCGAGATGCTGCTTATCTTCACACTAGGCCGGCTCGACGTGCTGCCGGTCGACGACTTCGGTGTCCGGGCCGGCTTCGTCGGTGGCAGCGGCGACCGGGAGGCCGTCACACCTCGGGAATTACGCGTCATCGGAGAGCGCTGGGCACCCTACCGCAGCGTGGCGGCATGGTATCTCTGGCGTGCGACGGAGGACGTCGGGGACTGATCTCCCTGGCGTCCGTCCGCGGACCAAGGACAGAAGTGCGGCGGCCGCATGGGGGCAAAACGCAAGACCTGACCCTCGGCTGGCAGGGGAGCAAAACGCAAGACCTGACCCTCGGCTGGGTCATGACCCTCGGCTGGGTCAGAAGCGGAAATCGGTTCCGATGCCGACCAGCAGCGGCTGGTAGTCCGGGCCCTCGCGCGAGTCCTGGAAGTGGAGGTACAGGACCTCGAGGCGAAGACCCCAGTGCCCGGTGAGCGCGTAGCGGGCGCCCGCTCCCAGCAGGTACGACACCTTCTGACAGGGCGTGGCGCGTCGGACACTGCGGTTGCTGGTGCGCTGGTAACAGGTCTGGCCGGTGGCGTAGCTGGCGTCGAGGGCGAGACCGGCGCGGCCGGTGAGTTCCCAACGCGGGCCCAGTGGCAGGAATCCCGTCAGGGACATCGCAGTCACTCCGATGGCCCTCACGGTGTCCACCGTTCCCTCGTTCGTCAGGGTTTCACGTCCCAGTTCACCGAACTGCAGGCGCCCGATTTCGATGCCCAGGCCGGGTCCGTATTTCACGCCTGCGGACAGGTATCCCCCGATCGTGGATCCGATCTCGCGGGTCACGGTGCCGGTCGGGTCGGGATCCGCGTCCGACAGATTGAACGCCGATCCGACCAGCGCGCCGACGTAAGGACGTGGCACGATCGGGTCGTCGCTGGCCGACGCACTGGGCAGACCGCCTGCTGTGATGCAGGCGAGGGCTACGATCCGGAGCCAGTGCCACAGCGCCTGCAA
>JBILUV010000122.1:0-10060 GCA_044370825.1 Burkholderiales bacterium | reverse complement strand
CCCTGCACGTGGCTGAACGCAACGGCTGGACCCGCTTCGTGAGCATGCAGGACCACTACAACCTCCTCAACCGGGAGGAGGAACGCGAGATGCATCCGTTTTGCGCCGACCAGCGCATCGGCGTCATCCCGTGGAGCCCCCTGGCGAGAGGGCGCCTCACCCGTGATTGGAACGAACAGACGGAGCGCAGCCGGACCGACGACCTGTTTGGCCCCCTTTACGCCACCACTGTGGAATCCGACCGCGGAGTGGTGGAACAGGTGGCGGCCGTGGCGGCCAGCCGCGGCGTCGCGCGGGCGCAGGTGGCACTCGCCTGGATGCTGTCCAAGGCCGTCATCTCGGCGCCCATCATCGGAGCAACGCGGATGGAGCACCTGGAGGATGCAGTCGCCGCCCTGTCAGTGCAGCTCGAGCCCGCCGAGATCGAGGCCCTCGAGGCGCCCTACGTGCCCCATCCGGTGGCCGGTTTCCAGTGATCCCGACCCCGCCGCAGTCAATCAGGCCCCCGCAACCCGAGGAATCCGTCGCATGAGTCCTGAAACATCCCAGACCCCGCAGCATCACTCTCTACCCGAGGCCTTCCGCCTCGACGGTCGCACCGCCCTCGTCACCGGCGCCAGCGCCGGCCTTGGTGCCGGCATCGCCGCCGCCTTCGCGGCCGCGGGCGCCGAGGTTATCCTCATGGCCCGGTCGCGCGATGCGCTGGATGCCGTGGTCGACAAGTTGCAGGCCGCCGGGGGCAGGTGCCGGGCGGTTGTCTGTGATGTGACCGACTCCGCTGCACTGCGCCAGGCGGTCGCCGATCTGTCGCGGCTCGACATTCTGGTGAACAACGCTGGCACCAACTTCCCCGAACCGATCGCCGAAGTCACCGACGAACACCTGGACACCATGCTCTCCCTGAACGTGAGGTCGGTCTACCTCGCCTGTCAGGCGGCCGTCCGAAAGATGCGCGAGGATGCCGGACGCCGCGAGCGCGGCGGCGTGATCCTCAACATGTCCTCGCAGATGGGGCACGTGGGATCACCGAATCGCACCGTGTACTGCATGACCAAGCACGCCCTAGAGGGCCTCACCAAAGCGCTGGCGGTGGAACTCGCCCCGGAAGGCATCAGGGTAACCAGCCTCGCGCCCACCTTCGTGGACACGCCACTGGTGCGGCGTGTGGTCGACACGCCGGAAAAGCGCGATTTCGTGATGGGCCGGATTCCGATGGGCAGGTTGGCGACCGTCGAGGAGGTCGCAGCGGCGGCGCTGTTCCTGGTGTCGCCGGCGGCAGGCATGGTCACAGGGACGTCCCTGCTGGTTGACGGCGGCTGGACCGTACCCTGAGCACGGCGCCTTCCGGGTGCGGCATGCAGCCGCCCCGCGTCTGACCCTGGCCGCCCGCGCCGGACGGGAGGTTCAGGTCAGTCCGCCACGACGATACGGTTGCGCCCCTGGTTCTTGGCCCGATAGAGCGCGGCGTCGGCGCGCTCGAACAGACCCTGGCTGGTCTCGACACTCGAGAAGGCAGCGATGCCTGCGGACAGCGTGATGTTGCCGACCACCTCCTCGCTGTTGAGGCGTCGAATGCGGCTGCCAGCAACGGTGCGACGGACGTTCTCGGCCACCACCAGGGCCCCGGTTACGGGGGTCTCAGGCAGCAGGATCGCGAACTCCTCGCCGCCGTAGCGGGACACAAAATCGCGGCCCTTGATGCCCGACTTCAGCGCGGCGCCGATGGCGCGGATCACGCGATCGCCGAACAGGTGTCCGTAACGGTCATTGATGGATTTGAAGTGGTCTATGTCGACGATCACGAGGCAGAAGCCGGCTCCCGGTTCGGCGCGCAACTCCTCAATGCGCTGGTCGAAGGCGCGCCGGTTGGGCAACCCGGTAAGGCTGTCGATGAGGCTCTCCTCGCGCACGCGCACGAGTTCGCGACGCAGGTCCTCGATCTCCCGGTGGTAGGCATCGAGGCGTTCCCTGGCAGCTGCGACCGACCCGCGCATGCGGGTCGTGCTTTCGAGCATCGACACGGCAGCACCGGCGATGTTCTCGGCCGAGGGCGCCGGACCAGACACGCGGGACGCGACCTCGCCTAGCGCGCCGGCGTAGCGCTCCGCCTCGCTGTCCACATGGGTTGTGGAAGCCGTCAGGTCCAGCATCACACGTTGTAGGTTGTCGCCAAGCCGGCCAACGGTGTAGGTGTCCGGATCCGCGACGTGCTGGTCATACAGACGCCTTGTGGTTTCCTCGTCGAGCTTGCCACCCGCGATCAGGATCGCGTCGATCTCAGCCTTGAGCACGGCGTTGCGCCCCGACACGTACTCATACCAGACCGCGTAGGAAATGGGGTGAACGCCGGCATCCTGCCGGCTCATCAGGGTCAGCGCGAGGCGCAGGAACTCGGCGCACTTCTCCGGGGGATCCGCGTAGCGCTTTTCAAGCTCGGACCGCACATGCTCCCCCGTCAGGCCGCCGCCCGGCCGGGTTCGACCGGGGCCAGGAACTGCGAACGAAGTTCCGCCTGCTTGCTGCGCGCCGCCTCCAGATGGCGCTCCTTCACGTGGCCGTAGCCGCGGATCTCCTCGGGAATGGAGGCGATGCGAACTGCGAGCCCGTGATTGCCGAGCTCGAGACGCGCCAGCAACTCGGCGATGGCGGCTTCGTACTCCCCGATGAGGGCCCGCTCGGTACGCCGCTCCTGCGTGTAACCGAACACATCTAGCGCGGTGCCACGCAGGAATCGCAGCCTGGCGAGCACCTTGAACGCGCTCATCACCCAGGGGCCGTACTCGGCCTTGCGCAACTCGCCGGTTGCCGGATCCCGCTTGGCAAGCAGCGGTGGCGCGAGATGGAAGCGCAGCTTGAACGGGCCCTCGAACTGGGCCTCGAGCTTCTGGCGGAAGGCGGGATCGGAATGCAGTCGCGCCACCTCGTATTCATCCTTGTAGGCCATAAGCTTGAAGAAATAACGCGCCACGGCCTCGGTCAGCCCGGTCTGCCCACGCGTCTTCTCCGCCTCCACCTTCCTCACCTCGTCCACCAGACGCCGATAGCGACCCGCCCATGCGGCATTCTGATAATCGGTCAGGAATCGCTCCCGCCGCCCGATCAGTTCATCCAGCGACTGCACGAGCTCGTCACGGCGCGCTTCCTCGCGCGGCGCCAGCAGCCGCTCCACGGCGCCGGCGTCGTGGGCCATGCGCCGCCCCCACAGGAAGGCCGCCTGGTTCATCTTGACCGCCGCACCGTTGAGCTCGATGGCCTTTTCGATGGCGGCGCTCGACACCGGGATGAGCCCGCGCTGGAAAGCATAGCCCAACATGAACATGTTGGTCGCGATGGAATCGCCCATCAGTACCGTCGCCACCTGCGAGGCGGACACGAACTCGGCGCACTCGGGGCCGACACCGCGACCGATGGTGTCTCGAAGCGAGGCGCCGGGGAACCGGAAGTCGGCATTGCGCGTGAACTCCCCGGTCATCTGCTCGTGGGTGTTGACCACCATGCGCGTGCCCGGCCGCGTGGTGTCCATGGTCTTCTGGCTGGCGGAAACCACCAGATCGCAGCCGAGCACGACCCGGGCACCGCCGGAACCCAGCCTGACGGTCTTGATATCGTCCGGCTGGCCGGCGATCTGAAGGTGGCTCCACACCGCACCGCCCTTCTGCGCCAGGCCGGCCATGTCGAGACCGGCAAAGCCCTTGCCCTCGAGGTGAGCCGCCATGCCGACGATCGCCCCGATGGTGACCACACCCGTGCCGCCCACCCCGGTCACCAGGATGCCGTAAGGTCCATCCAGCGCAGGCAGCGCGGGCTCCGGAATCACGGGGAAGGGCACTTCGGTGGCCCGGCCGGTGGTCCGCGCCGCCGCCTTGCGCACGCTGCCGCCGTGCACCGTGACGAAACTGGGGCAGAATCCCTTCACGCAGGAGTAGTCCTTGTTGCAGGCAGACTGGTCGATGCGCCGCTTGCGGCCGAACTCCGTCTCCACGGGAGTGACGGAGACGCAATTCGACTTCACACCGCAGTCACCGCAGCCCTCGCACACCAGATCGTTGATGAACACGCGCTTGGGCGGATCGGGGAACTGGCCGCGCTTGCGACGGCGCCTCTTCTCGGCGGCGCAGGTCTGGTCGTAGATGATCACCGACACACCTTCGACGGTCCGGAAATCCTTCTGCACAGCCTCGTAGTCGTCGCGATGATGCACGGTGACCCCAGGTGCGAAACCCGCAGCGTTGCCGTACTTCTCCGGCTGATCGGTCACCACCGCGATGCGCTTCACGCCCTCCGCCGACATCTGCTGGGTGATCTGGGGCACGGTCAACTGGCCGTCGACGTGCTGTCCGCCGGTCATGGCGACAGCGTCGTTGTAGAGGATCTTGTAGGTCATGGTCGCGCCGCTGGCAACCGCAGCGCGCACGGCGAGCGACCCGGAGTGGAAGTAGGTGCCGTCGCCGATGTTCTGGAAGATGTGCTTGGTATTCACGAACGGGGCGATGCCCATCCAGGACGCCCCTTCCCCGCCCATCTGGGTGTACCCGGCAGTATTCCGGTCCATCCACTGCGCCATGAAGTGGCAACCGATGCCGGCCATAGCGCGACTGCCCTCCGGCACCCGCGTGCCGGTGTTGTGCGGACAGCCCGAGCAGAAGTAGGGGGTCCGCTCCATCGCCGGCTTCTCGGGCAGGCGCTGGTCCAGCCGCTCCTGTTCGGCGACGCGGGCGCTGAGCTCCTGATCATCCATGAACTCCAGCAGCCGTCGCCCGATGACCACGGCGATGCCGTTGGGGTCCAGCGCGCCGTTGCTCTGGAACAGGGTGACGTCCTGTTCATCGCGCTTGCCGACGATCACCGGGGCCGATGGCATGCCGTAGATCGCGTCCTTCAACTGCGGCTCGATCAGACCCCGCTTCTCCTCCACCACGATGACCTTCTCCAGGCCCTGGGCGAAACGGCGCGCCCCCTCAGTCTCGAGCGGCCACGTCATGCCGACCTTGTAGACGCGGATGCCCAGACGCGCAGCCTCCGCCTCATCGATGCCGAGATACTGCAGGGCCTGACGCACGTCCATGTAGGACTTGCCGCAGGTCATGATGCCGATGCGCGCGCGGGGCGAGTCGATGACGACTCGGTCGAGCGGATTGGCACGGGCGAAGGCACGAACGGCCTCGAGCTTGACGTTGTGCAGCCGCGCTTCCTGATCGAGCGGCAGGTCGGGGAAGCGGATGTGCACCCCGCCGGACGGTATCTGGAAGTCCTCGGGAATGCGGATGCGCACCCGCTCCGGATCGACGTCGACAGACGCGGTGGCGTCGATGGTGTCCTTCATGCTTTTGAGGCCCACCCAACAGCCGGAGTAGCGAGACAGCGCCCAGCCGTAGACGCCGTAGTCGAGAAGTTCCTGCACGCCGGCCGGATTGAGGATGGGCATCATCGCATCCACCATCGCGAACTCACTCTGGTGCGCGGTGGTGGAGGACTCGCAGGTATGGTCATCACCCATCAGCGCCAGCACACCGCCCAACGGCGCCGTGCCGGCCAGGTTGCCGTGGCGGAAGGCATCGCCAGTGCGATCCACCCCCGGGCCCTTCCCGTACCAGATCGCGAACACCCCGTCGAAACGGGAATCGCCGTTCAGATGGGCCTGCTGGCTGCCCCAGCATGCGGTGGCTGCGAGATCCTCGTTGACCCCCGGCTGGAAGTGGACGTTGTGTTCCTTCAGGAACTTGGACGCCGCAGTGAGCTGCTGGTCATAACCACCCAGGGGAGACCCGCGATAGCCTGAGATGTAGCAGGCGGTGTTATTGCCGGCCGTGGCGTCCCGGCGCTGCTGCATGAGGGGCAAGCGCACCAGGGCCTGGGTGCCGGTGATGAAGATGCGCCCCTTGTCGAGGGCATACTTGTCCGCGAGGGATACGTCGAGCAAAGCCATGATGCGGGACCTCGGTGCGTGATTGCGTCGTTCTGGGCTGTGGCGACCGGATTTTGCCAAGGCCAGCCGCTGTCAGGAAGCCGCTATAGTAGGCCGCGACGGAGCGCATCGCTTTCCCTGTCGGGAAAAAGCTCTGTTTCCCCCGGAGACAAGACCCATGGAGAACCTCGCCGGCATGATCGTCTTCGCCCGCGTGGTGGAGGCCCAGAGCTTCTCGGAGGCCGGCCGCAAGCTGGGCATGTCGCCCTCGGTGGTGAGCAAGCACATCGCGCGACTGGAGAAATCCCTCGGCACACGCCTGCTCAACCGCACCACTCGCAAGCTCTCCCTCACCGAGGTCGGCGAGGCCGTCTACGAGCACTGCACCCGCATCGCCCACGAGGCCGAGGAGGTCGAGTTCGCGGTCGCCCACCTCCAGGCCAAGCCGCGTGGGCGGCTGCGCGTGAGCGCGCCCTGGACCTTCGGCATGCTGCACATGGGGCCGGTGATCGCGGCATTCCTGCGCCGTTACCCGGAGGTCGAGGTCGATCTCACCTGCCGCGACAGCGTGGCGGTGGACCTGGTCGAGGATGGACTGGACGCCGCCATGGTGCTGGCACCGGCGGTGTCGGAAAACGTGGTCGCCCGGCAGCTCGCACCGATCCGCTGGGTGCTGTGCGCCTCCCCGGCGTACCTTGCCGAACACGGGGAACCGCAGTCCCTGGAGGACCTGTCGCGCTGCAACTGCATCGTCTATCCGCAGTTGCAGCAGGCCGGCGCGTGGCGCTTCCGGCGCGGTGTCGACACGTTCACCGTGCCCGCGCGCGGCAGCTTCCGCGTGAACTCCAGCCTCACCATACGGGACGCCGTGCTCGCCGGCCTCGGGTTGGGCGTGCTGCCCACCTTCATCGCCGGCCCGGACCTCCGCTCCGGCTCGCTGCACGGCGTGCTGCGCGAATACCGGCCGTTCGAGGAAAGCGCTCTGTTGATCACCTACCTGCCGGGACGTCCGCCCGCACCCAAGCTGCGCGCCTTCATAGACCACTGCGCGGAGGCTTTCGGACCGACGCCGTTCTGGGACGAGGGAGTCGACGCCACACCCCGGAGCGACCCCTGAGACAACCGCGCGGTGTGGCACCTCCCCGCGAAGATCGCAGCCGCCCCGGGGGCATGCTCCAGGCCTACGGTTCTGTTCCGGACCGCAGGGGGTCTGACAGAGACTCGCTGAAACACCGGTTCAGAGCCGGATGGTGACCTTGCCCGAGTGGCTCGCGCCGAGCAGGTATTCATAAGCCCCTCGTGCGTCCTCGAAATCGAAGCTGCGGTCGATGGGCGGATGCATCCCCGCGACCGCGATGGCGCGGTTCATCTCCTCGAACATCTCCCGGGAACCCACGTAGATGCCGTGCACCCGGAGGTGGCGCCGCAGGATGGCAGCGGTCGACACCGTACCCGTCACACCGGTGAGCACCCCGATCATGCAAAGGTGTCCCCCGAGTCGCAGGCTCGCCACGGACTTGTCGAAAGTGCCCACGCCGCCGACTTCGAGCACGATGTCCGCGCCCCTGCCGTCGGTGAACTCCAGGACCGCCTTATCCCAGTCGGGACGACTACGGTAGTTCACCGCGGCCTCCGCGCCCAGACGCCGCGCCAGCTCGAGCTTATCGTCGCTGCTGGAGGTAACGATGCAGCGGGCACCATGCATGCGAGCCAGTTGCAGCCCGATCAGCGACACGCCGCCGGTACCGAGCAGCACCACCGTGTCACCCGCCTTGATGCGGGACTCCCGCACCAGGGCATTCCATGCGGTCACGGCGGCACAGGGCAGGCAGGCCGCCTCCTCGTCGCTCAGGTGGCCGGGAACCCTGACCAGGCCCTGCTCCGACAGGACCACGTACTCGGCCAGCATGCCGTCGATGGCTCCGCCAAGGGCGGACGTCGTGGCCTCTGGCGTGATCTCGCCGGCGATCCAGTCCTGCATGAAGCAGCCGGCCACCCGGTCCCCGACGTGAACCCGGGTCACTCCAGGCCCCACTTCGACGACCTCGCCGGCTCCATCGGACAATGGCACGAGCCCGGCCCGGGGCGGACCGCCGTAGGCTCCGCGCGCCACCAGGGTGTCGCGGAAATTGAGGGAGCAGGCTCGCACCCGCACCACCACCTGACCAGGCCCGGGACGTGGCACGTCCCGCTCAACGCGTGTCAGGCTGTCGAGGCTCTGCAGAGCCTGCAGTTCATAGGCCTTCAAAGGTCGTCTCCGGAGATCCCGCGCGACACTGCGCCTGCCGATCCAGGGTTCACCCTGGCGACGCTGGTGCGCAGACGGCGGGGTTCAGAACGGGATGTCGTCCTCGAGATCGTCAAACTTCGACCCGGACCGGGCCGGTGCCGAAGACCGCGCGGGGGCACCCTGACGGGAGGCCGGAGGTGCCGCATCCATCTCCGCAGCATCACCCATGCCCATGCCTCCGCGCGAACCCAGCATCTGCATGCGGTCGGCGACGATCTCGGTGGTATAGCGCTCCTGACCCTCCTTGTCCTGCCACTTGCGGGTCTGCAGACGGCCCTCGACATACACCTGACTGCCTTTCTTCAGGTACTCCCCGGCGATCTCCGCCAGCTTGCCGAAGAAGGCGACGCGGTGCCACTCGGTACGCTCCTGCTTCTCACCGCTCTTGTCACGCCAAACATCGGTCGTCGCGATGCTGACATTGGTGATGGCACTGTTGTCGGGTGTGTAACGGACCTCGGGGTCTCGCCCGAGATTACCCACGAGAATCACTTTGTTGACGGAAGCCACTCTGGCACCTCCCGGTTGATGAGTCGCAATGCGTGTCCCTCGTCGAATCGCCCCGCATCCACCTTGAGCTGGGCGACGTCTCCGGACGACAGGATACGCGCCTCACGCACGCCTGGCAGGGCCAGCAACTGCCTGACCAGACCATCGGCCAACTCCGGATCCACCGGGGGGAAAGGAAGGGTTTTCAGGACCGGGACCGACATGCCCGCGGCCGCGGCCAGCCACACCAGCGTGATGATGCCGCAGAAGGCAAACACGGCACCAGCACCCCAGTGCTGGGACAGCCAGCCCCCGGCAGCCGCACCGACGAAGGTGCCGAGAAACTGGACGCTGGAGAACAAGCCGGCCGCCGCGCCCTTCGCATCCGGCGGCACGGTCCGCGAGACCAGCGAGGGCAGGCTGGCCTCCAGGAAATTGAAGGCCACGAAGAACACCATCAACCCGGCGACAGCACCACCGACGGATGCCGGCCACAGGTGCAACAGCCCCAGAGACACGAGCAGCAGGACGACGCTGGCGACGAAGGCGGGTTTCTGCCGCTGCCGACGCTCCGAGTAGCCGATCAACGGCACGATGAGCAGAAACGACCCGGCCATCACGGGCAGATAGACTGTCCAGTGGTCGGCGGAGCCCAGCCCCGCAGTCCTCAGGTTGAACGGCACCACGACAAAGACGGCCATGAGCAGGCCATGCAGAACGAAGATGCCGATGTTGAGCCGCAGCAGTTCCGGGTCACGCACCACCTGCCCCACCGTGGCACGGCGCCCGACAGATGGTCGCACCGCCGCAGGAGGATCGGCGATGGCGAAACGCACCATCAGGATCGCGCCCAGGGCAAGCACACCAGTGAGCGCGAAGATCCCCGGCACGCCGATCCAGCGATCCAGCAGCGGTCCGAGCACCATGGAAACGGCAAAGGTGACGCCGATGGTGACGCCGATGATGGCCATCGCCTTGGTCCTGACCTCCTCGCGCGTAAGATCCGCCGTCAGGGCGATGATGGCCGCGGAGATCGCCCCTGCCCCCTGCAGCACCCTGCCCGCCATCACCCATCCGATGGACGGCGCCCAGGCCGAGAGAAAACTGCCGGCGGCGAAGAACACCAGCCCGGCATAAATGGCGGGCTTGCGGCCCCAACGATCCGAGGCCCACCCGAATGGAACCTGGAGCACCGCCTGGGTCAGACCGTAGGCCCCCAGGGCGAGGCCCACGAGCGTGTGGTCGGCGCCGCCCGGCAGGCGCTCGGCATAGAGGGCGAACACCGGCAGCACGATGAACATGCCGAGCAGGCGCAGGCCGGAGATGCTGGCGAGCGCAATGCTCGATCGCAATTCGAACCTGGTCATGCGCATGGC
>JBILUV010000121.1:0-10074 GCA_044370825.1 Burkholderiales bacterium | reverse complement strand
TCAAGTCCCCATGCTCACCAAGACCCGCTGGCCCCACCCGCGCATCATCGCCCATCGCGGCGGCGGCATCCTCGCCCCGGAGAACACCCTGGTCGCCCTCAGGCTTTCCGCCTCCCTGGGTTTCGCCGGGGTGGAGGTGGACGCGCAGCTGGCCGCCTGTGGCACCCCGTTCCTGCTGCACGACGACACACTGGAGCGCACCACCGACGGCAGCGGCCCGGCGCACGGCCGTACCCTCGCCCAGCTGCGGACGCTCGACGCCGGCGGCTGGTTCGGCAACGAGTTCGGCGGCGAGCACATTCCCGGCCTGGAGGCGGCATGCGCCCTGTGCCGCTCGCTGGGGCAGTGGATGAACGTCGAGATCAAGGTCGCCGCGGGCGTGGATCCGGCCCGCGCCGGCGCCACCATCGCTGCCGAACTGGCAAGACGCTGGGCCGACACAACGCCCCCGCCCCTGGTGTCGAGCTTCTCCGAGGCGGCGCTGGCCGCGGCCGCGCGCAATGCCCCCTCCCTGCCCCGCGGCCTGCTGGTCGACCGCCCGCCCGAGGACTGGACGGACCGCGCCGTGGCGCTGGGCTGCACTTCCGTGCACGTCGCCCATGAGCAGGTCGACGCCGCCCTGGTGGAAACCGCCCACGCCCGCGGACTGGCCATGGTCGCCTACACCGTCAACGACCCCGGCCGTGCCTTCGCTCTGTTCGACCAGGGCGTGGACGCCATCGTCACCGACGAACTGCGCGACATCCGCCCCGAATTCCTCTCCCTGCACGGCCTCGGATAAGCCCGGATCCCCATCGCCTGCCACCAATTGCCTATCGCCTGTTGCCCATCCCCCATCCCCTACCTCGTCAACCTCAGATACAGCCCGGGCAACTTGTCCGGCAACCGCTCGATACGGTCGACCACGGTGTAGTTGCGCGCTCCGAAGATGCGCGACACGTATTCGTCGGCCTTCGGGTCGACGCTCAAGCAGTAGGTGTAGATGCCGGCCCGGCTCGCCTCCTCGACCGCCTTCTTGGCGTCGAACAGCAGGTAGCGCGGGTCGTGCACGTCGATGTCGTGCGGTTCGCCGTCGGTGATGAGCAGGATGAGCTTCTTGTCGCAGGCGCGATGACGCAGCCACTGGGTGGCGTGGCGCAGCGCACCCCCCATGCGCGTGGACAACTGCCCCCGCATCCCGGCCACCCGCGCCTTGACGTGCTCGTCGAAGGGCCAGCCGAAGTCCTTGAAACGATAGTACTGCACCTCGCTGCGCCCGTTGGAACAGAAGCCGTGGATCGCGAACTGATCGCCGATGCGCTCCATGGCGCTGGACAGCAGGACCGTGGCCTCGCGCGCCAGGGTCAGCACGCTGCGACCCGTGGTCTTCACCACGTCGTTGGTGGATTCGGACAGGTCCAGCAGGACCAGCACCGAGAGATCGCGCTCGTGGCGGTCGATGCGCATGTGCAGGCGCGGGTCCGGCGTCCGGCGCGAACGCACGTCGATCATGGCCTTGATGACCTGCTCGAGGTCGAAGCGGTCGCCTTCCATCTGCTTGCGCAGCCGCACCGGCTTGCGCAGCTCGCTGCCGCGGATCAGCGCGTCGATGCGGTCGAGCAGTTCGCGGTGACGATGCAGGATCTCGTCGACCACCGCCGGCTCGCCCGGATCGGGGCGCTTTTCCTGGACCGTGCACCACTGGGCGCGCGCCATGCCGATGAGATGGTCCCACTCGGGATAGTGGACGATGCGCAGGAGATCTCCGGCCAGCGGTGAGTCGTCCTCCTCCGCCTCGCCCGCCCCGACCGGCCGCACACCCTCGACCGGCTCCGCTTCCGGGTCCTCGAGAGTGTCGCCCTGGTCGGTCTCGACCGTCTCCGGCTGGACCAGCATCACGTCGTCTTCCAGCATCAGCCCCTGGTCTTCGGCGCCATCGGGCTGCCAGAGGAAGGTGTTGTCGTCGCGGTATACCGGCTCGATGACCCAGGTCTTGGAATTGAACTGCAACCGCATCTGCCCGATGTCGTTGCCCAGCAGCGAGCCGAGCGGACGCACGAAGGACGGATCGGCGAGATTTCCAGCCGCCTCGTCGAACATCCGCCTGGCCTTGCCCACCCAGGGATCGTCGTCCTCGTAGGCAGGGTCGAGCAGACCGCGGGCCAGTCGCGCCGCGAGACCGGCGAAGGTCATGGCACCGCCGGGCCTGGCCTCGTGGAAGCCCAGCCACAGTCGCCGCAGTCCGGGCATTTCGCGACAGGCCAGTGCCTCGACGCGCGCGTCCTCCAGCAGCCCGACCAGCACGATCTGGATGGGTTTGAGCCCGCCGCGTTTCTGTGCCGGACCGGAGAAGGCCAGGTGGGCCGCCGCGTGGGCACTGGCAGCGCGGTAAAGAGCCACGGCGGAACTGCCCCGTGCGCCGCGATAGGCGTCCGGGAGATGGATGCCCAGGGCCGTGATGAAGGGCCGGCTCTGCTGCAGGCCGGTGGCGAATCCGCGCAATTCCGTGCCGCTGGCCCACAGGGCGCGCAGGTAGTGCGCCAGCCCCTTGCGCACGTCGGTGAAACGCGCGCCGCCGCCGTCGGCCTTCAGGAAGGCGCGGGACTCGGGCGTCCGGAGGTCGAACCAGCTCTCCTGCACGAAGGGATCCGCGCTGTGCGACTGGAACCCGAGTCGCACCCAGCTGCGCAGCTCCTCCAGCCCGAGGTGGTCCAGCAGGGTGCCGGTGTGCTCCAGGAAGCGCGGCACTCCGCGCGGCGCGCGCTCCGCCGTCTCTGCCACGAGCTCGAGGAACAGTCCCAGACGCCGAGGCTCGCGCAGCCGCCGCGCCGCCAGGGGCGCGGCACGCAACAGCACCTCCACGCCGTTCTGCCCGGCGTGGGCGTACACCTTGAAGGCCGTTTCCAACAGTGGCGCGACCGCGGCCTCGCCGACCTCGCGTGCCACCCGCGGCACCTCGTTCAGGTAGGTGACCAGCGTTGCCCAGGTGACCCCGGCGGCCTCGAGTTCGCGCAGACCCCGCAGGCAGCCCTCGCGTCCGGCGGGCGTGAATGTGGCAGCCAGCCCGGCCCAGGCCGCCTCGACCAGGGCCATGCGCTCGCGCGACAGACCGCGCAGCAATGCGTCGTAATGACGGAGTTCGTCGGTGCCGGACACGTGTGCGCTCGCCGCCGTGGGTCGGAGTGGCGGACGGTTCAGAAGAAGGTCGCCACCACCGCGTCCAGCGCGTCCCGAATGTCCTGGTCGTCGGTGATCGGCTGCACCAGGGTGACCCGGCAGGCCGCCACGGGGTCGATGCCGCGCGCGATCAGGTGACCGGCGTGGATCAGCATGCGCGTCGAGGCGCCCTCCTCGAGGCCGTGGCCCTTCAGATTGCGCGTCTTCTCCCCCACGGACACCAGCCGGCCGGCAACTTCGCCGGACACACCCGCCTCGTGGGCGACGATCTCAATCTCGATGTCGCGTGCGGGGTAGTGGAAATCCAGCGCGCCGAAGCGCTGCTTGGTGGACTGCTTGAGGTCCTTGAGGATGCTCTGGTAGCCGGGGTTGTAGGAAATCACCAACTGGAAATCAGGGTGGGCCTGCACCAGCTCGTTGCGCTTCTCGAGCGGCAGGCAGCGGCGCGCGTCCGTCAGCGGATGGATCACCACGGCGGTGTCCTGTCGCGCCTCCACGACTTCGTCCAGGTAGCAGATCGCCCCGTGACGGGCCGCGAGGGTCAGGGGCCCGTCATGCCAGCGCGTGCCCTCGGCGTCGAGCAGGAAACGGCCCACCAGATCGGAGGCCGTCATGTCCTCGTTGCAGGCGAGCGTCACCAGCGGCCGGCCCAGGCGCCAGGCCATGTACTCGATGAATCGCGTCTTGCCGCAGCCGGTCGGACCCTTGAGCATCATCGGCAGCCGGGCGGCATAGGCCGCCTCATAAAGTGCGATCTCGTCCCCGGCCGGCCGGTAGTAGGGCTCGTCCTGGATACGGTATTGATCGATGACGGATGCGCCCTCGGTAGCGGGATGGTTCATGGATCGGTTCTCCGTGAGGGTGCGTGGCGTCCGGGGAAGGCAAGCCCCCCCCGGATGCCCCGCTTCATTTGCGCCGGATGCCCGGCCGGCTGCCCGTCAGACGCTCGCGGGCCATGGCCCAGCCCTCGCGCAAGGCTTGGCGCAGGGCGACGGCATCGGTCGACAGCGCGCGCATCCACGCCCCAGCCCCGCCAGGTAGCAGCGACGCGCCGGCATAGACCCGGTCGCCCGCGGGCAGAGCGGCCCGCAACGCCTCAAGCGCCTTTTCCGGGTCGGCGCGGTGCACGACCATGAGCGCGGCCTGAAGGGTGTGGGGTCCGTGGACACCCGGGGCCGGCTCGGCCAGTTGCCTGCCGGCAATGGTGAAGCGGTCGACGGCCAGCAGGTCTCCCCCTTCGTCCTCGACCCGCGTGTCGCTGCGCAGCCAGTCGAAGGGCCGGCCCTGGGCCCCCGGGTCATGGGCAAGGAAACTGTCGCAGCAGATCACCGTGGCGGTCGGATGCGCGCGCACCGTGACACTGTTGTGCAGCCGCGTGCCGGGGAAAAGGATCAGCGGGTCGGGCATGTACTCGGCAACTGCCCCCTCGGCAGCGTGCAGCAGCACGTGCTGCTCCGCGTGCCCCTCGGGCATGGAATGCACCACGGTCGAGGCCGAGGTGGTGACGTGCGCGCTAGCACCGGCCCCCACCGTGAATGCCAGGCCAAGGCGGTCGTGCTCGAACAGCC
The DNA here is from genome assembly GCA_044370825.1 of Burkholderiales bacterium. GTDB lineage: Bacteria > Pseudomonadota > Gammaproteobacteria > Burkholderiales. The sequence goes on along the minus strand of JBILUV010000121.1, from coordinate 5,350 downwards.
CGCCGGAGCAGGACTGCAGGTAGATGGTGCAGAACTCCGGCGCGTCCCCCGGCAGGTGCAGAGCGCGACCGACGTGGAACGGATAGGCTACCCGCTGCCGCCGCAGCCAGGTGCGCGCACCGGCGCCGCCGGCGAAGGCGATCTCCACCTGCCGTTCAGCACTGGTCGTGAGACGGTCACCGGTCAAAGAGCACCTCGCGCGCAAGATGGTCCACCACGGCGTCGACGCCCTCGCCCGTCTGGCAGTTGGTGAGCAGGACGGGCCGGCCGGCGCGGACCTCGTTGGCCTCGCGCACCATGCGCGGCAGGTCGCAACGCACGTGGGGGGCGAGATCGGTCTTGTTGATGACCAGCAGGTCGCAGGACAGGACCCCGAGTCCGCGCTTGCGCGGGATGTCGTCGCCGCCCGCGACGTCGATGACGAACAGCCAGTAGTCGACCAGATCGAGCGAGAAGGACGAGGCCAGGTTGTCGCCCCCCGACTCGATCAGGATGAGCTCGAGGCCGGGGAAGCGACGGTCGAGGTCGTCTGCCGACTGCATGTTGAGCGTCGGATCCTCGCGAATGGCGGAGTGGGGGCACGCGCCGGTCTCGACCGCCAGCACCCGCTCGGCGGCGATGAGACCGCTGCGGCGCACCCGCTCCGCGTCCTCCTTGGTGGCGATGTCGTTGGTGATGACCGCGATGTCGGTGCCGCGCGCCAGGAAACGCGGGATCAGCTGCTCGAGCAGCGCGGTCTTGCCCGAACCCACCGGGCCTCCTATCCCGACACGGGCGGCGGTCCTGGGGCGGTTGCCCTGCACGGCCGGGCCCAGGCCGGCTGCGATGTCGTTCATGTGGGAAGTCTCCGCTTCGATCTGCTCAGCGCAGCATATACCGTTGCGCCAGCGGCACCACCTTCGCCGGTTCGCAGCCGATGGGCTTGCCGTCGATCATGACCTGGAAGGTCTGCGGATCGACGCTGATGTTCGGGCAGACGTCGTTGTGCAGCATGTGCGACTTGTTCAGCTTGCGCGTGCCGCGCACCGGGAGGATGTGCTTTTTCAGGCCCAGCCTGCCGGCGATGTCGGCGTCGATCGCGAGCTGATTGACGAAGCACGCGGACAGCGGCTTCTTGGCCTCGCCGAACGCACCCCACTGGGGACGCATCAGCAGCGGTTCGCAGGTCATGAGCGAGGCCGCGGAGTCACCCATGGCGGCCCAGGCGATGAAGCCGCCCTTCACGACGAGTTCGGGCTTGATGCCGAAGAACGCCGGCCGCCACAGCACGATGTCGGCCATCTTGCCCTTCTCCAGCGAACCGATGTGCTGGTCGATGCCGAAGGTGCGGGCGGCGTTGATGGTGTACTTGGCGATGTAGCGCTTGATGCGCTCGTTGTCACCGATGCGCGTGGCCTCGGTAGACAGGCGGCCGAACTGGTCCTTCATCTTGGAGGCCAGCTGCCAGGTGCGGCAGATGACTTCGTTGATGCGGCCCATGCCCTGACTGTCCGAACCCAGTCCGGCAATGGCCCCCATGTCGTGCAGCACGTCCTCGGCGGCGATGGTCTGGGCGCGGATGCGGCTCTCGGCAAAGGCCACGTCCTCCGGCACTGCAGGATTGAGGTGGTGACACACCATGATCATGTCGAGGTGCTCGTCGAACGTGTTCACGGTGTAGGGGTTGGTGGGGTTGGTGGACGAGGGCAGCACGTTCATCTGCCCGACGCAGCTGATCATGTCCGGCGCGTGCCCGCCGCCCGCCCCCTCGACGTGGTACATGTGGATGGTGCGGCCTTTGACGGCGGCCATGGTGTCTTCCAGGAAGCCCGACTCGTTCAGGGTGTCGGTGTGCAGCTGTACCTGGAAATCGAGCTCGTCGGCCACGGTGAGCGCGGTGTCTATCACCGACGGCATCGCCCCCCAGTCCTCGTGGATCTTGACGCCCACGCAACCGCCGGCGATCTGGTCGTAGATCGAGCGCGGCTTGGAAGTGTTACCCCGTCCGAGGAAGCCGAAGTTCATGGGCCACTGCTCCGCCGCCTGGAGCATCTTGCCGACGTTCCAGGCACCACCGCAGTCGATGCCGACCGTGATGGGCCCGAGCGATCCGCCCAGCATCGTGGTCAGGCCGGAGGCGATGGCGTGCTCGACCAGCTGCGCCGAGTCGAAGTGCACGTGCAGGTCGATGCCGCCCGCGGTGGCGATGAGCCCCTCGCCGTCACGCACGGTGGTCGCGGCGCCGCAAATGAGGTCCGGGTGGACGCCGTCCATGGTGTGAGGGTTGCCGGCCTTGCCGATGCCGACGATCTTCCCGTCCTTGATGCCGATGTCGCCCTTGACGATGCCGAGCACCGGATCGATGACGACAACGTTGGATATCAGCATGTCGAGCGAGCCCGCAGCACTGTCATAGCCGGGCATCAGCCCGAGACCATCGCGCAGCGTCTTGCCTCCGCCATGCAGGCACTCGTCACCGGGCACGGCGAAATCATGCTCGATCTCGGCGATCAGCGAGGTGTCCCCGAGCCGGATGCCGTCGCCCTTGGTGGGACCGTACATCTGCGCGTATTCCTTCCTGGAGATCGTGGCCATCTCAAGCTCCCTTGTAGCCGCGGCTGCGCGCCAGTTGCAGCGCCTGGCCCTTCACGATGTCGCTCCGCGTGGAGCCGTTGGTCAGGCCGTTGAGGCCGTGGATCTCGCCGCTGCCGCCGAACGCGGCCAGCGTGACCTCCTTCTCCTCACCGGGCTCGAAGCGCACCGCGGTGCCGGCCGGGATGTCCAGGTGCATGCCGAAGGCCTGCTCGCGATCGAATTCCAGGGCGCGATTGGCCTCGAAGAAGTGGTAGTGGCTGCCGACCTGGATCGGCCGGTCGCCGGTCTTGCGGGCACGCAGCGTGGTCTTGCGACGGCCAGCGTTGATCTCGATGTCGCCCTCGGCGGGGATGATCTCGCCGGGCACGGGCACCTGCTCCACCGGCTTGCGCCCGGGACGAATGGGGTCGTGCACCGTCACCAGCTTGGTGCCGTCGGGGAAGGTGGCCTCCACCTGCAGCATGGGCATCATCGTTCCGACCCCCGGCATCACGTCGTCGGTGGTGAGCAGCGTCGAACCGAAGGCGATGAGATCCGCCACCGACCTGCCCTCGCGCGCGCCCTCGAGGATCTCGTCGGCGATGATGGCCGTGGCCTCGGGGTGATTCAGCCGCAGCCCCTTGGCGCGCCGCTTGCGGGCAAGCTCGGCGGCCGTGTAAATGGTCAGTCGTTCCAGTTCCGTGGGTGTGAGCAGCATGCGGGTGTCCTCGGGTTCCGTTCCCTGTGCAGTCGGTGGTGGCGTCGCGCGCGCTCGGATCAGTTGGCGAACAGCCGGCCGCTGCCAGTCTCGTGCCGCATGATCGCGATCTCTGTCATGGGTGTGTAGGCCTGGAGCTGCGCTGCGTCGGGGGGCGGCGCTTCGGCCAGCAGCGCAGCGCGCTCGCGCTGCCGCGCGAGGATGCGCTGTCCATCGACATGACCGACGATCGCCATCCGGATCGCGGCGCTGACGATTCCCACCGCCACACCATAGGCCGACAAGGCGCAGGCCGCCGTCTCGTCGAGCCCGCAAGCGGAGGCGATGAGGCCCTGCACGGTCGCCATCTGCCCCGGCGCCTGACCGGCAAGGACGCGTTCGCGATAGGCGCTGGCGCCGGGGGTGCCGAGATCGGCATGGATCTTCAGAAGGGCAGCCCCGATGCGCCGGCCGCCCTCGCGGGCCTCGCGTGCGAGGGTACCGGCCTCGACCTGCCGGTCGACCTCGAGGACGAGATCCAGGTCCGGTCCCGCACGGTGCGCTGCCACGACCGCGGGGCGATCGAAGTCTGCCCAGCGGTGCTCCAGCTGTGCGGCGATGAAGGCGTCGAGATCGGCGGCGTCGCGCACCAGGCCGTCGGCCCGAAGCGTCTCCAGTCCCCAGGAGAAGGACGCCGCACCGGTGGGAAAGAAACTGTCGCCGAACTGGAGCAGGGCCAGCCCGTCACGCAGGTCATTCATCGTCGATCACCCTCACGCGACCGTCCGCGAGCAGGTGCTCCATGCGGTGGAGATAGTCCGCACGCGGGCCCTCCATCGACACGTGCAGGTACTCGCCGACGAAGCGCACCTTCCAGTGCATGTTGCCGCAGAAATAGCCCAGTTCGAGCGCCGCCGCCGCGTCCCGCGGCACCAGCCCGAGCCACTGCGGCTCGTCGAGCCGCACCACGATCGCACGGTCCTTGTCGAGCAGGAAGACCGCGCCGTTGGACAACTGCTCGCTGCGATCGAGCATGATGCCGACCTCGACGCCGGCGTCGGTGAAGGCGTGCAGCCGCTTGCGCGCGCTGTCCGCGCGCTTCAGTGTCAGTGTGTCGACCTGCCCTGCATGCTCCAGGCGGTGCAGGGTCTCGCCGAGTGCCGGGTCGCTGGCATTGCCAGCCACCTGGGTGAGTCGCAACATCTTGTTTCATCCTCCGTTGAACCCGGCGGCACCCTCGTCGGCTGCCGCCGGCCCCAGCCCCCGCCTTACTTGTGCACGGCAGTCTTGGCGTTGGGAATGCCGTCGATCGGGCACTCGTCCGTGCCGACGGTGGAGCGGGTGATCGCCTCCACCATCTCCTTGGTACCCTCCGGATCGGTGATCCACTTCTTGTAGAAGTCGTAGGGACACTGGGCCACGCCCTCGTCGCCCTCGCGCGAGTTGATCTTGCCCGTGTACCCGCGGTGCAGCAGCTTGAACAGGTGATTCTCGGACTGACCATTCCTTCGGGCATCGCGGATGAGGCTCTTGGACAGCGCGGCGTACTGGATGCCGTAATCCTCCTCGCCACACTCGCCCAGGGTCCGGCCGTCGAAACCGATGATCGCCGAGTGCCCGAAGTAAGAATAAACGCCGTCGAAACCGGCGGCATTCGCCACCGCGACGTAGGAGTTGTTGGCCCACGCCATCGCCTTGGCCATGATCACCTGCTGGTCCTTGGCGGGGTACATATAGCCCTGGCAGCGCACGATGAGCTCGGCGCCCTTCATGGCACAGTCGCGCCAGATCTCGGGGTAGTTGCCGTCGTCGCAGATGATGAGGGAGACCTTCAGCCCCTTCGGCCCCTCGGACACGTAGGTGCAGTTTCCGGGATACCAGCCCTCGATGGGTACCCACGGCATGATCTTGCGATACTTCTGCACGATCTCGCCCTGGTCGTTCATGAGGATCAGGGTGTTGTAGGGCGCCTTGTTCGGGTGCTCCTCGTGGCGCTCGCCGGTCAGCGAGAACACGCCCCACACCTTCGCCTTGCGGCATGCATCGGCGAAGATGGCGGTCTCCTCCCCCGGCACGCTGGAGGCGGTCTCGTACATCTCC
>JBILUV010000423.1:0-2644 GCA_044370825.1 Burkholderiales bacterium | reverse complement strand
CGCCTTCAGGCTCCAGCCGTCGCCCGCCTCCAGCTGCGACTGGATCTCCGCCAGCCGCGCCAGCACCGCCTCATCCCCCGCCCCCGCCCGCTGCACCAGCTCGTGGTACTCGGTGACGGCCGCGCGCAGCGCCCCCAGGCCCTCGGCCACTGCCTCGAACACCGTGCTGCCCGGGGCCAGCTCGGGCTCCTGCGGCACCCAGGCAATGCGCGCCTCGGGCGAGCGCCACAGCACCCCGTCATCCGGCGCCTGCTGGCCGGCCACCACCCGCATCAGCGTGGACTTGCCGGTGCCGTTGCGGCCGATCAGGCCGAGGCGGTCACCCCGCTCGATCACCAGGTCGAGATGGTCGAGCAAGGGCACATGGCCGTAGGCCTGGCTGACGCCGGAGAGAGTGAGCAGGGGCATGGGTTTGAGCTTGGGCGGGCCGTGGCGGCCCGGTCAGGAAAACGCGAGGATGGGGGCGCGGCGCGATTCGGACAAGGACCCGCCCCCTCAGCGCGCCGCCTGCAGCACCACCGGCTGCACCGCCACCGTGGCCGACTCGTCGCCGAACCAGATCGCGCCGTCCTGGATGGTGCACTGCAGCCGCATGGTCCGCTGCGCCAGCCCGGCCAGGGCCTGGGTGGCCTCGTAGGGCAGCGAGTGCACCGCGAGGTTGTCCAGCCGGGCGAGATCACCCGCGTTCTGCCGCCACCACACGTCGACCCCACGCCCACCGTAGACGTACACCACCACCGCCCGCGCCCGCCCCGCCGCCTTGCGCAGCCGCCGCGGGTCGGGCAGGCCGACGTCCACCCAGCACTCCACCGCGCCGGTGAGGTCGCGCAGCCAGAGGTCGGGCTCATCATCCGTGCTCAGCCCGCGGCCGAACTCCAGCCGCTCGTGGGCCTGCAGGGCGAAGGCGAGGATGCGCACCATCATCCGCTCGTCGGTCTCCGACGGGTGGCGGGCAACGGTGAGGGAATGGGCGGCGTAGTACGACCGGTCGAGGTCCGAGACCTGCAACTCGGCCTTGAAGATGGTGGATTTCAGGGCCATGGCCGAATCATATTTGAAGGCCCCCTCCCCGTCTCGCTACAATCCCGCCTTCGCCCCGGTAGCTCAGTGGATAGAGCGACCCCCTCCTAAGGGGTAGGTCGGACGTTCGATTCGTCTTCGGGGCGCCATCAGTTTCTCGAACTCACGAGGCGCCCGTGGGGGGGACGTCGCGTGGTCACCCGGATTTGGTTTCGCATCGATACCTTTTTGTCTCGGTGCGCCAACGCGGTCCAAAATACGGTCTTTCAATGTCTATGCGTTCAGGAAGGCTCTTCCTCACTCTTGCGTTAACCTGCTGCGGCGATGCGTTCGCCTATGATCCTGTCGACTGCGTCAACGACATCGCGGAAGCAGACCCTGGGATAGCCGCAGGACTGGCAGCGCGACTCTGCTCAGGGTCTTGGACGCGAGAGCCTCTCAGGTGCTACGCGCTCGTCTTGACAGTAGACAAGGAAATACCTCGTTTTATTGCCATCGACCTGTGCGCGGGGGCGTTGGATGGGGAAAAGACGGTTGATTGCTATGCCAAGGCTGGCGCGAGGCTGAAGATGAACCGAGGTCTAGCGACGACGCTGTGTGGCGCGAAAAAGATCGAGAAGTAGGCTGGCTCATTTCAAGCTCCGGTGGGTGCGATAACTGCAATACAAAGGCAACCGCCACGTCTCCACAGGCCGGAAAGGGGCCAAAAGGACGACCGTTGCGGGGCTCTCGGACGGGTACCTCGTGGAAGTCGCTCCGGCTAGGAGAGCAGGCAGTCACGGACCGCTCGAAATGACGCGTTGCACCCATGCTGCGTAGCGCTGGCATCGTGTGGCGCCCTGCCCTGTAACCCTCACCGCCCCGCGTCTGTTCCAATACGGGGGCGGGAGGAGCCCTAACGCGGCCAGCGCTGGACCAAAAGTCGTCAAGCACTCGAACCTTTTTTGCCACGTCCTTGGTGACGCCATCAAGGACTGGCGCGTTCACCCTGACAGCGAGTCTCGCCAAGCAAAGCTGGCGTTCGCAGGCTGCAAGGAACCGCGACCTGCGCCTTCTTCTGAGAGAAGTGGCCTGCTTCTACAGCCTCTCTCGCGCGCGCCGCGCCCAAATGCCATCTCCAGCGGTCGCCTCCGCCTTGGCAAGGGGCATCCGGATAGACGAAAACCTGTCGCGGGATTAGAACCACATCGATCCATCGCGCCGATTCACAACCCTGATGGACCGGAGAACAGTGGGATCCATGAGGTGACGCTTTCAGCATCCGCCGTCGCCACCCTGAGCTGGCTTCTGCAATACCTCGCGACTTCATCGATGATTGAACGCATCCTCAGCCTGAACGCTCGCCGACCACCCGCCACAAGGCGATGAGGGCAACCGGATTCGACAACTTTCGGTTTCACGACATCGCTGCATGAGTTAGCTTCGAGATCGAATGAACAAGATCCGGATCCAATCGAGGTAGCATCCATCACGCGACGGCAGCCACCTGCGAATCCTAAACCGGTTTGCGCACCTTAAGGCGTAGGCACTTTCCAAACGGCTGGCCTGGCGGATTGAACAAACGACTCAACGGACGGCGATTCACGTGACCTCGTACCTAATCACCTGGAAGCCCTCGGGCGAA
>JBILUV010000422.1:0-2647 GCA_044370825.1 Burkholderiales bacterium | reverse complement strand
GTTCACGCGATCGCGACGCCCGGCCACACCGCGGGCCACATGTCGCTGCTGGTGGAGCGCGCCCAGGGGGCGCCGGTGCTGCTGTGCGGCGACGCCGCCGACCTCACCGAGAACCTCGAGCACGAGGTGGCGCCCGGTCTGTGCTGGGAGCAGCGCGAGGACATGGCCCTGGACAGCATCCGAAAGCTCAAGCGCCTGGCCGGCGAGACCGGCGCCGCCCTCTGGCCGAATCACGACCTCGCCTTCTGGGCGGGGACCATGGCCGCCCGCGACTGGCACTGACCCGCACCCCTCCACCCGCCCACAGGAGTCCCCATGTTCCTCTTCAACCGCCTGCGCCGCGCCGCACTCGGCACCCTCCTCGGCCTGTCCCTGGCCGTGCCCCTGTCCGCGGCAGCGGCCGGACCGAAGCCGGTGAAGCTCGGTGTGGTCACCTGGATCGGCTACGGCCCCCTGTACGTCGCCGAGTCGCTGGACCTGTGGAAGAAACACGGCCTGAAGGTCACGCTGCAGAACTTCACCGATCCGGCGCTGCTGCCGGGTGCCATCATGGGTGGCGCCCTCGACGGCGGCTTCATCACCTACGATCAGCTGGTGGGGCAGGTGGCCAAGGGCGACACCATGCGCGCCGTGATGCCGCTCGACTTCTCCGATGGTGGCGACGCCGTCGTGGCCACCACGGACATCAAGGGCATCGCGGCGCTGAAGGGGCAGAAGGTCGCCTTCGCCCCCCTGTCACCCTCGGACTTCCTGCTCGCCTTCGCCTTGCGCAAGCACGGCCTGAAGGACAACGACATACAGGCCGTGGGCGCCGGCCCCGAGGCCATCCCGGCCGCCATGGCCTCCGGGCAGGTCAGGGTGGGCGTCACCTACGAACCCATGGTGTCGCAGATCACCGCCATGGACGGCGGCAAGCGCTTCCACGTGATCTATTCGTCGAAGCAGTCGCCCGGGCTCCTGTCGGACGTGCTGGTATTCACCGACAAGGCCATGAAGACCCGCCCAGAGGTGATCCAGGCCGTGATGCGGGGTTATCTCGACGGCCTGGAGATGATCCGCACCAAGCCGGGCGAGGCGGCGAAGATCATCGGCAAGGCACTCGGCATCACCGAGGCGGAGGTTATGGAACAGCAGCAGACCATCCACGCCCTCAGCCTGGCGGAGATGCTGCAGGCCTTCACCAGGTCGCCGAAGCCCGAGTCCTTCCATACCGCGTGCGCGGCGATCGCCGACATCCTCAAGGCCAAGAACCAGATCCAGCGACTCCCCGGATGCGAGGACACCATGAGCACCCGGTTCATCGAGGCCCTGCTCAAGAAATGAGCAATCCCGTGCCCGACGCATTCCTGGGCGTGTGGAAGCGCACGCTGTTGCGCACCCCTGAGTTCGAGGACACGAGTTCCGCGGTGTTCTGGCTGCAGACGCCCCGCTGGCATGGCGACATCCGCATCGCGGCCTCGCGTCCGCCGTGTGCCGGCAGGCATGGCCTGGACGAATGCTCGTCGGGGGAACTCGCCGGTCTCGCGCGCCAGCAGGGTTTCGCGGGCATCACCACGGTGGAGGGCGACATCTGCCGCTGGCAGCGCCGCGTGGACTTCCAGCCGCCCGGTCGCTTCGACGACGTGGGCCGCATCGAATTCGCCACTCCGGACCGGATGCTCGAGTACGGGGTCCAGCAGGATTACTTCGAAATCTGGGAACGCCTGCCCGGCAGCACCGGCGATGTGGTGGTCGCCGTGGAACCCGATGCCGCGATCAGCGCGACCGCCCGCCCTTCGGGGATCCTGCTCGCGACCGGCGCCTGGTTCATCCGCCTCCGCCCGCGGGCGGACGTCCTGCCGCGTGCCGATGCATTGCTGGCGCTCGCCACCGACGACGCCTCGCTGCGCGACATGCTCGACTTCGAGATCTCGCTGGGCACGCGCGGACCCGACCGGTGGCGCATCACGCATTCGACCCTTCCGTGGCTGGAGGGCACCGCCCTCGCGAATCCGCCCTGAGGAATGACCGGTCCGGCCTGCCCGCCAGTCAGCCCCGACGGCGCCGCAGAATGGCAACCAGGCCGGCGAGGCCAACGGCGGCGAGCAGTCCCGTGGCGGGCTCCGGCACCGGTGCGAGCACAAAGTTGAAGCGGTAGCCGTAGGCACCAGGGGCGAGTTCCTGGATCCAGACAGCATAGTCCCCCGCGGGCAGCGGCACGGTGAAGCCGGAGGCACCGCCTCCACCGCCCGCCATGGCCGGGAGGATGTCGGTGTTGCGGTCCGCCTGGGTGTAGACGCGGAAGCCCATCAGACCGGAGCCGTCCGCGGCGTCCGGCGCCACGGGCATCACCGGTCCGGCCGCCAGCCCGATGAAGGACCCGCCGCCGCCGACCGTGGTCTGGTTGCCCACCCGCAGCGCCACCCACTCATGGCCGTCCGGCACGACCACGTGCAGGTAGTCGCGGTCCACCACGCCACCGATGCGCCCTGTGATGCCGGTCAGCACGTTCGAACCGGGGACGCTGCCCGTCGATGCATGGTCGAGGACCCAGCGCGTTGGCGCATTGCGATCGCCGGAGAGATCACCGGCCACCGACTCGTCGAGGTCAGCCGCGCCCGCATCGACGCCTGCAGCCAGGGCGAGCAGCAGACTGGCGCAGGCACGG
>JBILUV010000421.1:0-2653 GCA_044370825.1 Burkholderiales bacterium | reverse complement strand
CCGCTGGCGCGAACAAGTTGATCGGCAAGGCGGTGAAGGCCACCGTCGATGCCGACACCATCGTCCGCGTCCGGCTGCAGCAGTAAGGAGTTTGCCGTGGGCGACTTGCTCGATCGCGGCGCAGCCTTCCTCGAATCGCAGCGTCACCAGCACATGACGCGGAGCGTGGTCTACCGACGTGGTACGGACGAGAAGGAAGTCCTGGCCACCATCGGCAAGACCGAGTTCGAGCAGGCGGACGACTCGGGTCTGATCCACCGGGTGGAGTCGCGTGACTTCCTCGTGCGGACGGAAGACCTGGATCTGGGCGCTGGCCCGATCCTCCCGCGGGCGGGTGATCAGGTGCGTGAGACGGTTGGAACGAATGTGTTCGTGTATGAGGTCAACGCACCGGGTGGGCAACCACCGTTCCGGTACAGCGACCCGTACCGAAGGGCCCTGAGGATTCACACCAAGCACATCGGCACGGAGTCGTGATGTCAGAAGGAAACGGAACCAACGGAACGAAGGCGCGATGGGCAGGCGTGCTCGTCACCATCATCCTCGCCACCGGCGCGATGACCATCCAGTGGGGCGTGGTTACCACCAAGCTCCAGCAGCTGGAGAAGCGGATGGATGAGTTCATCGGCGAGGCCCGCAACATCCGCAGCGAGTACCAAGCGATGGAGCGCCGCGTCTCCTACCTCGAGGGCAAGGTGGCCGGCCTCTCTTCAACGAAGGGTGGTGTCCCCTGAGCACCATCGTGTCCATCGCCGATGCTCTGGCCGCGCACATCAACGCGGGCACATTCAGCCAGCCGGTGAGTGCGGAGAGGCTCTTCCAACCGGCGTTCACGCTGGAGGACCTCAAGGACCTCCGCGTGTCCGTGGTCCCCCGGACCACGGGCATCTCTGCGGCGAGCCGCGAGAGCAGCACGTTCGAGTGCGTCCTGGACGTCGGTGTGCAGAAGAAGGTGCCGGCCGAGGATGACGTTGCCGAGATCGATGGGCTCTTGGACCTGGTCGAGGAGATCGCAGATCACGTTCGTCTCAAACGTCTGCCCGATGCACCGGACGCGGCGTGGGTCAGCATCGCGCACGAGCCCGTGGTGTCAACCGAGTCGCTCGAGCAGCACCGTGTGTTCACCAGCGTCTTGAGCGTCACGTACCGAGTTCGGAGGTAGGCCGTGCGGAATGTCGTCATCATGAAGGTCGATATGGACAGCGGCGACAAGCCGCTGTCAACGGCCAAGCTCGTGGCCACGTTCACGCTCATGGCAGCGAACACGAACACGCAGGCGGCGACGCTCTCGGATGGCAAGGGCAACGAAGCGCTGCTGTCGCCCGGCGTGCAGTGCTACTTCGAGCGGGTGAACCTGGCGGACCTCTTGGTTCGCAGCAAAGCAGGCGAGGTTGTGTTTGTGGTCGGCCACAGCGCCGAGTGACAAGGCTGTTGAACAGGGAGTCAGACGATGGCGATCAAACTCGGCATGGAAGCAAAGTTGCTCTTCAAGGTTGGCGGCCAGGCCGGCGGCGGCGCTTGGACAGCCCTGGGCAACACGCGCGATGTGACTCTCAACCTCGAAGCGGGCGAGGCCGATGTGACGACCCGCGCCAACGCGGGCTGGCGGGCGACTGTGGCCACGCTCAAAGAGGCGAGCGTGGAGTTCGAGATGGTCTGGGACACCGCCGACGCCGGGTTCACCGCCATCAAGAACGCGTTCTTCGGGAACGACCCCATCGGCTTCCAGGTCCTCGATGCAACCGGCGGCCAGGGACTGCAGGCCGACTTCTCCATCACCAACTTCAGCCGCAGCGAAGCGCTCGAGGAGGCCATCAGCGTTTCCGTCACCGCCAAGGTCACCTACTCGGCGACGGCACCCTCGTGGATCGGCAGCTGATCGGGGTTCAACAGCCGTTCAACAGATTGTCCAGCGGTGCAACAGGCAAGGACTCAACCGGAGGTCGGAATGCGAACGTTCAAGGACAACGCGGGCAGGCAATGGTCGGTCGAGATCAACGTGGCATCGCTCAAGCGCGTCCGCGGGCTCACCGGCACGGACCTGATGCAGGTCATCGAAGGGACGCTGATTGAGAAGCTGATCCGCGATCCGGTCCTCCTGTGCGATGTGGTCTACGCGATCTGCAAGCCCGAGGCGGACACCCGCACGCCCCCGGTCTCCGATGAGGAGTTCGGCAAGGCGATGGCGGGTGACGCCATCGAAGCCGCGACCACGGCGGTACTGGAGGAACTCGTGGGTTTCTGCCCGAGCCCGAGGGACCGGGCCAACCTCGGGCGGGTTCTTCAGGCCACGACCAAAGTGATGGAGCGGGCCCGGGACCTGGTAGAGAAGAAACTGGACAGCGGGGAACTGGATCGTCTCGCCGACCGGCTGCTGGCGACTGCTGGCGGCTCGTCTGGCAGTGCGCCGGAATCCTCGGCATCGACCCCGGGCTCCTGACTCTGCGAGAGCTTGTGGCGATGCTCGACGGCAAGCAGCGCCACGACTGGAGCATTGCCAGCAGCATCATGGCGGTTATCGCCAACACCAACCGTGATCCCAAGCGATCCCGTCCCATCAAGCCCAGCGACTTCGACCCATTCGCCAAGCAGTCCCGTTCGTCCGCACCTCTCAAGGTCGACGTGTCGGTTCTCAAAGACGTGTTCATCGACA
>JBILUV010000120.1:0-10125 GCA_044370825.1 Burkholderiales bacterium | reverse complement strand
CGCGCTGTTCCGTCACCCGGACATCGTGGCCATGCGTGACCTCGACGAGGAGGACCCCGCGGAGATCGAGGCCTCGCGCTTCGACCTGTCCTACATCTCGCTCGACGGTGACATTGGCTGCCTGGTGAACGGCGCCGGCCTCGCGATGGCCACCATGGACACCATCAAGCTCTACGGCGGCAGCCCGGCCAACTTCCTGGACGTGGGTGGCGGCGCGACGGCGGAGAAGGTCACCGAGGCCTTCAAGATCATGCTGCGCAACCCTAACCTGAAGGCGATCCTGGTGAACATCTTCGGCGGCATCATGAAGTGCGACACCATCGCCAATGGCGTGGTGACCGCAGCGCGGGAGGTGCAGCTGGGGGTGCCGCTGGTGGTGCGCATGAAGGGCACCAACGAGGACCTGGGCAAGGACATCCTCGCGAAGTCCGGCCTGCCCATCATCACTGCCGACAACATGGCGCAGGCCGCCGAGAAGGTCGTGGCCGCCGCCGGGGCCCACTGAGAGAGCAGCGCAACATGTCCATCCTCATCGACAAGAACACGCGGGTCGTCACCCAGGGCATCACGGGCAAGACGGGTCAGTTCCATACGCGCATGTGCCGCGAGTACGCCAATGGCGGCGAATGCTTCGTGGCGGGCGTGCACCCGACCAAGGCGGGCACGGACTTCGAGGGCATCCCGATCTTCGCCTCGGTGGCCGACGCGAAGCGGCAGACCGGCGCCAACGCCTCGGTTATCTACGTGCCGCCGCCTGGCGCGGCCGCGGCGATCTGGGAGGCAGTGGAGGCGGATCTGGATCTGGTGATCTGCATCACCGAGGGCATACCCGTGCGCGACATGATGGAAGTGCGCGATCGCATGCGCAAGGAGAACCGCCGCACGGTTCTGGTGGGGCCGAACTGCCCGGGCGTGATCACGCCCGAGGAGATCAAGATCGGCATCATGCCGGGCCACATCCACCGCAAGGGCCGCATCGGCGTGGTGTCGCGCTCCGGCACGCTGACCTACGAAGCCGTGGGCCAGTTGTCCGAGCTGGGTCTGGGCCAGTCCTCGGCGGTGGGAATCGGCGGTGACCCGGTCAACGGCCTCAAGCACATCGACGTGCTGCGCCTGTTCAACGAGGACCCCGATACCGACGCGGTGGTGATGATCGGCGAGATCGGCGGCTCGGACGAGGAGGCCGCGGCCCTGTGGGCTCGCGACAACATGAAGAAGCCGGTGGTTGGCTTCATTGCCGGCGTGACGGCGCCCCCCGGCAAGCGCATGGGCCACGCCGGCGCCATCATCTCGGGTGGCAAGGGCACGGCGAAGGAGAAGCTGGAGGTGATGGAATCCTGCGGCATCAAGGTCACGCGCAACCCGGCCGAGATGGGCTCTCTGCTGAAGAGCGTTCTCTGAGGCCCGGGGAGCAGCCCGCCATGCGCAAGATCCTCGTCCCGATCGACGGCTCCGAGAACGCGCTGCGCGCGCTGCGGCACGTGATCGCCTCGCAGGGCGACTACCGCGAGCCCGCGTCGCTGGTGCTGGTGAACGTGCAGCCGCCCATCGTCTCCGGTGCCGTGCGCATGTTCGTCGACCGCCAGCAGCTGGACGACCTCTACGCCGAGCAGGGCGAGGCGGCGCTGGCACCGGCCCGCGACATCGCCGCCGCCGCCGGGGTGGCGACGGAGCACCACACGATGGTGGGCGATGCCGCGGAGTCCATCGTGAAGGTGGCGCGCGACACCGGCTGCGGCATGGTGGTGATGGGCACGCGCGGTCTGGGCTCGGTCACCGGTATGCTGCTTGGCTCGGTCGCGACCAAGGTGATCCACCTGTCCGACGTGCCGGTGCTGCTGGTGAAGTGACGCGGGCGGCGTCCAGCCGCCCCAGCGGCCCGCCGCGCTGCTTGCCGCAATCCGCGGGTCGGCATCGCGGTCCTGCTCGAGGCGTCCGCGGGATCGGTCCGCATCCGCTGCGGGCCATGGTTCAACCCACCTTTCCTGCCCCTCGGTGTTCCTCGACGACGCCCGCCTGTCGCGGACGCCCGCAGCAGACTGCGGGCTGGATCTGCCTCAGGCGACCTGCGACAGATCGAGCGCGAGGCGCGACTCGCGGCGCTCGATCCGGTCGATGAGGATGCGCAGGAAAGTGCGGTTGAACTGCAGCTGCAGGCTGGGCGAGGCGCGCTGCAGGTCCTTGGCGTCGAACTCCATGGCGATGCAGGTCTCGCGCGCGCGGACTGTGGTGGTGCGCCGCGAGGGCGCGGACTCGAAGTAGAGGATTTCCCCGAAGCAGTGGCCCGCGCCCAGGGTGTCCAGCGGCCTGCCGCCACGACTCACCTCGATGCGGCCGGTGGCCAGAACGTAGAAGCCCTCGGCCCAGTCCCCCTCCCGCAGGATGGTGGTGCCGCTCTCGAGCCGGTGCCAGCGTGCCATGCGCAATGCCTCCCACACATCGACGTCGCGGAAATCGCGGAAGAAGGCGAGCCCGCGCACGAGGGTGAACTTCTCGGTGTCGGAGACGGCCTCCTGGGGCAGGGTGAGCTCCTGGAACACCGTGGCCAGCGCCTGGGTGAAGGCTTTCCAGGTCTCGTAGCGGTCGGCGCGCGCCTTGGCGAGCGTGCGCATCACGATGGCGTCCAGCGCCTTGGGGATGCCCGGCCGGAGCGACGATGGCGGCCGCGGTTCGATATTGACGACCTGATAGAGCAGGCTCGCGCGGTTCGACCCCTGGAACGGCAGCTTGCCCGTGAGCAGCTGGTACATGACCACGCCGAGGGAGTAGATGTCGGTCTGGTGGGTGAGTTGCTTTTCCTGCACCTGCTCGGGCGACATGTAGGCCGGCGAGCCGATGCCGGTGAGGAAGGTGTGGGCCGCGTGCCCGAAGAACGAGGCACCGAAGTCGGAGATGCGGATGTCGCTCTCGCTGTCCTTGCGAATGAGTATGTTCGCCGGCTTGATGTCGCAGTGGATCACGCCCTGACGGTAGGCGTACTCGAGGGCGACGCCGGCCTTGAAGACGATCTCGACCAGCCTGTCGAAGGGCAGCAGGGCATCGGGCGCGCAGAACTGCTCCAGCGTGCCGCCGGCCACGTGCTCCATGACGACGTAGCTCATGTCGTCGTCGGTGGCGGCATCGTAGATGGAGACGATGTGCGGGTGGTTGAGCTTGCCCGCCAGTGCCGCCTCGTTCATGAACACCCGCTGGTAGCGGCGGTTCAGCTCGCTGTCGCCGGTGTCGGCGGTGCGCACCACCTTGATGGCCACGAGGCGGTCGTGGAAGGCATCCTCGGCGAGGTAGACGCTGCTGGTCGCCCCCTGTCCGATCTCCCGGATGACGCGGTACTTGCCTATGGACTCGGGCAGATTGTCGGACATGCGGGCGGGTGGCGTGGGCCGGTCGGAAGTTGTCTTACCGAAGCCTAACGGCGCCGCCTCGCACAACTTGAGCGTCCCGCAGTCCGCCGCGGGTGTGGTGTCAGTTGAGGAAGGGCACCTTCATGCCGGCCTGGACCGCGGGTCTCGCGCCGATGGCGTCGAACCAGCGCCTGACCTGGGGGAAGTCGGCCAGCTCGACCTGGTGCCAGCCGTGCCGGGCCACCCAGGGGTAGGTGGCGATGTCGGCGATCGAGTATTCGTCGGCGAGGTATTCGTGTGTGGCGAGGTGCTGGTCAAGCACGCCGTAGAGGCGGCGGGTCTCGGTCTTGTAGCGCTCGATGGCGTAGGGCACGGTCTCTTTCGCGGCGCGGACGAAGTGGTGCACCTGGCCAAACATCGGCCCGACGCCGGCCATCTGGAACATGAGCCACTGCAGCGCCTGCCAGCGGCGCTCGAGCCCCTCGGGGAGGAAGCGGCCGGTCTTGCCGGCGAGGTAGACGAGGATGGCGCCCGACTCGAACAGCGCGAAGGGCCGGCCCTCCGGCCCCTCCTCGTCGACGATGGCGGGGATCTTTCCGTTGGGGCAGACGGCCTGGAAGGCCGGGGCGAATTGCTCGCCCTTGCCGATGTCGACAGCGTGCACGCGGTAGGGCAGGCCGCACTCCTCGAGCATGATGGAGACCTTGCGTCCGTTGGGGGTGCCCCAGGTGTAGAGATCGATCATCTTCTCCTCCCGTGCCGGTCAGGCCGGCGTTGTCGATGCCCCGGCACGCCGGGGTGGCGTCGGCGGGCCGGCGTCGCATAGGCCTGCACTGAACTCTCCTCTGTCCGAGCACTGCCGCCTCTCGTGGTGGCGACAGTTCCGTCCATGCCCTGTGCCGATCGGCGACAGGTGGCTCGCCCCCGGCCCGTGCTCCCGGAGCCCAGGCCGGGCTGGCAGGACGTCCGCGCCAGTCTCATGACCGCAGTTCGTCGCGCACGGCCGCGATGCGGGCGGCGCGGATGTGGTCGGCCACCGCGGGGCCGGCGTGGCGGCTGGCCACGGCCTGGGCATCCACAGACTGGGCGGCGTGCAACGCGCGCTCGAGCACCTGCCGCGGCGCGAAGCGTGGGGGCTCGATGTCGTCCTCGAGGGCGGCGATCCACAGCATGTCGAAGAAGCGGCCGGGCCGGCGCAGGGCATCGCCGCGCACCATCAGATCGACCAGTCCGGTGGCGTCGAGCAGGTGGGCGGTGCGCACCGCCGTGAGGTGGCGCGCGCACAGGGTGGCGAGCTCGAGGCAGTCGTTGGGGCAGCGCACACGGGTGCCCAGTGCCGGCAGGGCGTCGCCGGTGCGGTGCGAGGCGAGGGCGAAGCGGACCGGCAGCGATGCCTCCAGGGTGGCTGCGCGGTCCAGCCATGCCAGGGTCTGGCGCCCGGTCGTGCGCCCGGGGTCCAGCAGATCCGCCCACTCGGGGGCGATGCGCGGCATCGCGCCGCACTCCCACAGCAGGGCGAACATGACCGAAGGCCGGGCCTCCATGAGCCCGCGGGCCAGTTCCTGCCAGATGCGCTCGGGGACGAGGTGATCGGCCTCGCCGGTCTCGACCATGTGTCGCATCAGGGCGAGGGTGTCCTCGGCCACGGTGAAATCCAGCCTGGCGGCGAACCGGGCCACGCGCAGGATGCGCACCGGGTCCTCGACGAAGGCTGGGCTGACGTGGCGCAGGCAGCGGCGCTCCAGGTCACCCCGGCCGCCGAAGGGGTCGATGAGCTCACCCGAGTCGTCGCGTGCCATCGCGTTGATGGTCAGGTCTCGCCGCGCGAGATCCTCCTCCAGCGTGACCCCGGGCGAGGTGTGGACGGTGAAGCCCTTGTAGCCGCGACCGCTCTTGCGCTCGGTGCGGGCCAGCGCGTGTTCCTCGCGCGTGGTGGGGTGCAGGAACACGGGGAAGTCCTTGCCCACGGGCTGGTAGCCCAGCGCGACCATCTGCTCGGGGGTGGCGCCCACCACCACGTGGTCGTGGTCCTGCACCGCCCGGCCGAGCAGCTCGTCGCGCACCGACCCGCCGACGCGGTAGATCTTCACGAACTCACCGACCGGCGCGGGCGCGCATGCCGTTGTAGCGGGCGCGCTCGCTGCGCTGCCCCAGATAGGTGGGTGCCACGGCCTCCAGAGGCGTGGGTGCGAAGCCCAGGATCTCCGGAAAGGCGCAGCCGCAGACGTTGTCGACGCGCATGGAGGCGAGGTTGTCGCGCGACATGAGCCGGCCCGGCAGGTGTTCGCGCGCGAAGGCCTGAAGCCAGGCCAACGGGCCTGGCAGAGGCAGCACCCGGCGCCGCACGCCGACCAGGGCGGCGGTGACTTCCACCAGCGCGCGCAGGGTGTAGACGCGGGGGCCGCACAGCTCGTGGCACTGGCCGTCCGCCGCCGGTTCATCCAGCAGCCGGGTGACGGCACGTGCCAGATCCTCCACGAATACCGGCTGGAAGCGGGCCCCCGCACCGGCCAGGGGAATGACCGGCGTCGGGAGGGCGACCAGTCCGGCGAACAGGGTGAGGAAGCTGTCGCCCCGACCGAACACGACCGAGGGTCGGAAGAGGGTGGTGCGGATGCCGTGGGCCCGGGCCTTCATGATCTCGGCCTCGCCTCGCGCCTTGGAGCGCAGGTACTCGCTCGGGCCCTGGGCGGATGCGCCAAGGGCACTGATGTGCACGAGCCGGGATACGCCGGCCTCGCGGCAGGCGGCCACGATCTTCGCGGGGAGCTCCTCGTGGTTGCGGCGGAAGGCGCCACGCGGGTGATCGTGCAGGACCCCGACGCAGTTGATGACCGCGTCGCAGCCGGCCACGACGCGGCCCAGGGCGGCGGGGTCGTGAACGTCGGTCTGCACCACGTCGACGGTGGGCAGGAGAATGAGCGCCTCCTTGGCGCGTTCGCGGATGCGCGAGGGCACGCGCACGGCGATGCCCTGCGCGGATAGCAGCTCGGCCACGTGCCGGCCGATGAAGCCACTCCCACCGATCAGGCAGACAGATCGTATCGTCATCTCAGGATGAAGGACGGGCGAGGCATGACTCCCGTCGTGATGTTGCGGACAATGAAGTGTAGCTCCAGGCCGCGTGCTGAGGGGCGCGGATCAGGAGCCGCCGCCGGTGCGCGCCGGCACGGTGCCAATGCGGCCGGTCAGGGTCTCGTCGTGGCGCCCGAAACGGCGAGCGTACTGCAGGGTGTTGGCCATCACCCTGCGCACGTAGTCCCGTGTCTCCTGGAAGGGGATGGTGTCGATGTAGACCACCCCCTCGAGCGGTACGGGCGCGCGCCAGCCCTGAGCACGGCGGGGGCCGGCGTTGTAGCCGGCGGAAGCGAGCACCGGACTGCCGTCGAGTTGCGTCAGGATGTGCTTGAGATAGAAGGTCCCGAAATTGACGTTCTCGTCCGGGGTGTCGTCCGACGCAGGCCGCCAGTCCCTCAGGCCGAGCTTGCGCGCCACCCAGCGCGCGGTGTCGGGCATGACCTGCATCAGGCCCGCCGCGCCCACGGGGGAGCGGGCCGAGGCGTTGAAGCGGCTTTCCTGGCGCACGAGACCGAACAGCCAGGCGTCGTCTACGTCGAACTCGCGGGCGCGCGCGCGCAAAAGGTCCTGGTAGGGCGTGGGGTAGCGCAGTTCCTGGTTGGTGAGCCGCCGGGTACGGTCGGCGGTTGCAATGGCGCGTTCGTACCAGCCCTCGCGCCGCGCCAGTTCCGCCGCGCCCAGCAGCGTCACGTCGTCGAGGTCTCGGACGGTCCAAATCCACTCGAGGTTACCCTCATAGCGCAGGCCGAGCCGGTACCAAGCGACCGCCCGCGACAGGCCGGGCAGGCGGGCGGCGGCCCGGACCTCCTCCTCCGACGGGCGGTAATCGACCGGGGCCGCTCCGATCGTGGGGCCGAGTTCCTCCGCGGCGAGCTGACCGTGGAAGTGGTGCTCGCCCGCGAGCGCCACCAGCAGGGCGACCGCCTCCTTGTTGCGGCCGGTGTCGCGCAGCGCCCGTGCTCGCCAGTATCGCCAGACGGCGCGCTCGCGGTACTCCGCATCCATGGTGTCGATGGCGCGCAGCACTTCCGGCCAGTCGCGCACGCGAAGGGCCGCGCGCGCGCGCCACTCGAGCTGGTTGCCGTCGAGACGGGTATCGGCGGCGCGGCGGAACCACTCGAGCGACTGCGGAGCGTGCTTGCGGGCCGCAGCCACGGCGATCAGGCTCCATCCGTACTCGCGGTCGTCCCGCGGAAACCCGGCTGCCAGCCGGTCCCAGCTGGCGGCTGCGCTGTCCGGCGTGGCGGAGGCGACGCGGCCGAGGGCGAACAGGGCGATCTCGCGGTCGGTGCGCGAGCGGGTCGACAGCTGGCGCCGGTCGCCCAGATAACGCGAGGGGTCGCGCAGCGCGGCCTCCAACTGCCGGCCATCCCCAAGGTTCCAGGCACCCGTCTGCTGCAGCAGGATGGTGGCGAGGCTGGTGTTGCCTCCCGCCAGAGCGAGGCGGATGCGGGCCCAGCGGTCGGCATCCTTCAGCACACCGCCAGCGAACATGGCCTCGAACAGCCGGGTGCAGGCCTCGGGCAGGTCGCGCCCGACGAACCAGCGCTGGCGGTGGGCCTCGAGGGCGCGCCGATCCTTCTGCACCGCGGACTGGGCCTGCAGGCATTGCAGCTCGGTGTCCGGGTCGGACATGGCTGGCCAGTCCTGGTCGAAAATGGTCCACTGTCCGGCCCGTCCGAGGGTGCGCAGCCACTCGCCGCGCAGCCGATTACCGACCAGTTGCCCGGCCTCCCGGTCGAGGTAGCGGCGCACGTCATCCTGCGGCAGGGCCGCCAGTCGTGACTGGAGCAGCCACAATTCGACATAGGCGTGCAGGGGGTGGCCGCGCAGCCCGTCCGCCAGTTCGGCGACGCGCCCGAACTGGCCGCGCTGAGCGGCCTCGCGTGCGGCAAGGAACTCGCTGTCCCCCGGAGCGGCTTGGCAAAGCAGCGGCAGGGCAAGCAGCCAGACGAGCAGGGACCTCACGAAACGCCCTCCCGGGTGCCGCGGCGACGCCCGCGGGTCGGGGTTGCGGCAAGGGGCTGGCAGTGGCACAGAATGCACTGGAGGTCAGCCGGTGTCCGGGGATGGATGAAGCGGTTCATCGAAGAGGCCTCGCATGGCCTGACGGCGGGTGTGCCCGTCCATCGGCCCTTGGCGACCGAGGGTATCAGCGGCGCGCCCGGGCGCAAAGGGCCGCAGGTGCGGGCGACAGCCGCGTTGAGCGCGCTCCGGGTTGGGGCTATCCTCGACACATCGGGGTCAGGCATGTCGCTCGCTTTCGCACATCATCCATGGATCAGGACGCATTGAAGAAATCCGTCGCCCAGGCAGCCGTCGGCCATGTGCCGGAGGGCTGCATCGTTGGCGTCGGCACGGGTTCAACGGCCAATCATTTCATCGATGCCCTCGGGCGCATGAGGGATCGACTGCCGGGTGCCGTGGCGAGTTCCGAGGCCTCGGCGGCGCGGTTGGCGGCCGTCGGCATCCGCGTGCTGGATCTCAATGATGTCGACGAGCTTCCGATATACGTCGACGGCGCCGACGAGATCGACGCCGGCTTCGCGATGATCAAGGGTGGCGGTGGTGCCCTGACGCGCGAGAAGATCGTGGCGGCGGTGGCCCGGACCTTCGTCTGCATCGCCGACCAGTCGAAACTGGTGGAGGTGCTGGGGCGGTTCCCGCTGCCTCTGGAGGTCATCCCCATGGCTCGCGCCCATGTGTCGCGGGCGATGGCAGGGCTCGGTGGCACCGCTGTGTCCAGGGAAGGGTTTACTACCGACAATGGCAACATCATTCTGGACGTGCACGGCCTGCGGATCACCGACCCGGTGGCCATGGAGAGCGAGATCAACCAGATTCCCGGTGTGGTAACGGTCGGCCTGTTCGCACGGCGGCCGGCCGACGTGCTGCTGCTGGGCACCTCCGACGGCGTCGTCAGCCGCATACGCTGATGACCCGTGACCGAATGGTCGGACCCAGCGCGGCCATGAAACTGTCATCCCGCGGCGCTACCGTGGCACGTTCGACGTGCGATAGCCCGGGGTCCACTGCCCAGGCATTCTCCCAATGACACAGAGCGAACATATCTCGAAGCAATTCGACGCCGAACTCGAGGCCCTGCGGGCCCGGGTGCTGCAGATGGGCGGCCTCGTCGAGGACCAGATCCGGCAGGCGCTCGAGGCGCTGGTCAACGGCGATCTCGATCTTTGCTCGCGCGTCGAAGCCGATGACCATCGCGTCAACGCCATGGAGGTCGCGCTCGACGAGGACTGCAGCACCATCATCGCCCGCCGCCAGCCCGCGGCCAGCGACCTGCGCATGATCATGACCGTGGTGAAGACCATCACCGACCTCGAGCGCATCGGCGACGAGGCGGCCAAGATCGCGCGCATGGCGAAGCTGATCCACACCTCCGGCCGGCTGCTGCACCCCAAATTCAGCGAGGTGCGGCGCATGGGGGTCCTGGCGACCGAGATGCTGCGCAAGTCCCTGGATTCCTTCGCCCGCCTCGACCTGACCGCCGCCGGTGAGGTGGTGCGGCAGGACCAGCTGGTGGATGAGGAATTCCGCTCCATGATCCGCCAGCTCATCACCTTTATGATGGAGGACCCGCGCACCATTTCGGCCTCCATCGAGATCCTGTTCATCTCCAAGGCCATCGAGCGCATCGGCGACCACTCGAAGAATATTTCCGAGTACGTCGTCTACATGGTCAAGGGCA
>JBILUV010000420.1:0-2661 GCA_044370825.1 Burkholderiales bacterium | reverse complement strand
CGATGGTGGTCGACCCGGCCAGCTGCAAGGCGTTGTCGGGCAACATGTTCGAGCAGCGCTTCAACGTGGCGGCAAGCCGTGCACGCGACCGCATGGTGCTGGTGCGCTCGGTGGCCGCCCCGGATCTGTCCGCCAGGGACCTGCGCCTGTCGCTGCTCGAGCACTTCGGCAGACCGCTGGTAAGTGAGCGCGAGGAGGCCGAGGTGCTGATCGAGCGCTGCGAGTCCGGCTTCGAGCGCGAGGTGTATTCGGCCCTGGTGGAGCGCGGCTACCGCGTGTTGCCGCAGGTGCGCACCGGCGCCTACCGCATCGACATGGTGGTGGAGGGCGCGGGCGACGTGCGGCTCGCCATCGAGTGCGACGGTGACGAGTTCCACGGCCCGGACCGCTGGCCCCAGGACATGGCGCGCCAGCGCGTGCTCGAGCGGGCCGGCTGGACCTTCTGGCGCTGCTTCGCCTCGACCTGGCAGCTGCGCCGCGACGATGTGTTCGCGGAACTCGTCGGGCGGCTCACGGCCATGGGCATCGAACCCCTGGGGGCGATGGAACGCGCGCCGACGCTGGTCGAGCGCCGGCACATCCGGGTGGGTACGGACACACCTCCACCACCGGAGATGACGCCGGGCCTGCTCTGAGGCAGGCGGGCACGCGGACGCAGACGCGCCGGCTCGTGGCTCGCCTCAATGGCTGCGCGCGTACTCCGCCACGGCGTCGGCGAAGGCGTGCATGTCCTCGCGCGAGACATCCAGGTGGGTGACGAGCCGGGTCACCGGGCCGAGCGAGATCAGCATGCCGCGCTCTGCGAGGAAGGCCTTGAACGGCGCCCCCCAGTGGCCCGGCACCGTGATGAACACCATGTTGGTCTGCACCGCCGCCGGGTCCACGCCCACACCCGGGATCCGCGCCAGCCGCTGTGCCAGCAGCGCGGCGTTGTCGTGGTCCTCGGCGAGGCGCTCGACGTGGTGGTCCAGGGCGTGCAGACCGGCCGCCGCCATCAGCCCGGCCTGCCGCATGCCCCCGCCCAGCACCTTGCGCCAGCGTCGCGCCCGCGCGATGTGGCCGGCGGGACCCACCAGCACCGAGCCGATCGGCGCACCCAAGCCCTTGGACAGGCACACCGAGACAGTGTCGAAGTGGCGCGCGACATCTCGCACCGGCACGCCCAGCCGGACCACCGCGTTGAACAGACGCGCGCCATCCAGGTGCAGACCCAGACCACGGCTGCGCGCCAGCGCCTCGGCGCGCCCGAGGTAGTCCAGGGGCAGTACCTTGCCGCCGATGGTGTTCTCCAGCGCGAGCAGCCGGGTGCGGGCGAAGTGCGCGTCGTCGGGCTTGATCGCGGCCACCACACGGTCCAGATCCAGGGTGCCATCCGCCTCGTTGTCGATGGGCTGGGGCTGGATGCTGCCCAGCACCGCCGCACCGCCGCCCTCGTACTTGTAGGTGTGGGCCTGCTGGCCGACGATGTACTCGTCACCGCGCTCGCAGTGGGACATGAGCCCGATCAGGTTGCCCTGCGTGCCCGTGGGCACGTACACCGCGGCCTCCTTGCCCAGCAGTTCCGCTGTGCGCTGCTCCAGGCGGTTGACCGTCGGGTCCTCGCCGTACACATCGTCGCCCACCTCCGCCGCCGCCATGGCGGCACGCATGGCCGCCGTGGGCCGGGTGACGGTGTCGCTGCGCAGGTCGATGGTCTTCATGAGTGGGCTCCCGTTGGACGATGGTCGGCCGTGATTGTAGGCGGCGGCGGGCTCGTTGGAGGAACGGACTGCGCGCACCACCCTTGCCGGGCGGGACCGCCACCGTCACCGCAGACGGATAGCCATGGATATTTTTTCACCCCCGAAAAAGGCCTTTCAAGCTCGAAAACCACCCATTTTTCAGGGGGTGTTTCATTATTTTTCCGTGAGTTACCTTGGTCCGACCCCGGCAAGGCTACACTTCCGGCCCGGAATGGACGGATGAGCCTTTGAAGCTGCTGATCAAACGCATCGATGACGACGACCGGCTGGTGCCGGTACGGAAGCACCTGCCGGCGGGCTGGGAGATCGTGGTGGTGGACCACACCGACCGGGCGGCCTTCGCGGCGGGGCTGGCCGACGCGGACGCGATGGTGAGCATGAACTGGGCGGCGGACTTCCCGGAGGCGCCGCGGTTGCGGCTGCTGCAGCTGCCGGGCGCAGGCACGGACGAGATCGTGTTCGACGCGGTGCCGGCGGCGGCAACGGTGTGCAACGCCTTCGGCCACCAGATCGGCATCGCGGAATACGTGCTGGCGGCGATGCTGCAGTGGGTGGTGCCGCTGCGGCGCATGGACGAGGAACTGCGTCAGAACCGGTGGTGGGGATCGTTCCTGTGCGGACCGCGCCATGCCGATCTGTACGGGAAGACCCTGGCGATCGCCGGCTACGGCCGCATCGGCCAGGAGGTGGCGCGCCGTGCCCACGCCTTCGGCGTCAAGGTGGTGGCGGCGAGCCGCACACCCGGACCGGGGGATGATTGGTGCGCGCCCGTGCGGCCGATGTCCGAGCTGGCGCAGGTGCTGTCCGGCGCGGACTTCGTGCTCTCCGCCCTGCCGCTGGATCCGAGCACGCGTGGCGTGTTCGACGCGACCATGCTCGCGGCGATCAGGCCGGGCGCCCTGTTCATCAACGTCGGGCG
>JBILUV010000419.1:0-2669 GCA_044370825.1 Burkholderiales bacterium | reverse complement strand
CACCGCCATCTGGGCGCCCAGTGCGGCATCTGCACGCCGGGCATGCTGATGGCCGCCGCCGACCTTCTGGCCCGGCAGCCCGAGCCCGATCGTGCGGCGGTCGAGGATGCCCTGGGCGGCGTGCTGTGCCGCTGCACCGGCTACCAGAAGATCGTCGAGGCCGTGCTGGCCGCCGTGACCGAACTTCCGGCAGACGACCCGCCCGCAGTCGGCGAGGCCCTGGGCGCCGCAGTGCCCAAGGTCGACGGCCTGGCTAAGGTGAGCGGCAGCGACCGCTTCGGCGCCGACGGCATCCCGGCCGACGCGCTGTGGGTGCGGGCCTGGCGCTCGCCCCATGCGCGCGCCCGTTTCGCGCTGGGAGACCTCGAGGCTTTCAGGCGGGACCACCCGGGGGTCGAACTGGTGCTCACCGCCGACGACGTGCCGAGCAACGGCTACGGCATCTACCCCGACGTCAAGGACCAGCCAGTGCTCGCGAAGGACGAGGTCCGATACCGGGGCGAAGCCGTGCTGGCTGTGGTCGGCCCTCGCGCCGTGGTCGAGGCCATCGCCGAGGACGCGGCGCCCATCCGCTATGAAGTCCTGGCGCCGGTGATCGGCATCGAGGCCGCCGCCGGGCAGGCGCCGCGCGTGCAGCCGGACAAGCCCGGCAATTTCCTGATCGAAGGCCGGGTGGTGAAGGGCGAGGCCGAGGCCGCGCTGGCCGGCTGCGCCGCCGTCGCCGAGGGCGAGTTCGAGACCAGCTTCGTCGAGCACGCCTACATCGAGCCGGAAGCCGGCTACGCACGCCGCGTGGGCGAGCGCATCGAGATCCACGCCACCACACAGACGCCCTACATGGACCGCGACGAGGTCGCCCTCGTCCTCGGACTGCGGCCGGAGCAGGTGCGCATCGTTCCCACCGCCTGCGGCGGCGGCTTCGGCGGCAAGCTCGACCTCTCGGTGCAGCCGATCATCGCCCTGGCCGCATGGAAGACCGGCCGGCCGGTGGCCTGGGTCTACTCCCGTCCCGAGAGCATGATGGCGAGCACCAAGCGCCACCCGGCGCGGATACGCGCACGGTTCGGCGCCGACACCGACGGGCGGCTGGTAGCCGCCGTGATGGACGCCCGCTTCAACACCGGCGCCTACGCCAGCTGGGGGCCGACGGTGGCCAACCGGGTGCCGGTGCACGCCACCGGCCCCTACGCGGTGCCGCACGTGCACGCCCGTGGCCGCGCCTGGTTCACCAACGAGCCGGTGGCGGGCGCGTTCCGCGGCTTCGGCGTGCCCCAGGCCGCCATCGCCCACGAGACCCTGATGGACGATCTCGCGGCACGGCTCGGCCTGGACCGGCTGGAGATACGTCGCCGCAACGCCCTGCGCGCGGGCGACGTCACCGCCACCGGACAGCGGCTGGAGGCCAGCTGCGGGCTGGTGGCCTGTCTGGACGCGCTCGCGCCGCACTGGCAGGCGGCCGTCGCGTCCGCGGAAGCCTTCAATGCCGATGCCATCGACAAGCGTCGCGGCGTGGGTATCGGCTGCATGTGGTACGGCATCGGCAACACCGCGCTGTCCAACCCCTCCTCCATGCGTATCGGCATCTCGGCCCAGGGCGTGGTCACCTTCCACAACGGCTGCGCCGACATCGGCCAGGGCACCAACACCACCATGCTGCAGGTGGTGGCCGACGCACTCGGGCTGCCCATGGCGGACATCCGCTACGTCGCCGGCGACACCGATCTCACGCTGGATGCGGGCAAGTCCTCGGCCTCGCGCCAGGCCTTCGTGTCGGGCAAGGCCTCCGAGCTCGCGGGCCAGGACCTGCGCCGCCGCATCCTTGCGCTCGCGGGCGCCGACGAACCCGCGCGTCTCCGGCTGGACGGGCCCCGCATGACCGTGTCCACGCCTGCGGGGGAGCGGGTGATCGAGCTTGCGACGCTCACCCCGAACGAACGCGGCCACGTGCTCGAGGGCACCGGACGCTTCGACCCGCCCACCACGCCGCTGGACACGAACGGGCAGGGGTCACCCTACGCCACCTATGCCTTCGGGGCCCAGTTGGCCGAGGTCGAGGTCGACCTGGACCTGGGCACCACACGAGTGCTGCGGGTGGTCGCCGCCCATGACGTGGGCCGGGCTCTGAACCCGCAGCAGGTGGAAGGGCAGATACACGGCGGCGTCGCCCAGGGGCTCGGACTCGCCCTGATGGAGGAATACATCGCCGGCCGCACGGAGAACCTGCACGACTACCTCATCCCCACCGTCGGCGACATGCCGCGAATCGAGACCATCCTCATCGAGGACCGCGAGCCGCTCGGCCCGGGCGGGGCGAAGGGCGTCGGCGAACCAGCCCTGATCCCGACGCCGCCGGCCATCCTGGGCGCGATCCGTCACGCTACCGGGGTGCGATCGACCTTCGTGCCGGTGCTGCCGCACCGCCTGCGCGCCGCGTTGCGCCGGGCGGACTGACCGCACCGGACCTTCGCCAACGCGGCAACACCCTTTCCTCCACCGATCCGCCATGTCCAGCGACACGATTCCCGAACCCGCCGATGCCCTCGACCAGCCCGTGGCCGCAGGCAACGTGCGTTGCGACGCCTGCCCGGTGCTTTGCATCATCCGCCCCGGCAAGACCGGCGCCTGCGACCGCTACGCCAACGAGGCCGGGCAGCTCACCCGCGTCGACC
>JBILUV010000376.1:0-3057 GCA_044370825.1 Burkholderiales bacterium | reverse complement strand
ACGCCCGGCCTCCACAGCGACGTCGTCGTGGCGGGTGCGCGCCGGGACGGTCCCGGCCTCGCCAGCCGGGACATCCGCTCCCGCGTCGACTTCAGCCTCGACCTCGGCCCCGACTTCCAGGTGCGCGGCCGGGGACTGGACGCCCGGCTCACCGGCCGGCTCACCCTCGCCGGCGCCGGCGACGCCTCGGTCACCGCCCGGGGGGCCATCGAGGTGGCGCGCGGCAGCTTCGAGGCCTACGGCCAGCGCCTGGACATCGACAAGGGAGTGCTGCACTTCCTCGGCCCGATGGACAATCCCGGTCTGGAGATCCGCGCGCTGCGCCGAAACCTGCCGGTGCAGGCGGGCGTCGAGGTAAGCGGTACCGCGCGCGCCCCGCGGGCGAGGCTGGTGTCGGTGCCGGAGGTGCCCGACAGCGAGAAGCTGTCCTGGCTGGTGCTGGGCCAGCCCGTGCCCACCACCGGCACCAGCGAAGCCGAGCGGGTGCAGGCGGCGGCCGTGGCCCTGGCCGCCGGTCTCGGCACCGCGCCCTTCCAGCAACAGCTTGCGCGCGCCGTCGGTCTGGACGAGGTGCGTCTGGGCAGCCGGGCCGCCGCAGGAAGCACCGACGCCTCCGGCGTGATCGCCGCCGGCAAGCGCATCGGCAACCGCATCTACCTCACCTACGAAAAGAGCCTGTCCACCGCCGAGGACCTGGTCCGGGTGAGTTATCAGCTGACGCGCAACTGGTCGGTGCGCACCGAGAGCAGCACCACCGACGCGGTCGACCTGCTCTACACCCTGTCCTTCGACTGAGGCCGGTTCGCCGCGCCGCGGACGCTCAAAGCCCGCGCGCGATCACCTCCTTCATGATCTCGTTGGTGCCACCGTAGATGCGCTGCACCCTCGCGTCGGCGTACATGCGGGCGATCAGGTACTCGTTCATGTAGCCGTAGCCGCCGAACAGCTGCACACACTCGTCCACCACGCGGCACTGCTGATCCGAAGCCCACATCTTGACCATCGAGGCCGTGACCGTATCCAGCCGCCCGGCGACCAGATCCTCGATGCAGCGATCGACGAACACCCGGGACACCTTCACTGTCGTGGCGATCTCGGCGAGCTTGAAGCGGGTGTTCTGGAACTCGGCCAGCGGCTTGCCGAAAGCCGTGCGCTCGCGCACGTAGTCCAGCGTCGCCCGGTACGCACCTTCCATCGCCGCCACCGCCGACACGCCGATGATGCAGCGCTCGTAGGGCAGATCGCCCATGAGCTGGTAGAACCCGCGACCCTCCACCCCGCCGAGCAGGTTGGCCGCCGGGACCCGCACGTCGTCGAAGAACAATTCGGAAGTGTCCTGGGCCTTGAGACCGACCTTGTCCAGCACACGGCCGACGCGGAAGCCGGTGCAGCCCTCCGTGTCGACGACCAGGATGGAGGTACCCTTCGCGCCCTGGGTCGGGTCGGTCTTGACCACCAGCAGCAACACCTGGGCGAGGTAGCCGTTGGTGATGAAGGTCTTGGAGCCATTGACCACGTAGTGCCCGTCACGCAACTCGGCCCGTGTGCGGATGGCCTGCAGGTCGGAGCCACCGCCGGGCTCCGTCATGGCGATCGCCCCGACCAGTTCACCGCGCGCCATGGCGGGGAGGTAGCGCTGACGCTGGTCCTCGGTGCCGTGGTTGACGAAATAGTGGGCGACGATGGAATGCACCCCGGTGCTCATGCCGGTCAGGCTCAGGCGGCCGAGTTCCTCGTGGATGACGGCCTCGTGGCGGAAGTCCCCGCCTCCGCCGCCGTACTCGGTCGGGATGTCGGTGCACAGGAACCCCAGTTCGCCGGCCCGTCGCCAGAGCGCGTGTCCGACGTGCCCGCGCTTGCGCGCAGCCTCGTCGCCCGGCAGCACCTCCGTCTCGACGAAGCGGCGCACGGAATCCCGCCAGGTGTCCAGCTCCGGCGTAGTCCAGGAGGGGGTGAAGTCGATGGCCATGATGGGTCGGATCTCCGCGGGTGGATCAGGCGAGACAGGCGGTCAGGCGCGCCTGCAGGATGGCGCGACAGTCGGCCACCATGCGCTCGATCAGCTCGGCACAGGTGGGGATGTCGTTCATGAGGCCGACCACCTGCCCCGCCCACACCAGGCCGTCGTTGACCTCACCGCTGTCCAGGGCCGCGCGCCCGCGCCGTCCCGCCACGAGGTGGTGGATGTCCTCGAAGGCCACACCGCCCGGGCGGCTCTCCATGGAGACCACCTCGTCCGACACGGAGTTCTTCAGCACCCGGCCGGTGTTGCGCAGCGTGCGGAAGATCAGGTTGGTCTCGCGCTCGGTCGCGTTGATGAGGGCCTGCTTGATGTTGTCGTGGATCGGTGCCTCGCGCACGGCGCAGAAGCGCGTGCCCATGTTGACGCCATCGGCGCCGAGCACCAGCGCCGCCGCGAGCCCGCGGCCGTCGCCGATGCCACCCGAGGCGATCAGCGGAATGTTCACCCGGTCGGCCGCCGCGGGGAACAGCACGAGCCCGCCGACCCCGTCCTCACCCGGGTGACCGGCACACTCGAAGC
Organism: Burkholderiales bacterium; assembly: GCA_044370825.1. Taxonomy (GTDB): domain Bacteria; phylum Pseudomonadota; class Gammaproteobacteria; order Burkholderiales. The sequence goes on along the minus strand of JBILUV010000376.1, from coordinate 515 downwards.
CGTCGATGGAAATGGCGTCCACCCCGTTGCGCTCAGCCGACAGGGCATGCCGCACCGCCGTGCATTTGTGGATGATCTTCACCCCGGCATCCTTGGCCTTGCGGATGAATTCCTTGGGGTTGTTGCCCGCGGTCTCGAGGATGCGCACGCCGCTGTCGATCACGGCATCGAGATAGGCCTCGTAGGGCGGCGGGCTGGCGGCCGGAAGGATGGTGAGGTTCACGCCGAAGGGCTGGTCCGTGAGCGTCCGGCAGCGCGCGATCTCCTCGCGCAGGGCATCGGGAGTGGGTTGCGTCAGCGCGGTCAGGATACCCAGGCCGCCGGCGTTCGACACTGCGGCCGCCAGCTCCGCCCGCCCAACCCACTGCATGCCGCCCTGGATGATGGGATAACGGATGCCGAGCAGTTCGGTGATGCGGGTCTTCATCGGGCAAACTCCTTGAGAAAGGTGTGTATGCGAGGCGCCGCACGCGGCGGTTGGCGCCTCGGCAATGCTCAGGATGCGGCGAATCGCG
>JBILUV010000193.1:0-7143 GCA_044370825.1 Burkholderiales bacterium | reverse complement strand
TGGGGGGCGCGCACCGCCTCCACCTGGTCGGCCCCGCCCATGAGTGCCTCCTGCTCCACGGACTCCGCGAGCAGCAGTGCGGCATCGTCCAGGCTCGCGGCAGCGTTGAGCAGACGCTTCGCGGCGCGGATGGCGGCCGGACTGCGCCCAGAGATCTCCCGGGCGTAGCCCATGGCTTCGCCCAGTGGATCCGCCGTGACCCGGGTGGCGAAACCCAGCCCCAGAGCCTCATCCCCGGAAAACACCCGGCCGCTGAGCACCAGATCGCGCACCACGTCGCCGCGCGCCAGTTCACGCATGAGCACCATGCCGCCCATGTCCGGCACCAGGCCCCACTTGATCTCCATCACGGAGAGACGTGTGTCGGGCGCGACGAAACGCAGGTCCGCCGCCAGGGCCAGTTGCAGGCCGCCGCCGAAAGCCACTCCGTGCACGGCCGCGATCACAGGCACCGGCACCTGTCGCCACACCATCACCGCGTGCTGCGGGGCATTGGCCGCTCCGTGGGTGCGCGCTGCCAGTCCCCCGCTCGCCCCGACCTGGGCCAGCGCTCCGCCCGACTGCATCTGCTCGAAGCTGGCCATGTCGAGACCGGCGCAAAACGCCCGGCCCTCGCCGTGCAGCACCACCGCGCGCACGCCCGGCTCGTCGCGCAGCCGCTCGCCGGCCGCGCGCAGGCCATCGAACATGTCGGCGTCCAGCGCATTCATCTTCTCCGGCCGGGCCAGCCGGACACAGGCGATGCCCTCCTCCACCGTCACCATCACCCGAGACGCCATGGGCGGCCACCCTTTTCGTTTGTGCAAGCCGCCGATTGTAGTCAAGGCCGGCGGATTGCGGCCCGCGGACTGACCGTATCTACGGGCTAGAATCCGGGCTCCCCGCCGCGGCCGCGCCGCGCACCAGATGCACTCCGAACCTCCCGAGAACCCGACGATGACCCGAACCGCCCTCCTGCTTCCCTACCTCCACCACGAGCCCGACTGCGCCGAGCCCCCCGTGGCCCTGGGTGGGGGCGTGGCCATCATCGGCCGCACCCGCCTGGGCAGGCGGTCCCGCTTCGGCGCCCTGGCCACCATCCGCGCCGACGGCCACGACGTCACCGTCGGGGACGACTTCTGGATGGCGGCGCGCGCCACCATCCACATCGCCCATGCGGTGCTGCCGGCGGTCGTGGGCAACGACGTCACGGTGGGCTGCAACACCACCGTCCACGCCTGCACCGTGGGCGACGGCTGCGTGATCGAGGACAACTGCGTCATTCTGGACGGCGCGGTGGTCGGCGAAGGCTGCGTGCTGGCGGCCGGCTCCGTGGTGTTTCCGCGCGCCACCCTGCCGGCTGGGCACTATTGCGAGGGCAGCCCGGCCAAGCCGGTGCGCGAGCTCACGCCGGAGCAGCTCGCCGCCGCCCGCGCCCGGGTCCGGGGGCTCAGCCTGGCGGTGCGCGTCGATGCGCCGCTGCACCCGCCCGCCCACGGCGAGACCAACTACGTCGCCCCGACCGCGGTGCTCGAAGGTGCCATCGCCCTCGGCCGCGACGCCAGCGTGTGGTTCGGCTGCGAACTGCGGGCCGGCAGCCACTCGATCGCGGCCGGCGCCGGCACCAACATCCAGGACAACACGGTGATCCTCGCCAACCACGGTCCGGTGCGCATCGGTGAGGGCGTGACCGTCGGCCACAATGTGCTGATCCAGAGCGCCGACATCGGCAACCAGGCCCTCATCGGCATCGGCAGCGTACTGGCGGCGGGCACTGTGGTGGAGGACGACGTGCTGCTCGCGGCCGGTGCGGTCACCCTGCCCGGCCAGCGCCTCACTGGTGGCGCGCTGTGGGCGGGTCGCCCGGCCCGGCGCCTGACCGCGCTGGACGACGCCAAGCGCGACGTCATCGCCTACGGCGCTCGTCATTACGTGGATTACAACCACGATTATCTCGGCAGGTGACCCCACCCTGGGCCTCGGGATACCGCACAGGTCGTATCCCGGTAGCCCGATTTCGCACGGGTCCCCGAGGTACACACGCATGGGCTGCGGTCCGACCCGATGCGTCCGCCCTCGTGGACGATCAGACGGAGATGCGCGTCCTGGCGGGCTCGGGGACGGCCCGCTTGGACCACGCCTCCCAGGCCGCTCCGGCATCTCCCGTGGTGAGGGCATCCGTCCCGGTGCCGTCGGCGGCTGCGCGTCCGGCCTCGGCCTGCAGACGCACGCGCTCCATCCAGGCCTCGGCGCGCTTCACCGTCTCGCTGCGCTCCGCGTCGACCTCCAGCACCGGCGCGAAGGCGCGGAACTTGTCCAGGGCGGCGGCCAGCAGGCGCGACAGGTCCTCGACTTCCAGGGTGATCTCCGGCCTCAGCGCCTGCGCAGCGTCGAGCAACACCAGGTGGTCCGGATCATCCGTGGGATCGGCCGTCGCCAGCAAGTTGGCCACCTGGGCCAGAGCCCGCAGCCGTCTCCGGCTGCGGTCCTGCTCGAGCGTCGGGCTCATGCATTCCAGCACCGCCTCGGGCAGACACCAGATGCGCCCCACGGCCGCCCCGAGCTGCGGCAACGACACACCGAGCACGGTGCGCGATGCCTCCTCCATGGAAGCGCCGGCGGACACCAGCTCGTTCATCTCGCCGAATTCCTCGGGGAAGTAGAACAGCGCCAGCATCCCGCCCAGATCCAGCAGCATGCTGGCCAGGAAGGCCTCCTCCGGATCCTGGCGCCGGAGCATGACCGCCAGGTGGCGCGCGATCAGCCCGGAAATGAAGGCTGCGATGCTGCCCTCCCGCAGTCGGCGATCCGATTCGCGCTGCCCGAAATGGGAGAAACAGGCCAGTCCGTTGCAGATCTGGCGCACCTGGTTCACGCCCAGCAGGTTGATCGCCTCGGTGACCGTCTTGACGTTGCCCGAGACCCGGGCGTAGGCGGCCGAATTGGCGATCTTCAGCAACCGGCTGGTGAGTGCGTAATCGCGCAGCACCACGGTCGCGAGCCGCGACAGCGGCGACTGGTTGTCGTCCGAGGTCAGGTGGTTGACGTCCGCCAGGGTGCGGGAGATGGCGGGGAACTCGCCGCGCCGCTCGATGCGCTTCAGCACGAACGCAAGCGTGCCGTGCAGCAGCTGGGTCTCGTCCCGGGACATGCGCCATCGCTCCCAGGCCTGGCGCAGGGCGGTACGCATCTGCGCGGCGTCGGCGTAGCGCTCGGTGGGCTGCTTGCGTGTGGCCTTGGCGATCACCGCCGCCAGTTCCCCCTCGGGATCGATCCCGCGCAACTTGCCCAGGTCGAGCTCGCCCGTGGCGATCCAGCGCAGCATTGACGGCTCCGACAGCGCCGGGGCCGCGCGCCGGCCGGTCAGCACTTCGTAGAACACCAGTCCCAGGGCATAGACATCCGTGCGCGCGTCCACCTCGCCGCTGTCGACGCACTCCGGCGCCATGTAGGGCAGCGTGCCGGACAGATGCGGCGAGGGCCTGTTCGACGGGCCGACGGCGCGAGACAGGTCGAAATCCATGATGCGCGGCTTGCCCTCGGCGTCGCGCATGACGTTGGCTGGACTCAGGTCAAGGTGGAGGATGCCCTTGCCATGCGCGTATGCCATCGCGTCGACGACCTGCAGCATGGTGCTGCAGGCCGCATCCGGACTGAGCACCCCGCGGTCGATCTCCCGGTAGAGGGTATCGCCCTCGAGGTGCTCGAAGACGAAGAAAGACAGCCCGTGAAAACGACCCGCCTCATATAGGGCGATGATATTGGGATGGCGCAACTGGGCCAGGTTGCGCGCCTGCGGTGACCCGTCCCCCTCACCGGAGATTCCCGGCGCGCTGCCCACCACCTTAATGGCCACCAGGCGGTCGAGCCCCGGATCGTGCGCCAGATAGACCGCCCCCTGACCGCCCCGGCCGAGCGCCTTGACGACCTGGAAGCGGCCGATTTTGGGTAGGCTGGATTCGGGCATGGAGCAGTGGTCCTCGACTGGGCAGGCACCCCTCGTGTGAGGAGCGCATTGACCATTAACGACTGCTGGCGGGCGCTTCTTCAGCCCGATCAAGCTGCGGGACCGCTGCCATGCGGACGGAATCGGTACGCCAGCAGGTCAGGGAAAGTGACGGTGCCCTTGTCGCTGCGCACCGCGTTGTGGTCAGGGCACTCCGTCGGGCCGACCCGGACGAATGGGGCGCCTTGCGCTCATGCGGTGCCCCGCGTCGCCCCCCCGACTTTCCCTCGACCCCGCCCTGGGCTTGGTGAAGAATGCTCGACCCGCATCGCAACTCACCTCGCCATCATCCAGCGGCCTGCTGAAATGTCCGCACTGTCCCTCGGGAGGACGTCCGAGGGACGGCTTCAGCTATCATCGAGGTCGGTCGTGGGTCAGCCTTCGGCCGTGAACGGCCAGTCCCAACGACATGATCCCCCGCCTCAGCCCGCCTGCCGTCGCGCCGGCGCCATCCAACTTCCGACGACGGTGGGTGGGTGGCTTCTGTTCCAAGCGGCCATGACCGCCGAGGTTGGCGCGCCCGTGAGCGATATCGGCCCCGTGCGCCTCCCGGTCGGACGGGGCCTGGGTTCCCTGGTACGGGACTTCATGCGCCGGCATGCCGGCGACTACGCCGCGGCAGCTCTTATGCTCGCGCTCATCGCCACCACCATCGTGTGGATGCCGCGTCAGGTCGGTCGGTTGGTCGACGGGCTGGTGTCGCGCGACCTGCACGGTCCCCAGCTGCTGGCCGGCGTGGGATGGCTGGTGGCCGCGGGACTGGCGGTGTACGGTCTGCGCGTCGCGTGGCGCATCCGCCTGTACTCGGCTTCCTACCGCATGGGGGTGGATCTTCGAGCGGCGCTGCAGGCGCGCCTGTCGCTGCAAAGCCCACGCTTCTACCAGGGACGTCGCACCGGCGAGTTGATGGCGCTCGCCACCAACGACGTCGACGCCATCGAGATGGCCGCCGGCGAGGCGGTACTCGCGGGCTTTGACGGCAGCCTGACCTTCGCCCTCGTCCTTTTTGCCATGGTGGCGGGTGTGGACGCCCGCCTCGCCGCGGTGGCCATGCTGCCCTTCCCCTTCATGGCCTTCGCCTTCTGGCGGATCTCCACCCGGGTGCACGAGCACTCGCGCCGTGCGCTCGACGGCTTCGCCGGGCTCAACGACCACGTCCAGGAGACCATCACCGGCATCCGCACCCTGCGGGCCCTGGGGCTCGAGGGCGTCAGTGCCCGCCGTTTCTCCGCGCTCGCACATGCTGCCGGCGACGCCGCACTGCGTGCCCAGCGCTGGGAGGCGGCCTACGACCCGGCCATCGGCATCGCCCTGTCCGCGGCGGCCGCCCTGTCCCTGTCCTACGGCGGCTGGCTGGTGTGGCGGGACGAACTGAGCATCGGCCAGCTCACCAGTTTCGGCCTGTACCTGGCCCAGCTGGTGTGGCCGATGTTCGCCGCCGGCTGGGTGCTCTCTCTTTGGGTGCGCGGGCGCGCGGCCTGGACGCGCCTGTCCGCCGTGCTGGAAGAGCCGCTCGAGGTCGGCGATACCGGGCAGGTCGGACGGGTCACGCCCGGCGAACTGGTGCTGCGCGACGTCCGTCTGGTGTATCCGGGCGGGGGCGCGCCAGCCCTGGACGGGGTGTCGCTCTGCATCCCGCCAGGGAGCACCCTCGGTCTTGTCGGCCCCACCGGTAGCGGCAAGAGCTCGCTGCTGCGTCTGCTGCTGCGCCAGTGGCCCCCTGCAGGCGGACAGATCCTCTGGAACAGCGTTCCGCTAGGCGACTACCGGCTGTCGGCCCTGCGCGCAGCCATCGCCTGGGTGCCCCAGGAGCCGATCCTGTTCTCGACCAGCGTCGCGGAGAACATCGCGCTCGGCAGCCCCGCAGCGGACCGTGGCCGCATCGAGTGGGCGGCGCGGCTGGCCGCGGTGCACGAGGACATCCTGCGCTTTCCGCAGGGCTACGACACCCTCGTGGGCGAGCGCGGCCTGACCCTGTCGGGCGGGCAGCGACAGCGGGTGGCGATCGCCCGCGCCCTGCTCGCCGATGCGCCGCTGCTGCTGCTCGACGACGCGCTGTCCGCGGTCGACACCGAGACCCAGCAGCACATCCTCGCGCAACTGCGCAGCCAGCGCACCGGACGTACCGTGGTGGTGGTGAGCCACCGGCTGTCGACCCTCGCCGACGCCGATCACATCGTGGTGCTCCGGCACGGCCGGGTCGCCGAGAGCGGCACACATGGGGAACTGCTGGCCCTGGGTGTTGGGGCCGGGTGGTATGCCCAGCAATGGCGCATCCAGCAGCTGGAGGCCTCGCTAGATGCGCAGTGACGGGGCTGCAGGCCGCGCCGCGGCGCTGCTCTGGCGGGCTGCGCGCCCCGAGTCACGCCAACTGTGGCTGGGTCTGATCTGGCTCGTGGTGGCCGGCGCGCTGGATGCCCTCGGCCCGGCACTGGGCAAAATCTTCATCGACCGGCACCTCATGCCGCGCGATCCTGCGCTCGGGACCATCGCAGCCCTGCTGCTCGGCGCCCTGATGGCCGGCGCCGCTGCGAGCTGGATCCGCTACCGCGAGATGTCACGCCTGGCGGGGCTCGCGATGCGCTCGGTGCTCAGAATCCGCGAGTCCGTCTACAGCCACGTGCTGCGCCTGCCCATCGCCTACTTCGACCGCGCGATCACCGGACAGCTGGTGAGCCGCGTCACCAATGACACCGAGGCGGTGAAGCTGCTGTATGTGCAGGTGCTGTTCGCCATGCTCGACTGCGCGGTGATGATCTCCATGCTGCTGCTGACCATGGCCCTGCTCGACTGGCGTCTGATGGCCATCGTCGCCACCATGGTGCCCGCCGTGGTGCTGGTGGTCGGGCTGTACCGGCGGCTGTCGGCCCCGGCGGTGGCACGCACCCGCGAACTGCGCAGCCAGCTCAACGCCCTCACCGCCGAGTCCATCGCCGGCATGGCAGTCCTGCAGTCCCACGGCGCCGTCGAACGCTGGGCCCGGCGCTACGCCGCGGTGAACGAGACCCACTTCGAGTCGCGCGTGGCGGAGCTGCGCGCCAACGCCTGGCTGCTGCGGCCGGCACTGGACCTGCTCAACACCCTGATGCTCGCCGTGGTCCTGCTCGCGTTCGGCCTGCGCGCCGAGTTGGGGAGCCTGTCCGCGCTCGAGGTCGGGC
>JBILUV010000119.1:0-10220 GCA_044370825.1 Burkholderiales bacterium | reverse complement strand
ACCGACAGGCCCACCTACCGCGAGGTATGCGAGGGCGACACCGGTCACGTCGAGGTGGTGCGGGTGGTGTTCGACCCCGGGCGCATCGGCTACCGCGACGTGCTGGAGGTGTTCTTCACCATCCACGACCCGACCACGCCTGACCGTCAGGGCAATGACGTCGGTTCCCAGTACCGCTCGGCGATCTTCTTCCACGACGCCGTCCAGGAGAAGGTGGCGCGCGACGTGGTGGCCGAGTTCACCCGAGATCACGTGTTCGCCGCGCCCATCGTCACCGAGATACTGGCGGCGCCGGTGTTTCATCCGGCCGAGGACTATCACCGCGACTATCTCGCGCGAAACCCCTACCAGCCCTATTGCCAGTTCGTGGTCGCGCCCAAGCTGGCGAAGTTCCGGTCGGCCTTTCCGCAGCGCTCGCGAGGGCGGGGCCAGGCCTGACCAAGGGGGTATGGCACCGGCGTCCCCGGAGGGTTTGCCGGGCCGGTGCTGCACCACGGCGGGGCGAGTCGCGTGGGCGAAGGTGCGGTGCAGCATGCGCTGCCGACGTTGCGCTAGTGGGTCGCGGCGGCGGGTTCGTCGCGCCATCACTGGAAGATCGACGGGGAAGCTCTTGTCATGCCCAGACGATTTGTGCATTCTCCCCTGCGCTCCTGATGCAGAGCCGATCACAACAACGTCACCGTCCCCTACCGTTCCGACATTGGAGGCAACTCAAATGGCTGTGAGCAAGACACCTGCTGCGAAGAAACCCGCCGCCAAGCCCGCCGCGAAGAAGGCCGCAGCGCCCGCCAAGAAGCCTGCTGCGAAGAAGGCCGTAACGGCTGCGAAAGCCGCAGCTCCGGCCAAGAAGGCCGCTGCCCCGACCAAGAAAGCGGCGGCTCCCGCCGCAAAGCGCACCCCCAGCGCTGCCTTCATGAAGCCCATGACTCCCAGTGCCCCCCTGGCCGCCGTGGTAGGCGACAAGGGGCTGCCGCGCACCGAAGTCACCAAGAAGGTGTGGGAGTACATCAAGAAGCACGGCCTCCAGGACGCGGCCAACAAGCGCATGATCAACGCGGACGACAAGCTCAAGGCTGTGTTCGGTGGCAAGAAGCAGGTGTCGATGTTCGAGATGACCAAGCTCATCAGCGCTCACCTCAGCTGAGAGCCACCGCCGGCCATACGATCTCTGGCGGGTTGACGAAAAAAAAGCCGGACCTGTGTCCGGCTTTTTTGTTGCAGCGCCGCGCGGCGATCACTGCGTGGTGTGATAGGCCGTGACCCGCTCGACCTCGTGGCGCGAGCCGAGGAACACCGCCACGCGCTGGTGCAGGGCCTCGGGCTGCAGGTCCAGGATGCGTTGCGCCCCGTTGGTGGCTGCACCGCCTGCCTGCTCCACGATCATGGCCATGGGGTTGGCTTCGTAGAGCAGGCGCAGCTTGCCGGGCTTGCCCGGTTCACGCGCATCCCGCGGGTACATGAAGATCCCGCCACGGGTGAGGATGCGGTGCACGTCTGCCACCATCGAAGCGACCCAGCGCATGTTGAAGTCCTTGCCGCGCGGGCCGCTCTTGCCAGCCAGCAGTTCGTCGATGTAGCGCCGCATCGGCGCTTCCCAGTGGCGCATGTTGGACATGTTGGTCGAGAACTCCTTGGTGTCCTCGGGAATGCGAAGGTCTTGCTCGGTGAGCACGAAGCTGCCGACCTCGCGGTCCAGAGTGAAGCAGTGCACCCCGTCGCCCAGCGTCAGCACCAGCAGGGTGGTCGGGCCGTAGACGGCGTAGCCCGCGCAGACCTGGCTTGCGCCCGGTTGCAGAAAATGTTCGTCGGTCGGAACGCTTACGCCTTCCGGACAGCGCAGCACCGAGAAGATCGTGCCCACCGAGACGTTGACGTCGATGTTGGAGGAGCCGTCCAGCGGGTCGAACAGCAGCAGGTATTCGCCCTTCGGATACCGGTTCGGGATGGCGTAGGGGTGATCCATCTCCTCCGAGGCCATGGCCGCCAGATGTCCGCCCCATTCGTTGGCATCGAGCAGGATCTCGTTCGAGATGACGTCCAGCTTCTTCTGCACCTCCCCCTGAATGTTCTCTGATCCAGCGTTGCCCAGCACGCCTGCAAGGCCGCCCTTGCTGATGGCGATGCTGATGCCCTTGCAGGCGCGCGCCACAACCTCGATGAGCAGGCGCAGGTCGGCCTGGATCAGGTGACGGTTCCGCTGCCGCTCGATCAGGAAGCGTGTCAGGGTGATTCTCTGCATTGCTGTCTCCAGTGGTTGATGCGTCCGCGGCGCAGCCGCCCGCACCCTGGGTGCGATGGGCCGCGACTATATCCCGGATGGTCACCCTTCCAGGTTGCGACGGTTGCATCGTGTCTACGCGGGAACAGGGCGAAACCTTTGGGGTAGCGGACTCTGTGCCAGTTGGCCGCGGGTTCGTCGCCGCCGGTGCGCCTGCCCTCGCAATCGGCTGGCCGCTAGGGCGCCCCGTCCTGTCGCACGGCGGTGGCGCGGGCCTCGTGGAAACGCGTCTTCAGCGTCTCCAGCGCGTCGCGCGACTGCCGTAATTCGTCTGCGCTCATCTCGTAGACCCATACCGTGTGCGGATGCACCGACTCCACGGCGACATAGACGAAGCGCGGTGTCACGCCGGTCAGGCGAGACACCGCCTCGACGTAGTGGGCGGCCTGCAGGTCGTAGCCGAAATGCCGGCGTGACTTCCCGAAGCGCGAGGCGCGCGGGTCGGACGTGGTCTTGAGTTCGACGATCACGTCCCCGGCGAAGCAGTCCGGCCGCGCCTTCCAGCGGCCTTCGGCGGCGTCGGTCCAGTAAATCGACAACTCCTTCTCCCCGGTCTCGAGCCACTGCGCCAGGGGCGCCCGAGGGTAGCGCAGGACCGCGTCGCGCATGGTGCGCAGCGCGTTGCATTCACGCGTCGACAGCCAGGTGCGCGCCAGGGCATCCTGTTCGGACAGGCCAGAGGGGGCGGGCACGCCGGCATCGGCACCGATGAACTCCTGTTCCATGCGCTCGGGTTCGAGCAGCAGGGCGTGCAGGGCGTCACCCAGCGTCGCCTCCTTCGGCACCGGCGGCACGCTCGTCTGCGTGGCCGGCGCCACCCCCGTGCGCGCGAAGCGCCGCAGCACCGAAGAGGACACGTGGTCAAGGCGCTCGAGGTAGGCCGACAGCGGCTCGCGGTGGCTGAAGCAGCGAGGCTCGCCATCGGGTGGCCTCATGAGACTGGGGTCTGTCGAGATCTGCATGGAATCCTGAATCGCGCTGGTGGCAGGTCAGGCGCTGCCTGCAATCATCCCGCGCTTGCGCATCAGCGCGTGGGAAGAACGATCGCTGGCGCGGGGATGAAATCGGCCGATAGGCGCAGACCATCGTCGCGATCGGAACTTCCCCTTGGACACGGGTCGCCCGCTCTGCGAAGCTTACCCCGGATTCCCCGCATGGCGATGCGGTCCCGGGCTGGCCCCGGCCGGTCGCGTCGTGGAGCGGGGCCTTCGCATCAAACCGCGCCGGTAGCACGTTGCGCCGGCACACAGGAGGACAGCATGAGCAAGAAATCCACCGCCGCAGCCAAGTCCATCGACATCGGCATTCCCGAGCGCGATCGCGCTGCCATCGCCGATGGGCTGAGCCGTCTCCTGGCAGACACCTACACCCTCTACCTGACCACCCACAATTTCCACTGGAACGTGACCGGGCCGCAGTTCAACACATTGCATACCATGTTCATGACCCAGTACACCGAGCTGTGGAACGCGGTCGATCCCATCGCCGAGCGCATCCGGTCCCTGGGTTTCATGGCGCCGGGGTCCTACGCCGCCTTCGGCAAGCTCAGCCGTCTGGCCGATGCGCCGGCCAGCCCGCCGAAGGCCGGCAGGATGGTGGAGATCCTGGCCAAGGGGCACGAGACCGTAGCCCGCACCGCGCGCGAGGTGTTCGAACTGGCCGACAAGGCCGGCGACCAGCCCACTGCCGACCTTCTCACGCAGCGCATGGACATCCACGAGAAGACTGCCTGGATGCTGCGGGCGCTCCTGGAGGAATGAACACGTCTGCGGTCGCGGTGGGTATCCGGGCCGGCCGGGCAGGGCCGGCGCCGGGCCTGGCGACCCGGCTCGACGTCATGCGGCGCCGAGGCCGGGATCTGGCGTGATACGCCTCGCGCTCGCCCTCGTGCTGGCCGTGACCGCTGGTCCGGCGGTGGCCACACAGCTCGCCTTGTTCGCCGGGTCCGTGCCGCGCCTGCTGCCGCGGGAGGAGTTCGAGCGCCGGGAGGTATTGGCCTACGTCCGGGAGGTGGCGCGACGGTTGACCGAGGACCAGCGCTATCCCGGCGAGGCCCTCAGGCGCGGTGAACAGGGCACCGTGGGGATCGATCTGCTGCTGGGGCCCGATGGGCGGGTGCGCGCGGTGAGGCTGCTGCGCTCCAGCGGGCATCCGGAGCTCGACCAGGCTGCCGTGGCCCGTGCCTATGCCATGCAGGCCCTGCCAACACCCCCTGCCATGTTGCGAGGCCGGGAGTTCCACATCGACGTGCCGGTGACCTTCCGCATCGAATGAGCTGGGCCAGGAGCTGTGGCGCCCCCCGCGCCCGCGGTTCGGGAAAGCGGTAGGGCTCTCCGGGAGAGGCTGGCCGAGGCCGTGGTCCCCGCCCGGGAACGAATGCAGGGGGTTACTTGCCGCCCTGCGCCTTCCAGCGCTCGGCGGTGACGCGCTCCTGTTCCTTGGAGAACGACAGGACCCAGTAAAGGCAGCCAAGCGCGACGCCCAGCGGGCCGGCCAGCAGAATGAAGGAAGTCATTTCGGCAGTGCTCCTACGTGTTGTGCCCGGACGGATGGCGTACGGTAACGCCGGAAAATCCGGGCGAGAGCGTAGCACAACATCGTCGCTGTGCAGCCCTCGTCCGGCGCTGCTGCCGGGGCGCGTCGCGTTCGCACGCCCGCGCTCCCTCAGGCCAGTCGCGTCTCGAAATCCGCCGGCATCACGATCTCGATCAGTTCGAGGTCGTCCGAGTGCCCCAGTTCGATGTGGCGGATGCCGGGGGCCTGATGTACGCACGACCCTGCCGTCAGCGTCACCTCGCCCACCCCCTCGTAGTCGAAGCGGATCCAGCCCCTGAGCACGTACACCATCTGGAACTCCACCTCATGGTAGTGGCGCTCCGACACCGCAGGCACCCCCGGCTTGGCCCGTATCACATGCGCCACCACCCTGCCGTTCGTCGCCGCCCTCAACCCCAGATCGCGGTACTGAAAAAACGGCCGCAGCCCGTCATCCTCGAACCCGCTCGCAGCCGCATGACTGACCGAAAAATTCATCACTTCCTCCATCGGGGTCGGACCTGGAAGGTCCTTTGTTTTTGCAGGGAAAATGATTAAAAAAAAGCCGTTTTCAGACGTTAGAAGCCTGTTTTGGGGGGTATTTTGCGCCGCTCTCCCCTCGATCGGGGTCGGACCTCGAAGTGTCATTGTTTTTATTGGAAAAATTCCGGAAAACGGACTGTTTTTCGACGTTAGAAGCCTGTTTTCAGGGGCTTTTTCGATCTGCTCTGCCCCAACCCCCCGGCATCTGGCCTGCCTGCCCGCCGGGATGGTCGGCTGCAATCCCGATCGATGGTCCCGACTGGCGCGACGTCCGGGCCGATCTTCCTTAAGATAACCGCATGACCTCCCTGATCCTGCTGTTGCTCGTCGCCTACCTCGTCGGGTCCCTGTCTTTCGCGGTCATCGTCAGTCGCGCCATGGGCCTGCCTGATCCGCACAGCTACGGTTCCGGCAATCCAGGGGCGACCAACGTCTTGCGCAGCGGCAGCCGCCTCGCGGCGGTGCTCACGCTGCTTGGCGATGCCCTGAAGGGTCTCGTTGTGCTGTTGGTGGCGCGCCAGTTGCCGCCCGAGGTTGGCATTGGCGGGTTCGAGCTCGGGCTTGCCGGTCTGGCTGCCTTTCTTGGCCACCTCTATCCGGTGTTCTTCCGCTTTCGCGGCGGCAAGGGAGTGGCGACGGCCGGGGGGGTGCTTTTCGGGCTGTCGCCCTGGCTGGGTCTCGGCGTCCTCCTGTGCTGGCTGGGGACGTTCGTCCTCACACGCATTTCCTCGGCGGGTGCTCTCGCAGCCGCGGTGATCGCACCCCTGCTGTCCCTCGTCGTTCCCGGTGACGCTCGTGTGGCCGCCACGGTTCTGGTGATGTCGGCACTGCTCGTCTGGCGGCACCGGGAGAACATCCGCCGACTGCGTGCCGGCACGGAAGGCGGGGTGAAGTCCAGGTAGGGAGAACGCCTGGTCCCCGGGGATCGCACCGATGTCGCCAGGTTGTGTCGGCGCACGGAGCCCGGTGCGGCGGGAGGCTCCATTTCCCGGGGCGACCATCTCGCACGCGCAGGTCCCGGCACCGGCCGTGCGTCGGCGTCCGCGTCAGGCGCAGTCGCCGGCCACAGGCATGCCGATCGAGGCCAGATCCCAGCGCGGGCGCACACCGAAGCTGCCCGCCGGGACGCCCGCGTTCACCCGCATGGCGCCGGCAAAAGCGATCATGGCGCCGTTGTCGGTGCAGAACTCCAGCCGTGGGTAGAAGACCCGGAAGCCGCGCGCGCCGGCTGCCTCGTCCAGACGGGCACGCAGACGCACGTTGGCGCCCACTCCGCCGGCGATGACCAAGCGCTCCGTGCCGCAGCGATCGACTGCCGCGACCGCCTTGCCCACCAACACGTCGACCACAGCCTCCTGAAACTCGGCGGCGAGATCCGCCCTGGCGGAGGCGTCGAGATCGCCGCCGCGGGCCGCCATCCAGACCGCGGTTTTCAGGCCGCTGAAGCTGAAGTCCAGGTCCTCGCTGTGCAGCTTTGGCCTCGGCAGCCGGAAGCGTCCCGCCTGGCCCGTGCCCGCGAGCCGGCTCAGGGCCGGTCCGCCCGGGTAGCCCAGCCCCAGAATCTTCGCTGTCTTGTCGAAGGCCTCGCCGGCCGCGTCGTCCACCGTCTCCCCCAGCAGGCGGTAGCGGCCCAGGCCCTCCACCTGCATCAGCTGGGTATGCCCGCCGGACACCAGCAGGGCGACAAAGGGGAAGTCCGGCGCCGGCGTCGACAGCAGCGGCGACAGCAGGTGCCCCTCGAGATGGTGGACACCGATCGCCGGCACGCCCAGGGCAAACGCCAGCCCGTGGGCCAGTCCCGCCCCCACCAGCAGGGCCCCCGCGAGCCCGGGCCCCTCGGTATAGGCCACCGCTGAGAGAGCTCCGATGTGGGTATTCGCTTTTTTCAGGGCTTCTCGTGTGAGTGGGAGAATGCGGCGGATGTGATCGCGTGAGGCGAGCTCCGGGACAACGCCGCCATAGGCTGCATGCATGTCCACCTGGGAGTGCAGTGCGTGGGCCAGCAGGCCGCGTGCGGTGGAGTAGAGGGCAATGCCGGTTTCATCGCAGCTGGACTCGATGCCGAGCACCAACCTGTCGGCGGTGTCGGGCGGGGACGGCGGGCTGTCTTTCACGCGGGCTGAGTAAGGAGGCACCAGGGACTGCATTGTGGCCTTGTCGGCCTGCATGCGCACGGGGCTGTCGCAATGTCCGGAAAAAACTTGCCTGCATGTGTTTCCAGCCAGGGGGGCTTCTGCTATCCTCGCGCCCCTTGTTTCGGGATATTCCACTCATCACTCGCTTATCCAGAGGAAGCCGAGCGAAATGCCGACCGTACGCGTCAAAGAGAACGAGCCTTTTGAAGTGGCATTGCGCCGCTTCAAGCGCACTGTGGAGAAGACCGGGTTGCTGACCGAACTGCGTGCCCGCGAGTTCTACGAGAAGCCCACTGCCGAGCGCAAGCGCAAGCTCGCCGCCGCCGTCAAGCGCCATCACAAACGCCTGCGCAGCCAGGTGCTGCCGCCCAAGCTGTATTGATCTGGCGCACCAGCCAGCCTCGAGGGCCCCGCGTGCCGAATGCCGCGGGGTCTTTTTGTTTTCCGGGGGATGTTGTCACATGTCCGAACTGAAAGCCCGCGTCACCGAAGACATGAAGGCCGCCATGCGTGCCAAGGATGCGCCGCGCCTGTCGGCGATCCGGCTGATCCTCGCGGCCGTGAAGCAGCGCGAGGTCGACGAGCGCAAGGACCTCACTGACGCCGACATCGTCGCCGTACTGGACAAGATGGGCAAGCAGCGGCGCGACTCCATCAGCCAGTACGACGCGGCCGGTCGGCAGGACCTCGCCGACGCCGAGCGCTTCGAACTGAATCTTTTGCAGGAGTACATGCCCAAGGCCTTGTCCGACGCCGAGATCGAGCAGGCGGTGGATGCGGCGCTGGCGGAGTCCGGCGCCGCCGGCCCTCAGGACATGGGCAAGGTCATGGGCCTGCTCAAGCCGCGGCTCGCGGGGCGAGCGGACATGACGGCCGTGTCTCGGCGGGTCAAGGCCAGGCTCGCTCCGGGCTGACCGGCGCCACGTCAAGGCCGGACGGCCGGGAGCGCCCGGCACGGTTCCCGCCCTCCAGAGGTGGGGAGGGGAGGCCAGGGCGCCGTATCATGGCGGCTCCGGCAGACAGCACCGAAGAGGCAGCCAGCCAGAGTGATTCCGCAGGCCTTCATCCAGGATCTGTTGAGTCGTGTCGACATCGTCGAGGTCGTGGGAGCGGCCGTGCCGCTGAAACGCGCCGGCACCAACCTCGCTGCCTGCTGCCCGTTCCACAACGAGAAATCGCCGTCCTTCACGGTCAGTCCGACCAAGCAGTTCTACCACTGCTTCGGCTGCAGCGCTCACGGCACGGCCATCACCTTCCTGATGGAGTACCACGGCATGGGTTTCATCGATGCCGTGAAGGACCTCGCCGCGCGCGCCGGCATGACCGTGCCCGAGGAGGAGCGCACCCCGGCCCGCGCCGAGGCCGAGGCCCGCGCGCCGGCGCTCACCGAGGTGTTGGCCCGTGCCGCCCGGTTCTACAAGGAGCAGCTCAAGCGCTCCGACAGGGCCGTTGCCTACCTCAAGGGACGCGGCTTGACCGGCGAGATCGCGGCGCGCTTCATGCTCGGCTACGCGCCCGATGGCTGGCAGAATCTGGGCGCCATCTTCGGTGACTACAACGCCTCCGAACTGGTCGAGGCCGGCCTGGTCATCCGCAACGAAGAGGGCCGCCGCTACGACCGATTCCGCGACCGCATCATGTTTCCCATCGTCAACGCCCGGGGTGACATCGTCGGTTTCGGCGGTCGGGTGCTGGGCGCTGGCGAGCCCAAGTACCTCAATTCACCCGAAACCCCGGTGTTCGAGAAGGGCCGCGAGCTCTACGGTCTGTTCCAGGCGCGGCGGCCGATCCGGGCCGACAACTGCGTCATCGTGGTCGAGGGCTACATGGATGTCGTCGCCCTGGCCCAGAGCGGCGTCGGAAACGCCGTGGCGACCCTGGGCACCGCCACCACGCCTACGCATGTGCAGAAGCTGCTGCGCCAGACCGACCGTGTGGTTTTCTGCTTCGATGGTGATGCCGCCGGCCGGCGCGCCGCCTGGCGTGCGCTTGAGGTGAGCCTGCAGGCGCTGGTCGACGGCAAGCAGGTGGGCTTCCTGTTCCTTCCCGACCCTGAAGACCCGGACTCCTATGTGCGCAAGCACGGCAGCGAAGCCTTCCGCGCCCTGGTCGACGGCGCCGAACCCCTGTCGCGCTACCTGATCCGCGAATTCGCCTCGCGCGTCGACATGGACACGCCTGAGGGCAAGGCCGCCTTCCTGAAGGAGGCCGAGGCCCTCGTGAAACAGATTGCCGCCCCCAATCTTGGGCGCACCATGCGGATCGCCGTTGCTCGGGAGGCCGGTATGCCTGTGCCCGAGCAGCGTGGCGCGCCCGCCTCGCGGGTGGCTTCCCCACAGCCACGTCGCAGTCCAGCCGACGGCCTCGAGGAGAGCGTGCTGCGTGCGTTGGTCGCACAGCCGGCGCTGCTGCCCCTGGTGCGGGAGGCGGTAGCCCTGGCGCCCGCAGGCGGTCGCTGGGATCTCATTCGCGAACTGGTCGAAGGCATCGGCGACGGTACCCTGGCCGCCAGTCCGGCCGCGATCTTCCAGCATCTCGAGGACTCCGGCCGCTCGGCCGTGGTCGTCGCGCTGCAGAAGACCCTGCTGGATTTCGGCGACACCCACGATTTCGAGTCCGACCTGCGCGGCACCATAGCCCGTCTGGACCAGAAGATGCGGCGCGCGAGACGCGAGGCGATCGTCAATGGTGTGCGGACGGTGGGCGATCTGTCGGAAGAGGCGCGGGCG
>JBILUV010000201.1:0-6767 GCA_044370825.1 Burkholderiales bacterium | reverse complement strand
GTTCGTGGTGACCACCGACAGCAGGCACAGGCTTGCCGTGACGCCAGATCTGGTCCAGCGCAACTTCAGCCCAGCCACACCCAATGCGCTGTGGAGCGGGGACATCACCTACCTGCCCACCGATGAGGGCTGGCTGTACCTGGCGGCCGTGCTGGACCTGCACAGCCGGCAGGTGGTGGGCTGGAGCCTCAAGCCGCACATGCGGCTGGAACTGGTCAAGGACGCGCTGCTGATGGCCTGCTTCCGACGGCATCCACCGCGTGGTCTGATCTTCCATAGCGGCCGCGGCAGCCAGTACTGCAGCCAGGAGTTTCAGGACACCCTGGCTGCCTGGGGCATGCGCAGTTCGATGTCACGAAAGGGCAATTGCTGGGATAACGCCCCCACCGAGAGCCTCTGGGGGCACCTGAAGACAGCCTGTGTCCATGGCCGCCGGTTCGCCACGCGCGATCAGGCACGGCACGCGGTGATGGACTGGATCGCCTTCTACAATCACTCCAGGCTACATTCGACGCTTGGGTATCTCAGTCCGATGCAGTTCGAGCAACGCTGGCTGGCGGCGCAGCACAAGACTGCCGCTTGATGACGTGGTTATGCACTCCGGTTTTCAGGGGCAACCTCAGCGCGCGAAGGGCAGGGGCAGGAGGCCGTCGTAGTGCTCGCCCACCGTGAAGCCGCTGCTCACCGTCAATGGTTGCAGCGACTGCAGCCGCACGCCGGCCAGCAGGCCGGAGGGGTCGGGCAAGTCGTTGCGCGCGTCGCCGGCCGGGAACAGCCGGGCGGCGGCGGCATTGTGCAGCGGCATCGCGATGCCGTCGGCATCCGACCAGCCACCGCTCCAAGCAATGCCCAGGCTGCCCGGCAGACCGGCCGGTGCGAATCGGGCGCCGCCGCGCAGGCTGGCGGCCGCACTGCCACTGCTGAGGGTGGCGGTTTCCTCGAAGCTCGCCACGGCCGTCGATTGACCAGGGGTGTGATGGAACGTCCCCTGGGTCAGGTGCAGGGAGGCGAAGTCGCGCGCCGGTCCGCTGCTGGTACCGCCGTTCCCCACGGTTGCTTTGCCGCAGCCCAAGGTCCCCATCAACTGCTCGTAGAGCAGCGGTCCCACCAGCGGGCCGGCCAGTGCCGGGTTGATCACCACGTCGACGATCCAGCTTGCCGAGAGCGTGGCCTCGGCGCGCCCGGTGGCGTTGGCCACGGCCCGCGCCAGCGCGGCGGTGCCGTGCTGCACCGTGGCACCGGCCGTGCCGGCGCCCAGCACCTCCATACGCCCGAAGGCCGCCGCTCCCACCTGCCACGGCGGTGGGGCGATCATCATGCCGGGCGGCGCTTCATACCAGGCCTCCGCTGCGAGCGTGCCCGGCCCCATGGCGTTGCCGACGACGGGCGGTGGCACCAGGGCAGGGTTGATCCAGCCGCGGTTCTCGAGCGCTGCGCTGGCGCTCAAGTTGGCCCCGGTGGCCAGCGCGGGCCCCGGTACGAAGCCGGGAAGCACGGTGGCGAGCAGGGTGGCAGACAGCCGCCGGAACCAGGGCCTGCGAGGCACGGACCAGACGCCGGTTGTGGCCTCGTCGCCGGCATCGGTCAAGGGCCCGCCCGGGTTGACCCCCCGGTGTCCGACGTCGATGACCCGAGGGCCGCCGGTCAGGCGGGCCCCCGCCCCAGTCGCGAGAATTTCAGCCATTCCGAGTTCCGCCACGATCATCCGCCCCAGGTCTCCGGTTACGCCACACACGGAAACGGGTCTGTCGCACCCGCCTGTGGCATTGCGGTCACGCCCGCGATCGAGGAACCACTCCCGGTGGGGAGGGCCAGCCGCATGGCGAAGAGCGACGGGCAGTCGCGCCAACGCAGCCCCTTCGGCACGCTCGATCCGATTCGGTGCCGCAGCCGTGTTGCATTCGCTGCTATCGGCAGGATAGGAGCGTGCGACAGCGCCCTGCAATCATCCTTAGGTCGGTCCGCGTGCCGACCAAAGTCGGTGTCCGCATGGATCATGAAGGCAGTGCGGTGCCTGCGCCGCATCCGCGGAAAGCCGATTCCGCGACGGCCGATCGCCCCGGGGCCGTCGCCCCCTCGGGGGGGGCGTGCTCCGGTAGACTCCCGCCATGCCGCCGCGATCCCTCTGCCGTCCCTTGCCTGTTCTCTGCTTCCTTGACAGTCGACTGCCGCGGTCGCGCGAGGTGACGGCATGAACGTCGAGTGGCGTCTGGGCCTGCGCTACACCCGGCCGCGCCGGTCGAGCCGCTTCGTCGCCTTTCTCTCGGTCATCTCCATGGCGGGCGTGGCGCTCGGGGTGGCGGCGCTGGTGGTGGTGCTGTCGGTGGTAAACGGCTTCGAGCACGAGTTCCGCAAGGGGGTGCTTGGCGCGACGCCGCATGTGCAGATCACCGGTTTCGGCGGCGCCCTGGGCGGCTGGCGCGAGGCGGCCGAGGCGGCCCGGGCGGTGCCCGGGGTGCGCAGCGTCACACCGTTCGTGCAGGCGCAGGTGCTGCTGTCTGTGGGCGGCAAGGTGAAGGGCGCCATCATCCGCGGCATCGACCCGGCGCTGGAGCGCGCTGCCAGCGACCTCGACCGCCAGATGCAGTCGGGACGGCTCGACGACCTGCGCGCCGGCTCGATGGGCATCCTGCTCGGGGCGGAGCTGGCGCGCGGTCTGGACGTGCGGCCGGGCGCACGGCTGGCGCTGATCGCGCCGCGGGGCGATGGTGGATCCGCCGATGGCCGGCTGCCGCTGATGCGGCCGGCGCAGCTGGCGGGCACCTTCTCGGTGGGCATGTATGACTACGACAACATGCTCGCCCTGATGCACATCGACGACCTGCGGGCGCTTTACCGCCTCGGCGATCGCATCTCCGGCCTGCGGGTGCAGCTCGACGACCCGCTGCGCTCGGTCGAGGTGGCGGGGCAACTGGCCGAGCGCCTGCCTGACCAGTTCGTCACCGAGTGGACGCGCAGCAACGCCAACCTGTTCTACGCCGTCCACACGTCCAAGCGCATGGTGGTGCTGGTGGTGTCCCTGCTCATCGCCATCGCCACCTTCAACATCGTCGCCTCGCTGGTGATGGCGGTGACCGAGAAGGCCGCGGCCATCGCCATCCTGCGCACCCTGGGTGCCACCCCGGGCGCGATCATGCGTGTGTTCATGATCCAGGGCGCGCTGATCGGCGTGATCGGCACCGCGATCGGGGTGGTGGTGGGTGTGCTCATCGCCTGGAATGTTCCGGCGCTGGCGCTTTGGGTCGAGCACACCTTCGGCTTCAAGGCCATCTCGGCCGAGGTCTATCGTATCGACAACCTGCCTTCGCGGCTGCAGTGGGACGACGTCCTGCTCACCGCCGCCGTGGCCCTGTCCCTGTCGCTGCTCGCGACGCTCTACCCCAGCTGGCGCGCCGCCCGCACCCGTCCCGCCGACGCATTGCGTTACGAGTGAGCCGGGCCGGTCTCGGCGCCAGGCTCGGTCCTTCGTTCCGCCATCCCGCAGCGCCGCGCTTGGGCCTTGCCCTGTGCCTGCCTTGCGCCCCGACCAAAGTCGGTAGTCCTACCGACCTCTGTCTTATTCGCAGTGTGTACGCCAAAGCCTAATATTCGGTACGTATACAGGAAGCCGTGACAGGAGGTCACGCCCGGCCGGGTGTGGCGGTCCGAGTCCGGCCTGCCGGGGACGTCGGGCCGCGCGCCCGGTCGGTGCAAACCCAGGAGACCGCCATGCTCAGACCCATTCGCAAACACCCCTCTCGCAGCGTGACGGCCGCCGGATCGCAGCCTCCGCACAGAATGCTCCGTCGTCACCCGCTGGCCGCTGCAGTGCTCATGGCCTGCACCGCCCTGTCGGCGCGTGTTGGTGATGCGGCCATCGTCGAGCTCACCGGCAACGCGCCGGTGTACACGGCAAGCTGGTTCAACGGCAGCTTCACGGAGTTCAACCAATTCCAGTTCCCGCTCGACTGGCAGGGATACTGCAACGCGCGCGCCGGTGCCACCTGCGCGAGCACGGTCTTCTGGGGGGTGGCCGGCAACTGGGACCTCGGGCGGGTTCCCGGTGCCGGGGACGAGGCGGTAACGCCGCCTGGCTCGGTGGTCACCGTGGGATCCTTCAACAGCCTATATCGCGGTTTCATCTTCGGCTTAGCTTCACCCGGTGTCATTCTTGCGCGCGGGCAGGTGCGGGTCGCGCTCGACGGGTACCTCAACATCGCGGCAGGCGGGGGCATTGCCGACCTGTTTCTCGGCGGCGGCACGGTCGAGACCGGCGGGCTGCTGCAGGTGCAGAACCTCAGCCAGTCCTTCGGCACCTTCCAGGGCAGCGGCACCACGCAGATCTTCGGCGTGAGCAACACCTTCGACCCATTGATCAAGGCCGGGCATACGGTCGAGTTCTACGGCAGTTTCGGCGGGCCGTTCGGCTACACGGAGCCGCGACTGGAGTCTGGCGCCGGGAGCGTGTTCGACCCATCCCCGGGGGCGCGTTTCATCAACTACGGCACCCTCGACAACGCCATGTTCTTGCTCCAGGGCAGCGCCAACGTGGCGACCCTGCCGCGGGTGATCAACCGGGGCACCCTCGGCGGCAGGCTCCAGCCACGTTCAGTCGCCGTGGACAACGAGGGTGTCGCCATCGCCGGCGCTGGCGTGGGAATGTCCTTCGGACCGAGCGGCACCCATTCCGGGTCGTTCCAGGGGGCAGCCGGTTCGGTGCTCACCTTCGATGGCCCGTGGGGGCATACCTTTCTGGGCGCCAGCAGCGTCGATACTGTCGGCAAGGTGGTATTCGCCAGGGGTGTGCATCGCGTCGAAGGCAGCTACCGGGCGCACGAGACGGAACTGCTTGGCTACGGGCAGAACGTCTACCTGGACATCTCCGGCAGCTCGGTGGAGATGGACAAGCTGCTGGTCGATGCCGAGTCAGGGGAGCTTCGTTTCCTGACTCCGTCAGGCATCCACCTGGACCTGCTCACCCTGTCGAGCGGCGACGTCACGTTCCGCACTGGCTCGCCAGGGGCACGACCGACCTCGACCATCGAGACTCTGCAGATGATCGGTCGCGGCACACTCAGGGCGGATTCGCGCCTCGAGCTGCCGAATGAGTTGTCCTGGGCCCGTGGCAATCTCGCCGGCAGCGACGTGATCGTCGCGCTGGACGGCATCGAACTGGAGATCACTTCGTTCGCCGACCGGGGGCTGTACGGCTGGCTGCGCAGCCCCGGCCTCACGCGCTGGCACGGCGGCGTCATCAACTGGGGCGGGACTTTCGAGAACCTGGCCACGGCGGAATTCCGCATCCTGGGTGACTTCAGCGCGGGCAGCGGCGGCTATGGCCGCTTCGCCAACGAGGGTCTCCTTGTCAAGACGGCGGGCAGCGGCGCTGCCGTGCTCGGCATGCGTGTCGACAACCTCGGCATCGTGCGGGCCGAGTCCGGCACCCTGCGGCTGTCCGGCGGCGGCACGCACGACAGCGGGCACTTCGACGCACTTCCGGGCGCCTTCATCGAACTGGCGGGTGATCATGTCATGCAGGGTGGGCCGGTGACGACGGCCGGGCGGGTCGACATCACCGGCGGAAAGCTGACCCTGCTGGCCGGCGGCGCCTACACCAACGCGCCGGGCAACGCCGTGACGGTCACCGATCTGGTCCTGGACCAGAGCGCCGCTTTCACGAACAGCGGCATCCTGCAGGCTGGATTCCTCGACAGCAGGGGCGTGCTGATGAACTTCGGCGCTGCCTCGGGTACCCGTCTTTTCAATGGCGGTAAGTTCGAAAACCACGGCGACCTGACCATCACCGGCGATTTCACGAGCACCGGCCGCTTCGTGAACGACGGCACGAGCTCGAGCGTGATCCTCACCGGCGCCCTGGCGACCGGTCGCGCCACGGTCTCGGGGCAGTTCCACAACGAGGGTCTGTTCCAGTTCGCGGGCGTCGACTTCAGCGCCACGGGCGTCAATCACGGCCGCATCGACAGTCGCGGTTACTTCATCCTGGCACCGGGAAGCTCGCTGGCCAATACCGGGGTCTTCGTCAACGACGGCGGCTATGTGGAAGTTGCGGATGGCGCGGTGCTCGGCGGTTCCGGCCGTTATGAGCAGGCCGGATTCGGCGTCACCCTGGTGAAAGGCGAACTGCGGGCGGACGGCGGCATCCAGATCTTCGATGGCGTCCTGCGCGGCGGCACGCCGCCCGGGTCGCCGGTCACGGGCAGCGGGACGATCATCGGCAATGTCACGCTTGGCCAGCGCGCGCGCTGGTTGCCTGGCAACAGCCCGGGCACCTTCACGGTGATTGGTGATGTCGAGGTCGATGGCTACGCTTTCCTCAGCCCCGGCGGCGGCAACATCGAGATCGAGGTCGAGAGCGCTTCGGTCCACGACCGCATCGTGGTGAGCGGCACCCTGACCCTGCGGCAGGCCAGCATCGATCTCGTGTTCGCGCCAGGTTTCACGGCAAGCGAGGGGGACCGCCTGGAGTGGTTGAGCGCCGGGCAGCTCGACGTGCCCGAGCCGTGGAACGTGGTCTTTCACACCAGTGGCCTGCCGACCGGCCTCGCCATATCCCCCGTGCTCGACGCCCATGGCGGCGCGATGTCCTTCATCGACCTGGCCGCCCTCCAGATCCCAACCTTCGGCAGCCATCGTGTCGAGGCCGGGGTGACTGCCTTCAACGCCGAACCCGATAGCAACCTGCACGCAGTGGAGGTGGCTGGCTTCCTGTCGAATCGCGGTGGCCATCTCTGGACTCACTCGCTGGCGGTCGAGTCGGGCGGACGCTT
>JBILUV010000348.1:0-3445 GCA_044370825.1 Burkholderiales bacterium | reverse complement strand
TTGCTGAACGCTGACAGGCTGACTGTGTTCGCCGGCATCGCGAATCACGGCCTGCTGAGCAACGCCGGCACACTGCAGGTGTTCGAACTGACCAATGCCGCCGGCGGCGAGGTTCGCAACACCGGTATCCTGAACCACGAAGGTCCGGTCGTGAACGAGACCGGCGCGCGGTTCCTGAACAACGGTCAGATGAATGGCGGTTGGTCGGGACAGATCACCAACCGCGGCGAGTTCACCGTGGGTGGGGGCGGTCGCCTGACCACGCAGTGGTCGACGATGGATCCTTTCTCTTCTTCAGGCGCGGTGACGAACACCGGCGGCGGTCTGTTCGTGGTCGAGGAGGGCGGGGTCGTCGACCTGCCCGGCACCTTTGTCCAGCACTGGCCCGAGTGGGGAGACACGATGGGGCCGGAGAGTACCACCGTGGTCAATGGCACGCTGCGCGCCAGTGAACTCAGCTTCCAGGGTGGTGTACTGGGCGGCAGCGGCACCCTGGAGGGGGCGGTAATTCTGGGGCAGTCCGACGGGTGGTATGGCTTTCCGACCGTGAGGCCCGGAAATTCCCCGGGGACGCTGACCATCGACGGCGATCTCGTCGCGCAGAACACGGTCTTCGAGATCGAACTGGCGGGGCCTGCCTCATACGACCGTCTGGTCGTCACCGGAGACGCTACCTTCGGCCCCGGCGTGACCGTCAACTTTCTCCTCGAGACCCCGAACGGAGTTGATTTCGAGTACATGCCCGAGCCCGGGCACCGGTTCGACTGGCTCAGCGTCGGTGGCGCGAGCAATGGTCTTGCAGGCGTCGCCTGGTCGCTGACTGTGGTCGGGAATGGCTGGTATACGACGGTTGCCAGCAGCCAATGGGGGATTTCAGCGTGGAACGGCATGGACATCGCCTTCGATGGCACCGGCCTCGCCTTCACTGCCGCGCCGATCCCTGAGCCTGGCACCTGGGCCCTGCTCCTGGTGGGCGGCATGGTGCTGATGCGGCAGCGTCGCCGTGTCGGGGCGTGCTTCGGCAGATAGCCACCTGGCTGCGAGTACCGATGTCCATACCAAAGTCGGTAGGCACACCGACTTGAGCAGGATTGCGAGACCGAGTTGCACGACCGTAATGTCCCGGGTAGCAGGACGATGCCGTCACTGAATCGGAAACACGCGATGGCGCGCCCGATGAGCACCCGCGCGGCCTCGCGGGCTTCAATGAGGGGGCCATGGCGGGGGAAGTCGGGCTACAAGACCAAGGAAGAACTCATGGCTGAAAGCGAACTGGCTGGAATGCTGCTCGATGGCCCCGGTACCTGCTGGACCCGTGATCCTCTGACCATCGAAGCCGGACACCGGCTGGTCAATGTGGGCTGGCTGTTCACCGATGGCGAGTTTGCGAACGAGGGGCAGTGGATCAATCGCGCCAACGGCGTCGTGCGTCATCAGGCGTACGCGTCCAATGCGGGCAGCCTGTTCAACGATGGCCAGTACCGCAGCGGTTTCTTCCGCAACGCCGGTCGGCTGATGAATCGCGCCGCTTTCGAGGTCAACGATTTCACCAACGCGTCGGGTGGCGACCTGTGCAATGGCGGCACGTTTGCCCACACCCGGCTGGTCAACGAGGCGGGGGCGCGGGTCGAGACCTGCGGTACCCTGGTCTGCCGCGGCGGCGTGGTCAATGCCGGCGAGTTCCTGGTGTCGGGGCGGGTCGACAACGAGGGTTCCGGCTGGGACGCCGTCCCGGCAGCCGGGGGAGCCATCGCGAACTCCGGCGGGGGACGCTTCACGGTCACGGCGGATGGCTCGGTGAGCGGTCCCGGGACCTACGTCCAGACCGGAGCCCAGAGCATCACGCGTGTCGACGGCACGCTGGCCGCAGGTTCGATCGACATCACGGGCGGGCAGCTGGCCGGAGCGGGCATGTTGACCGGCGTGGTCGGCTTGTCGGGAGTGCTGGTGTGCCCGGGGGATCCGCGCGGCACCCTGACCATCGACGGTGATGTCTTCGCCGAGGAAACATGCTTCGAGATCGGGCTGACCGCGCCGGGCCTCTGCGATCGGGTGGCTGTCACGGGCAGCGCCCGTTTCGGCGCCGGCGTCCGGGTCGATTTCCTGATCGCTGCCCCTGAGGGTCCGGTCCCGGACAGTCACACTTTCGCGAATACATGCTTCGACTGGCTCGACGTCGCCGGCAGGGTGGAGGGGCTGGGCGGCATCGCCTGGCGTCTGGTCCTCATCGGACAGGGCGGGTGCACCACCCTCGCCCGCAGCGATGCGGGCCCGTGTCGATGGGGTGATCTCGACATCAGCTTCCACGGCACGCAGATCTCCTTCGGCCGGCCTGCCGGGATCATGCAGGGCAACCTGGCGTCGATGGCGGCGCGGGGCGCGGCATCACTGACCGGGTTTCGCACGCCGGGTGGACCGTGGACCCGTCTGCGGGATTGATACACACTCATTGGCTGGACCGGCGAGCCGCAGGGTATCGGCCGCGCGGTTCGGACAGGGGGGGGACCATGGACGCGGATGAGGTGTGCTCCGAAGGGGTGGCCGGCGCGACGGAAGGTGCTGCTGCGACAGGGCGACGCGTCGTCGTGGCCGACGACCACGATCTGGTGCGCATGGGCCTGGGCCTGCTGCTGCGCGCTGTCGACCCGGATATCGTCCTCGACGAGGCGGCGGACGGCGCACGGCTGGCGGCGCTTCTGCAGGACGGGACGCCGCGCTTCATGCTCCTGGTGGACCTCGACATGCCCGGCTTCGAGGGCGAGGCCGGGGTCATGAGCATCCTTGCCGGGTTTCCGGATCTCCCGGTCGTGGTGATCTCCGGGGCTGGTGACCCGGGCATCATGCGGCGGCTGCTCGAGGCCGGGGTGCGTGGTTTCCTGCCCAAGTCCACCGAGGGCCCGCTGATGCGCAAGGCCATGGAACTCGTCATGGCGGGCGGGCGTTTCGTGCCGCCGGATGCGCTCGCGGCGGATGTGGTCAGGCCCGATCCCTCCACCCCGGCCACCCGGGGCGCCTCAGGCGTGAGCCCAAGGCAGCATGACGTCCTCGAACTGCTCATGCAGGGGCTGCCGAACAAGCTGATCGCCGCGCGTCTCGACATCGCCGAGACAACGGTCAAGATGCACGTCACGGCACTGCTCCGGGCCCACGGCGCCCAATCCCGCGCCGAACTCATCGCCGGTCGTGGCCGCGCACGCGGGAAATCCGAGTGAGCGTCCCCGATCACGCGGGGGGCGGCACCCGCTCCTTGAGCAAGAGTCGTGTGACGGCCTGACGCAGGCGCTGCGGATCGACCGGCTTGTGCATGACCTCGAGGCCGGAGGCGCCGATCGCCTGGAGATCCTCGGGTGAGGTATCGCCGGTGACCAGAAGGCAGCGCGGTGGCGGTTGCAGGCGTTGCGCCAGGGTGCGGGCGATCTCCGGACCCGAGCCGTCGGGCAGGTGA
>JBILUV010000118.1:0-10226 GCA_044370825.1 Burkholderiales bacterium | reverse complement strand
GAATCGATGGAGATGCGGTTGTCGTCGTAGAACGCCACGAGCTTGCCCAGTCCAAGGGTCCCCGCCAGGGAGCACGCCTCATGGGAAATGCCTTCCATCAGACATCCATCACCGAGAAACACCCAGGTCCGGTGGTTGACGATCTCGTGCCCCGACCGGTTGAATTCCGCCGCGAGCAGCCGTTCCGCCAAGGCCATGCCCACGGCGTTGGCAATACCCTGACCCAGTGGGCCCGTCGTGGTCTCGACGCCCGGAGCGCAGCCGAACTCCGGATGCCCGGGAGTCATGGAGTGCAACTGCCGGAAGGCGGCCAGTTGCGCCATTGGCAGGTCGTATCCGGTAAGGTGCAGCAGGGCATAAAGAAGCATGGAGCCGTGCCCGTTCGACAGGACGAAACGGTCGCGGTCCGGCCAGCGCGGCGTGGCGGGATCATGCACCATGTGGTGGCGCCAGAGGACCTCGGCAATGTCGGCCATGCCCATCGGCATGCCAGGATGTCCTGAATTGGCCTTCTGGACTGCGTCCATTGCCAGCGCGCGCAGCGCATTGGCCAGATCTGTGCTCGTTGCCATGTGTACTCGGGTCGGAGGTAATAAAAAACCCGCACATTGAGTCGCGCGGGAACTGCGAATTCTAAACGAAGGCGGCTGCTGACCCGGAGCACAACGGAGTAGCTGACCGCCAGACGGGAACGCAGTCAGTCCGCACGCCGTGGCAGCGCAATGCCCAGCTGCTTGAGCTTGCGGTACAGATGCGTGCGCTCGAGGCCCGACTTTTCGGCGACCCGGCTCATGTTGCCCCCCTCGCGGGCGATGTGATGTTCCAAATAGATGCGCTCGAAGGCGTCCCGGGCATCGCGGAGTTCGACATCCAGGCTGACGCCTTCCACACCGGGGGTCGGAGACGCATCCAGCGGTCCAAGAACCGCCATCGTGTCCTGAAGACGGATCTCCTGCCCGGTCGTACCCAGAGCAACCGCCCGTACCACGGACTCCAGCTGCGCAAGGTTGCCGGGCCAGGCGTGCAGCCTCAAGGCATTCAGGGCCGCGGTGCTGAAAGCCCGCATCGGAATCTCCCGGGCCTCGACCATCCGGTTCAGGAGCTGCGTCGCGATCGCGGGCACGTCGTCGGCGTGCTCGCGCAGCGGTGGAACACGCACAGTCATTCCCGAAAGGGCGGAATAGAGCCTCGCATCGAACACGCCCTCTGCAACCCGCTGGGAAATCGATGGACGCGCAGTGGCGACGACCCGCGTCCCGGAGCCCACCAGCGTGGCAAGACGGGCAAGCAGCGCCCGCTGCCCATCTCGCCCGAGGGCGTCGACGTCATGCACGAACAGTGTGCCCTCGCCAGCGCCACCGGGGTCCTCCTCCTCCCCGAAAACCATCCACGGTGTGTTCATGCGGTGCAGGAAACGCGCACACAACTCCTCGCCACTACCAGGCTCGGCCAGCAACAATACCGGCGATCGCAATTCCCTCGCACGCTCCAGCCGTCCTTTCAAGTCCGCGATGGCAGGCGCCCCTCCGAGGATGGCGAGCGACATGCCCGGCGCTACTGCGGGAGACTGGACGGCGTGGGTGAGGGCACTGCCAACCGTCGAAAGCAGCTTCTGCAGCGCAATGGGCTTCTCGAGGAAGGCGTAGGCTCCGATCCTGGTGGCCTCGACTGCCGTGTCGATCGTTCCGTGGCCCGACATCATCACGACCGGCATGGTCAGCTGACCCCGTTCAGCCCATTCCTTCAGCAGGGTGATGCCATCCGTGTCAGGCATCCAGATGTCCAGCAACACCAGATCCGGACGTACCCGCAGCCTCAATTGCCGGGCCTCGCTGGCATTTTGTGCGAGCCGGACCTGATGACCCTCATCCGCAAGGATCTCCGAGAGAAGCTCCCGGATTCCCACTTCGTCGTCCACCACCATTATCTGGCTCATCGACCCGGTCCTCCTATTCGCTCACCAGAGCCGGCCGGGCGTCGGCCAGCCCCGCAACCACGGCATCGGAACCTGGTAGGAGCACGCTGACACACGCCCCCCCATCCGGGTTGTTCTCCAGAACGATGGTTCCACCATGTTCGTCGACGATCTTCTGCACGATGGCCAATCCAAGGCCGGTGCCCTTTGCCTTCGTCGTCACGTAGGGCTCGATAGGCCGTCCCAGCATCTCCGGGGGAAAACCTGCGCCGTTGTCGCTCACGCGCAGGGCCACCTGACCACCGACCCGGTCGATGGCCACCAGGATCCGCGGCGTTGGTACCGCAGCCACCGAGTCCTCGGCATTGGCCAGCAGGTTGAGGATCACCTGTCTCAGCTTGGCAGCATCCGCGAGCACCCAGGCTGCCGGCTTCTGCGTCCGCATGGAAATGCGGTGACCCGGTACTTCGTACAGACTCAGCACCTCGTTCACGAGCTGGGTCAGTTCGAGCGGCTGAAGGTCGGCTTCTGGCGAACGGGCGTACCGGCTGAAGGCATCGACCATCTGCTTCAACGCTGTCACCTGCGCCACGATGGTGCGTGTGAGTCTCGACAACAGATCACCGTCGGCAGCATCCAGCTTTGCGTGCAGCCGGTGCTCCAGCCGTTCCGCGGACAACTGGATCGGGGTCAGTGGGTTTTTGATCTCATGGGCAAGACGGCGTGCGACCTCGCCCCACGCCGCGTGACGCTGTGCCCGCAACAGATTGGTGATGTCATCGAAGACCACGACGTATTCCGTGTCCGCGGGCTGCGCGAGCTCGGAGACCTTTAGCAACAGGGTGAGTTCGCCATGGGGACCGGGAAATGCGATCTGTTTCTCCCTCGTCCGGCCATGCGGCTGGGCCAGCATCGCAGCCAGAGGCTCCGCGATGGCGGCCAGGTTCTCCCGCACTTCCACCCAGCGTCCGAGCGGCACCTCGCCCAACAGGGCGAAATCGACACCAAGTATGGCACTGGCGCCCGGGTTGGCGGAGCGGGGGCGCCACTCGTGGTCCAGGGCGATCACTCCGGCGGAAAGATTTGACAGGATACTTTCGAGGGAGCTTTTCGCGCCCTCGAGCTCGCGCTGATAGCGCTGCGAGGCCGATTGGGCCTCCGCCAGATCCCGGGTCATGGCATTGAACGACCCGGTGAGCACGCGAAGCTCATCATAGCTCTTGACCGGCATACGCTGGCGGAAATCCCCCTGGGCCACTGCACGGGTGGCCTCGGCGAGCAGACCCAGCGGCGCAGACAGGCGCTCGCTGAAATAGATGGCCAGCAGCAGCGAGGAGAACAGGGCGAGCAGCAGGGCCAATGTCAGGGAGAGGCCGTAAAGACGCTTGAGTCCTGGCCGGGAGTACATCAATTCCTGGTACTCGCCGTAGGCTGCGTGGACAGCCTCTGCATCGCGCGCGATGTCCTCCGGAACGGGTTGCACGAGTTGCAGGCCCAGCACCTCGCCGGATGCGGTGTTCACCGGCACCAGCACCCGCACCAGCATGCTGCCGGCAGGTCCCGTTTCGACACGGGCGTGATCACGCTGGCGCCGCAGTCCCTGGAGCATCTCGCTGGTCGGGATGCGAGGCGCCAGCACGGCCTTGGAATCGCTCGACACCAGGAGCACATTGCCGGCAAGGTCGAACAGTGCGGACTCCGCCACTGCCGCCTGTTCCCTGAGCCCGTTGAACAACTTGGCCCGCCGGGACGGCTCGAAGTCTGAAAGGGACAGCGCCATCGCAGCCGCCTTGCCTCGCATGTCGCGCTGCATCACCTCGAGCGTCTTGCGTCCTAGCGACAAGCCACCCTCCAGGGCCGTCTCGACTCGGATGTCGAACCAGGTGTCGATCGAGCGGGTGAGAAACTGCACGGAAACAGCATAGACGAGAGCCCCGGGAAGCATCGCCACCAAGGCAAACAGCAGCACCAGACGCAGTGTCAGCTTGGAGCCGAAAACCTGCTGCTTGAGACGCCGCCGCAGAAGCAGCAACTGATAGGCAGCCAGGGTCATCAGTATGAAGACGACGGCCACGCCGGCGGCAAGCAACCAGAAGAGATCTCCGGTGAATTCAGGGCTGTTGCTGCTAGCCGAGGACAGCAGGTACACCATGACCGCACCGCTCGCGATCACCACGGCGGTGGTGATCTTCCCTCCACGGGACGACAGCGCCGCTTTCCATCGGAGCATCGGCGTGGTCACGGTCGCACCGTCCATCGATACCAGTCGGACGAAACGTTCCAGCTCTTCGAACCGATGGAACTCAACTGGAACGGCTTGGGCAATTGGGACGAGTCCAGACGCAGGCGCAGTTGCGCCAGGTAGGCCGTGCCGAGGTCGAGCTCGTCTCGCAACGCCACCTGGCGATTACGGATTCGCGCCATCAAAGCGATCGCTTCCTGCAAGGTCTCCACGTTCTGCGTCAACGCGCCGGTCGTGACCCGGTATTGGCGCGTCAGGGCATTGAAGGCAAGGCGATACCGCAGGTCGAAGGACGAAACGGTCTTGTTCCAGAGTCCGAACAGGTACCAGCGCTCGTAAAGGAGCTGGAACTCGGTGACGAAATGCAGGGTGAGGCCGCGATGGAGGGCCTCGTCCAGCGTTTCCCCCAGTTCGACCTGAAAGGCGGCGTCCAGTGCATAGCCTTCGGCGGTGACATACACGTCGGCCGATCGCACATGGATCGCGGGATCGGCCGCCCCAGCCTCCCTGACCGCGGTGAGGGACAGCGCCAGAAACCAGGCGGTCAGCCAACGGAGGACAGTCATCGGTGGACGTCGGGAGCCGAGCTGCACGTTTCGCATACTCCTGGTGCCGCAGCGTCTTCAGCGGCGGTGGAGCAGGGCGTAGAAGAATCCGTCGTGCCCCGGACTGGGCAGCAGGACACCACCGGTACCGGGAAAGCCCGGCAGGTCGAGCGGGTGCGCATCGGGCGTCCGCGCAAGCCAGTCGCGCACCACATCGGCGTTCTCCTCCGCGAACACGGAGCACGTGACGTAAAGCAATTTACCATCCGGCGCCAGCACTTGCCAAAGCGCGTCCAGGAGCCTTCCCTGCTGGCGGGCAAAAACCTCAATGTCTTCCGGCCGACGCAACCACCTCGCATCGGCGTGCCGGCGGACGATGCCGGAGGCCGAGCATGGCGCGTCGAGCAGGATCCGTTGATAAAGGCGCCCGTCCCACCAGTCGTCAACTCGCTCCGCTCTGGCGCATCGCAGGTCCGCTGCGAGTCCGAGGCGCTCGAGATTGCGCGCTGCGGTGCCTAAGCGCTGTTCGTCGGAATCGAGGGCTGTCACGGCAACATCAGCGGTCTCGAGGATGTGGGCGGTCTTTCCTCCGGGTGCTGCGCAGGCGTCCAGAACGCGCATCCCGTCGTGCAGGTCGAGCAGCGGGGCCGCCCATTGCGCTCCGAGATCCTGGACGGACACCAGACCTTCATCGAACCCTGGAAGCGAGCGCGTCGGCTGCGGCTGCACCAGGAGAATGCCCGCGGGACCAGCCTGGGAAGCCCCGATGTCCGCCGCCGCGAGTCGTTCCAGATAGACGGAGGCATTGATGCGACGAGCGTTGACACGCAGCGCCATCGGCGGATGTTCCTGGGCAACGCGCAGCACGGCCTCGGCCTCGCTCGGGAAGTCCCGTCGTAGCCGGTCCACCCACCAGGCTGGATGATTCCAGTGACCCTCTACGCCTGCCTCGGCATTCGCGACCAACGCCGTCCTCTCCCGCAGGAACCGCCGCAAGGCCGCATTCACGAAACCTGCTGCGTGGTCGAATCCGATATCGCGCGACGCCCCGACCGCCTCGTGAACGACCGCATGCGCGGCAGCGCGGGTGTGCAAAATCTGATAGACGGCCACGCACAGCAGCGCCTCGAGCCGCCGATCTTCGAATGGGCGCTTCGCCAGGGCCCCGGCAACTGCGCGAAGCGTGCCGAGCCTGCGCAGTGTTCCCATCGTGATCTCCCGCAAAAGGGGGCCTGCTGAGGGGCCTGTCGTCAGCTGGAGTTCCGTTACGCTACGCCCCGCCATCACGCGGGAGACCAATCCGGCGGCGGCGGCTTGGACTTCACGCATCGGTGGCGTCAACCAGGCCCTGGAAACGGTCGCCGGGGCGGAGGGGGAAACCTTGCAGAAAGGCCTCCGCTGGCAGTCGCCTGCCTCCAGACCGCTGCAGTTCCGTCAGGCGCAACAGGGTGCCGCCGCCACAGGCCACATCCAACCCCTCGCGGGACATGGCGACTACGGTGCCGGGTACTGCCATGGTCTCGAATTCCAGAGGTTGCGCGCACCAGATCTTGATGGTCTCGCCGCCGTACATGGCCCAGGCCCCCGGGGTGGGATTGAAGGCACGCACGTGCCGGTCAATCAGCACCGCGGGGCGGGCGAAATCCAGGACAGCCTCGCCGCGCCCGATCTTCGCAGCGTACGTCGCCGCGGCCTGATCCTGTGGCGTGGCCTGAACGGGACCAAGTGCCATGTCACGCAACACATCCAGGACCAGGCGCGACCCCAACACGGTCAAGCGATCATGCAGCGTCCCGGCGGTTTCGTCGGAGGTTAGTGCCAGGGACTCCGAGCGCAGTATCGGTCCGGTATCCAGGCCGGCCTCCATCTGCATGATGCATACGCCGCTCCGGGCATCGCCAGCCAGGATCGTACGCTGAATCGGCGCTGCCCCACGCCAGCGCGGCAACAAGGAGGCATGGATGTTGATGCAGCCGCGGGGAAACAGCCCGAGAACTGCAGGCGGCAGTATCAACCCGTACGCCGCAACCACCATTACCTCGGCGTCGACACGGCGCAGAGTCTCTACCGCTTCTTCGGAACGCAGGCTCCGCGGTTGTTCGACGGGGATGCCGGCGTCGAGGGCAACCCGTTTAACATCGCTGGTGGCGATCTGCATGCCCCGGCCTGCGGGCCGATCTGGCTGGGTCAGCACCAGAACAACTTCATGTCCCTCCGCAATGAGAGCCCTCAGGGCGTCCGCAGCGAACCGAGGCGTCCCGGCGAAAATCAGGCGCACAGGTTCACCCGGTCCGCCGCTGCTGCTTGCGCAGTCTGGCGACGATCCGGTTCTGCTTCAGTCGGGACAGGTACTCGACGAAGACCCGGCCCTTGAGGTGATCCATCTCATGCTGGATGCAGACAGAGAGCAGGCCGTCGGCCTCGAATTCGTAGGGCCGGCCCGCCGCGTCCAGGGCCCTGCCCCGGATTCGCTCATAGCGGGGTACCTGGTCGTAGATCCCGGGCACCGACAGGCAGCCCTCCTCCAGCGGGGACTCGCCAATCCCAGCGAGGATCTCGGGGTTGACGAGCACCTGGAGCTGGTCGTGGGTTTCGGATACATCCACGACGATGACCTGCCGATGTACATCTACCTGCGTGGCCGCCAGGCCGACGCCCGGAGCCGCATACATCGTTTCAGCCATGTCCCGAATGAGCCGATGTAGCTCTTCATCGAACCGACCCACCGGCGCTGCTACCGTGTGAAGTCTCGGATCCGGATACTGAAGAATTTTCAGGATGGCCATAAATGATTGATAATTCGTATTTTTTATCAGAATTCCCAGCCGCGCAGGGAAGCCTGGCAAGACATCTGGCCGGCATTCGCCACCGCCACATCTGCCGGAAATTAGGCAAAGTCGCACGTAATTCAACCATATCGCTGCTCGCTGGGCTAACCCTGCTAGTGCCCGGCAATGCCGTGCTCGCGGCGGGTGGAGCCGAGGAGCCGCAGCTGCAGGACAACCCGCCGGAGCGGCATGTCGTCGTCAAGGGCGACACTCTGTGGGACATCTCGCGCCGTTTCCTGAAGAATCCCTGGCGCTGGCCCGACCTGTGGGGGCTGAACAAGGACGAGGTGCGCAATCCGCACCTCATCTACCCAGGCAATGTCATCGTTCTGGACCGCAGCGGACTGCGCCCGCGGCTTCGTCTGGAAGGCAATGGTTCCGGCGGACTGGCGGAGGCGGGCCGCGACTCGGCCATCGGAAGCACTGTAAAGCTTTCACCGAGAATGCGTTCACAGCACCTGACCGCCGCACCGATCAGCAGCATTCCTGCCTCGGTGATCGAGCCATTCCTCAATCGCCCGCTGGTTGTTGCAGAGCAGGATTTCGAGCAAGCGCTGCGAATTGTGGCGGTTTCCGAGAGCCGGGTACTTGCGGGAGCCGGAGATTCGGTATACGTCGGTGGAACACCCAAACGGGGAGTGCCGATGTGGCAGGTTTACCGGGCTGGCAAGGCCTTGGTGGATCCGATTTCCAACGAGTCTCTCGGTTTCGAGGTCATCTACCTGGGTGATGCGCAGCTGACTGAAGCGGCTGACGTCGCCACTATGCGGGTCGCGCGAGCCCGTCAGGAAATCGGGATCGGCGACAGGTTGGTCGAGGCACCCGCCTCGGACATTCTTTCCTTCGCACCCCGATCGCCTGATCCAAAGCTTCAGGGCATGGTGATCTCCGCACCCGAGACAGTGGTCTCGGAAATCGGTCAGTATCAGGTGGTCGTGCTCAATCTCGGTTCGCGTAATGGCGTGGAGCCAGGCCAGGTGTTCGGGCTTTTCAGGGCAGGCGGGCGGGTCACGCCGAGAGCGATACCATCCACCGTCTCGAACGATACCCACCGCAAGACCTTGCGATCGGTCCACTCGGAATATGTCAGGGATCTGGCGCAGGTGACGCTGCCAGCTGAACGCTATGGGGACGCCTTCGTGTTCCGGACGTTCGAGAAGGTGTCCTACGCGCTGGTCATGGGCACCACCAGGCCGGTGAACCTCCTGGATCTGGCTCGCGCTCCATAGAAACGAGAGGGAGGGGCGCCGGCCATGTCGACAGATCACTGGATGAAGGACTGGATCCGCTTCACGCTGGTCGACGGAATCGGCAATGCCACGCAGCGTAAGCTGTTGCAGCACTTCGGGAGTCCAGGGGCAGGACTGGCGGCCTCCGCCGCGGAGCTCACGCCACTGCTGTCCGAGGCACAGCGTGTAACCTGGCTGCGCGGTGCCGATCCGTCCCGGGTGAATCGCGCGCTCGAATGGCTATCCCAGCCTGGACATCATGCCATCGCACTGGGAGACGAACGGTACCCGCTCCTGCTGTTGCAGACAGCCGACCCGCCAACCATCCTATATGCCTCGGGCGACATCCGCAGGCTCGGCAACCCCTGCCTGGCGGTTGTCGGTAGCCGCAACGCGACACCAGCGGGTCTGGACACGGCGAGGGAGTTTTCCAGGGCCCTCTCAGACGCTGGGCTGACCGTGGTAAGCGGTCTGGCACTTGGCATCGATACGGCGGCACACGAGGGCGGACTGCTGGGTGCCGCAGCCACCATCGCCGTAGTGGGCACCGGACTGGACCTCGTATATCCGGCACGTAACCGCGATCTGGCGCACCGCATCGCCGCGCAAGGCGTCATCGTGTCCGAATTTCCGCTGGGCACCCGGCCCTCGGGCGCCAACTTCCCCCGCCGCAACCGCATCATCAGCGGCATCAGCCGGGGGGTTCTCGTTATCGAAGCGGCGATCCGCAGCGGCTCGCTGTCGACGGCTCGTTACGCCGGCGAACAGGGCAGGGAAGTTCTCGCCATCCCCGGGTCGATCCACTCCCCTCTCTCCAGAGGCTGCCACTGGCTCATCAAGCAAGGGGCGAAACTGGTGGAGAGCTCGGCGGACGTGCTGGAAGAACTTCGCTGGGAGGCGCCAAGTCCCGGCGTCGTTCATCAGGAGAGTTCACGAGCGCCGCAGGATCCACTGCTCGACGCAATGGGTTTCGATCCCGTCGATCCGGAGACCCTTAGCGGCCGCTTGGTGTGGAGGATAGAGGACGTGACCACTCGTATCCTCGAGCTCGAGCTGGCGGGTTGCCTGGCCCGGCTCCCAGGCGGCAGAGTCCAGCGCCGGCGCTGACTGACAGACCACGGACCAGGCCCGGCCTTGCACACGGGATTTTCGGACCCGTATCATTCGCCGCCCTTCCTCCAGAGTATTCACATGCCAACCGTCAAGCGTGCTGCGACCAGAACGCCGTCGCATTCCAGCGCTTCCCCG
The DNA here is from genome assembly GCA_044370825.1 of Burkholderiales bacterium. Lineage (GTDB taxonomy): Bacteria > Pseudomonadota > Gammaproteobacteria > Burkholderiales. The sequence continues at coordinate 219 of JBILUV010000118.1, read as the reverse complement.
TCCGCCGCGCATCCGGCGGAGGCCGGGCTGCAGGCGGGCAAACGCCTGGTCATCGCCGAGAAGCCATCCGTGGCGGCGGACATCACCCGCGCGCTCGGGGGATTCACGCGGCACGGAGATTATTTCGAAAGCGATGCATTCGTGGTCTGTTCGGCCATAGGCCACCTGCTAGAGCTCGCGGCACCCGAGGAATACGAAGTGAAAAGGGGCAAGTGGTCT
>JBILUV010000117.1:0-10231 GCA_044370825.1 Burkholderiales bacterium | reverse complement strand
ATGCCCAGGCGGCGAAGCGCAAGTTCAGGATCCGCGACGCCCTGCCCCGCGAAGGCGCGGTGCTTGCCCTGGACGCCATGGTGATACACAAGACCGCCCCGCGCCCGGATCTGGCCCACCAGTTCATCGATTTCATGCTGCAGGGGCGCAACTCGGCCGACCTGACGAACATGATCGGCTCGGGCAATCCCAACCAGGATGCGCAGCAGTACATCAAGCCCGAGATCCGGAAGATGAAATCGGTGTTCCCCGACGCGGCGACGGCCAGGAGCCTGGAGATGCTGAAGGACTACGGCCCGAAGCAGCGACGCGTGGTCAACCGCATCTGGACCGAGATCAAGGTCAGGTAGGCGGCGGACACCTTCGCCGGCATCGGCATGGCCGCATCGACCCTGGTTGCCTCGGTGCTCGTGCCTTTGGTGGGGCTGTTGTTCGGCGTGCTTCCCTGACGGTCAGCCCGCGTGAACTTGCCGACTGCGCTCGTTTTCGGGGCCGACCTGGTGAAGTGTCCAGGCTAGAATCGACAAGACAGGCGTGTCGGCGGCGGTGCCGTCCCGGAGCTGCCCGAACGCCCTCGCGGGAACGGCGATGTCACACGCAACAGGCGACAACCGGTTGGTCGATGCCGCAGGCACCGCGCACGCGCCTGCTCGTGGTGTCGTGCGCATCGTGTCGCTGGTGCCAAGCATCACGGAGTTGTTGTTCAGCCTCGGTCTGGAGGACCGGATCGTCGGCCGCACCGGCTTCTGCATCCACCCGCGCGCGGCGGTGCGCAGGGTGCCGAAGGTTGGCGGCACCAAGACCATCGACGTGTCCCGGGTGCGCAAGCTCGGCCCCACCCACCTCATCGTCAACATCGACGAGAATCCGCGCCCCGTGGTGGATGAGCTCGCCGGCTTCGTGCCCAACATCGTCGTCACCCACCCGATAGAGCCCGAGGACAACCTCGCCCTGTACTGTCTGATGGGCGGTCTGTTCGACCGCGAGGCGCGGGCCGAGGCGTTATGCCACAGCTTCGAGGAGCAGCTCGCACTGACGCGGGCCGCGGCAGCCGGGCTGGAGCGCGAGGCGGTGCTCTACCTGATCTGGAAATCGCCCTGGATGACGGTGTCGCGCGAGACCTACATTTCGCGCATGCTCGCTCTGGTCGGCTGGGACACGGCGCCGACTGTGGCCCATTCCCGCTACCCCTCAATCGACTTCACGCCGCAGCTAATGCAGGGGGTGCGTCACGTGCTGCTTTCCAGCGAGCCTTACAGTTTCGTGTCGCGGCACATCGCGGAAGTCACATCGACCCTGCCGCCGCAGTGCCACCCCTCGGTGAGTCTGGTGGATGGCGAGATGACGTCCTGGTACGGCAGCCGCGCCATCGAGGGGCTACGCTACTTGCGCGAGCTGCGCGCCATGCTGTCGGACTGACCACGTGCTCCCGCCGTGCCGGTCGTGGGGAATCCCCGTGGCCGGCAAGGACATCGCGCGCAAGCTGCGGCTTACCGAAACATCCGGGCAAGACCCGCCAGATAGTCTGAAGCCCTGGCATCGCCCTCTGCCGGGGCCCATGGCGCGCGCTCGGCCTCGGTCAGGGCCAGATAGGGACCGGCCTTGGCCTCGAGGAACACCGATCCCGCTTCGAGCGCCAGCAGGGTGTGGAAGGTGCCGTGCGGCACCGTGGCCCCGAGCACCAGGCCGCCGGCGCGCAGCTCGGCGGTGGCGGTGATGGTGCCGTCATCCGCAAACGTCACCAGCCCGAATGCGCCGCGCAGGACGACGAAGGTCTCGTCCTTGGCGGGGTCGAGATGGCGGTGTGGAGGCACGTAGGATCCGGGCTCGATGGCGTTCAGCAGTCGGTGGCAGGCATCCCCATCCGCCGCGTGGAAGTTGATGTTGCGCCTGCGCCTGGGGCTGTCGGCAGCCTGACGGCTGGCGTGGTCGAGCAGGGTGCGGTCTATGAGGATCGGGCTGGTCGGCATGCGGGGCATCCATGGGCCTGGCAGCGACGGGTGAGCAGGTCACCGCGGGCGCCAGCGGTGGTCAGTAGACGAAATGCACGTTGTCCGGCCGCAGCCACTCGTGCAGGGCGCGCACCAGCTGGTCGTGGGGCGTCACGCGCCACTGCTCGCCGAGCGACAGCTCGCAGCGTGCCCGGCCGTTGCGGTATTCGACCGACACCGGGCACGCACCCTTGACGTACGGCGCGAGCAACTGCCGCAGGCGCTCGGCGTTTGCCTCCCCGTTCATGCGCAGCCGCAGGCCGCGGGCAAAGCGCGCCCTGGCACCGGCGACATCGAGGATGCGCTCCGCGGTGATGCGCAGACTGAGGCCGCCATCGCCGTCCTCGCCGCCGCGCCGGAAGGCCCGCAGTTTCGCCTCGACGAACACCACCGCATCCTCCTTCACCACATCGCGAAACTGGTCGAACACTTCGCCGTAGACGGTAATCTCTTGCGATGCGGTGCCGTCAGAGAGCAGCAGGATCATCATCCGTCCGTTCTGCGTCTTCATGAACCGGAGGGATTCGACCACCCCGCCGAGCACAACCGCGCTCTGGGGTTCACCCGGGGCCGGAGCGGAGAGGCGCGCCAGCGGGGTGCGCGCCACGCTGGCGAACTCCTCCCGGTAGGCGGTGAAAGGATGGCCGCTCAGGTAGAAACCCAGGGCAGCCTTTTCGTGCTGCAGCCGCTCGTGTTCTGTCCAGCAGGCGTCGACCAGTTCGAGCGGCGGCACACCGGGGTCATCCGCACCGCCGAACAGGCTCGACTGGTTGGCGCTGCGCAAGGCCTGTTCGGCCGCGCCCATGGCCACGCCGACCGAGGAGAACAGGCGGGCGCGTTGTGGCTCGATACCGTCGAATGCGCCGGCACGCACCAGCGACTCGACGACGCGGCGGTTGACCACCCGGGCATCGACGCGACGGCAGAAATCGAACAGGTCCTGGAAGGGCCCGCCGGCTGCCCTGGCCGCGAGGATGGCTTCGATGGCGCCCTGGCCGGTTCCTTTGATGCCACCGAGTCCGTAGCGGATCCTCCCGGCATCCACCGGCACGAAGCGGAACTCCCCGGTGTTCACGTCCGGCGGCAGGATCTCCAGACCGTTGGTCTTGGCGTCCTCGTGAAGCAGCTGGACCTTGTCGGTGTCGTCCATCACCGCCGAAAGGTTCGCCGCCATGAAGGCTGCCGGGTGGTGGGCCTTCATGTACGCGGTGTGGTAGGCGACCAGGGCGTAGGCGGCGGCGTGCGACTTGTTGAAGCCGTAGCCGGCGAACTTCTCCATGTAGTCGAAGATTTCGTTTGCCTTGGCCTCGTCTATGGCCTTGCGCCCGGCCCCCTCGACGAAGATCTGGCGCTGCTTGGCCATCTCCTCGGGCTTCTTCTTGCCCATCGCCCGCCGCAGCAGGTCGGCGCCACCCAGGGAGTAGCCGGCGCACACCTGCGCCGCCTGCATCACCTGCTCCTGGTAGACCATGATTCCGTAGGTCGGCTGCAGGATCGGCTCGAGCAGCGGATGCAGGTACTCGAAGCTGCGGCCGTGCTTGCGGTCGATGAAGTCCGGGATGAGGTCCATCGGGCCGGGACGGTACAGCGCCACGAGCGCGATGATGTCCTCGAAGCGGTCCGGCCGCGCCCGGGTGAGCAGCTCCCGCATGCCGCGGGATTCGAACTGGAACACCGCCGAGGTGTTGCCCGTGGCGAAGATGCGGTAGGCACCTGCGTCGTCCAGGGGCAGGGTCTCAAGCACAGGATCGGAGGCAGGGTCGAGCTGGCGGATGAAGCGCAGGGTCCAGTCGAGGATGGTGAGCGTGGTCAGGCCCAGGAAGTCGAACTTGACCAGCCCGATGGCCTCGACGTCGTCCTTGTCGTACTGGGAAACGACGCTGTCCGAACCCTGCTGGCAGTAGAGGGGACAGAAGTCCGTCAGCTTGCCCGGGGCGATCAGCACGCCGCCGGCGTGCATGCCCACGTTGCGCGTCATGCCCTCCAGCTTTTCCGCCAGTGCCAGCAGCTCGCGCGTCTCTTCCTCGGCCTGTTCGCGCTCCCTCAGCCGCGGCTCCATTTCGCGCGCCATCTCGAGCGTGATCAGCTTGCCTGGCTGAAACGGGATCAGCTTGGCCAGCTCATCGGTCCGGGTGTAGCTCCATTCCATGACCCGGCCGACGTCGCGCACCACAGCCTTGGCCGCCATGGTGCCGAAGGTGGCTATCTGGGACACCGATTCGGCGCCGTACTTGCGCCGCACGTAATCGATCACCCGGTCGCGACCATCCTGGCAGAAGTCCACGTCGAAGTCGGGCATGGACACCCGTTCCGGGTTCAGGAAACGCTCGAACAGCAGGTCGTAGCGCAGTGGGTCCAGGTCGGTGATGCCAAGCGCGTAGGCCACCAGCGATCCGGCCCCTGAGCCGCGGCCGGGACCGACCGGGACACCGCTGCCCTTGGCCCAGTTGATGAAGTCCGCGACGATGAGGAAGTAGCCGGGGAAGCCCATCTGGACGATGGTCCGGATCTCGAACTCCAGTCGCTCGAAGTAGGTCGGCGCCTTCGTCGCCCGCTCTCCCGGTTCGGGATAAAGTGCGTCGAGCCTCGCCTCCAGGCCGGCAAGAGACTGATTGCGCAGGTAGTCCTCCAGACTCTCGCCCCCGGGAGTGGGGAACAGCGGCAGCCGGCTGCGACCCAGCTCCAGAGTGAGGTTGCAGCGCCGCGCGACCTCAACGGTGTTGGCGAGGGCCGCCGGCAGATCCGCGAACAGCGCGATCATCTCGTCCTGCGACTTGAAGTACTGCTCGGCAGTGAAGCGTCGTGGGCGGCGCGGGTCGGACAGGACATGCCCCTCCGCGATGCAGACCCTTGCCTCGTGGGCGGTGAACTGCCCCGGCTGCAGGAACTGGATGGGGTGGGTCGCCACCGGTGGCAGCCCCAGGTCGGCGGCGATGCGCAACAGGCCACCCTCGGCAGCCGCGCTCTCGGGGTGTCCGGCGCGCTGCAGTTCGATGTAGAAGCGATCCGGGAACAACGCCTGCCAGCAGGCCGCCAGGGCCCGCGCCCTGTCCGCGTTACCGGCGAGCACTGCCTGCGCGATGTCTCCGGCCGGCCCACCCGACAGGGCGATCAGGCCACCGGTGCCGTCTTCGGTGAGCCAGGCACGATCCAGCTCTGCCCGGCCACGGTGCTGGTTGTCGCGGAACGCCCGGGTGAGCCAGCGGCACAGGCGCAGATAGCCCTCGCGGTCCTGCACCAGAAGCAGCAGGCGATGCGGCTTGTCGCGGTCCTCGTCGTTGGACAGCCAGCAGTCTGCCCCGATGATGGGCTTCAGACCCTTGCCGCGCGCCTCCTGGTAGAACCTGACCGCACCGAACAGGTTCGACAGGTCGGTAAGCGGCACCGCCGGCATGTCGTGAGTCAATGCCTGCGCCACCGCGTCGTCGATGCGCACCGTGCCATCCACGACGGAGTACTCGCTGTGCAGGCGCAGGTGGATGAATCGGGGCTCGGTCATGCCGTCGGGGGGATCGCGTTTGGCGCCCGATTCTATAACGCCCCCGGGTCCGGGCACCCGGGCCGGGAACGCGCGCCGTGCGGTTCCGGTCTATGCTGCGGGCTTCCATGACGAAGGGGGTGCGTCGATGCACGGCCTGTTCGCGCCGGTGCTGTTCGCCGGTACCTTGTGCCTGTCCGCGCTGGCGGCGGACGCGCAGCAGCTCTACAAGAACGTGATGCCCGACGGCAGCGTGATTTACTCCGATGCCCCCGTGGCCGGGGCGAGCCGCAGCCAGCCAATGGCGGTTCCGGCGCCGCCGCCAGCCGATCCGCAGGCGGCGCAGAAGCGTGCCGTGGACGAGAAGCGGCAGGCCGAGGATCTCGAGGCGAGACTGGAGGCCAGGCGCAAGGCCGGGGAAGAGGCCGATGCCCGAGTGGCAAAGGCGCGAAAGGCCCTGGAAGACGCGCAGATCGCCCTGGAACGCGGCCGCGAGCTCCGCGAAGGTGACATGATCGCCTACGTCGGCGGTGGCGCCCGCCCGAGCGACGCCTACCTGAAGCGCCAGGAGACGCTGGAGCGTCAGCTCGTCAACGCCCGCAAGGACCTGGACGACGCCCTGCGCGCCCGCAACCGGGTGCGCTGATCCGCCTCCCCTTCCCGCGCGTCCATGCGGACGGGCGGGCCGTGGCATCATCGTCGGCCCGTCGTCGCAGCCCGGATTCGCGCCTTGAGACTCGTCCCACCCCCATCACCCCAGTCGCGAGCCCGTCGTGCCCCAGGCGCGTAGGGCCGCCATTGTCATGGCCCTGCTGTCGCTGGTTTGGGGTTATGCCTGGATCACCGCCAAGATCGGTCTCGATCATGCCGGACCGTTCGAGTTCGCCGTCCTTCGGGTGGCGGTCGGCGTGCTCACCCTCGGCGCCCTGCTGCTGTGGCAGCGACGGCCGCTGCAGCCTGTGCCCTGGCGGGCTGCCATTTTCATGGGTGTGGTGCAGACCGCCGCCTTCCTCGAGCTGAACACCTGGGCGCTGGTCGACAGCGGTCCGGGCAAGACTTCCATCCTTACCTTTACCATGCCGTTCTGGGTCGTGCTGTTCGCTTGGCCGGTGCTTGGCGAGCGGCTGCGCGGCCTGCAATGGCTGGCAGCATCGCTTGCCCTGGGAGGGTTGGTAGCCATTCTCGAGCCCTGGCGGCTGGAGGCATCGACGACGTCGAAACTGCTGGCGGTGCTGGCCGGTGCGACCTGGGCCGCGGGTGTGGTGGTGGCCAAGCGCCTGCATGGACGGGTGCAGACCGACGCGCTGCAGCTCACCTTCTGGCAGATGCTGATCGGCCTGGTGCCCATGGCGCTGATCGCTTGGCTGGTACCCCAGCGCCCGGTCGACTGGTCGCTGCCGCTGGCCGGCGCCCTGGCCTTCAGTGGCGTGCTGGCCACCGGCCTGGGCTGGTTCATGTGGCTCTACGTCCTGCATCGCCTGCCGGCCGGCACCACCAGCCTTTCTTCGCTCGCCATCCCGGTGGTGGCTGCCGTGTCGTCCGCATTGCAGCTGGGCGAGCGACTGCGGCCGGCCGAACTCGGCGGCATGTGCGCCATCGCGGCGGCGCTGGCCCTGAATGCCCGTGCCGCTCCGCAGGCAGTGCCCGGCGAAGCAACCGATGCCTCCACCACGAGCCCGGGGAGCAGACGATGAAACCCTCAGCCTCCGAGTACCTCATGATCCGCGCCCTGCGCTATCACGTGCGTACCTGGGGTGACCCGGCTGACCCGAAGCTGCTCCTGCTGCACGGCTGGATGGACGTGTCGGCGTCCTTCCAGTTCCTGGTCGACGAACTCCGGGGAAGCTGGCACGTGATCGCACCCGACTGGCGCGGTTTCGGTCTGAGCGGATGGGCCGCCGAGGGTTACTGGTTTCCCGACTACCTCGCGGATCTCGAGGCCTTGCTTGATGCCTTCAGCCCGGAGGCGCCGGTCTGCCTGCTCGGCCACAGCATGGGCGGCAACGTCGCCGGGCTCTATGCCGGCATACGTCCGGAGCGTATCTCGCGTCTGGTCCTGGCCGAGGGCTTCGGCATGAAGCTTACGCAGCCCGAGGATGCGCCCGATCGTTACGCCAAGTGGCTCCGCCAGGTGACGGAGCCTGCGGAGTTCCGCGCCTACCGCAGCCTGGAGGAGGTGGCCGACCGTCTGAAGCGCAACAGCCCCCGCCTGTCGGACGAGCGGGCCCGCCTGCTGGCACCCCACTGGGCCGTGCAACGACCGGACGGTTCCTGGGTGCCCGCGGCCGATCCGCGCCACAAGACGGTCAACCCGGTGCTCTATCGCCAGGAGGAGGTTCTGGCGTGCTGGCGTCGCATCACAGCCCCCGTTCTCTGGGTTTGGGGCGGGGATCCTGGCTGGATGCGCGAGTTCGCGGGGGATGATGCCGAGGACTGGCAGCGCCGACGTGCTGCCATCGCCGCACTCACCGAGTGTAGAATCGCCGAGTCCGGTCACATGATGCACCTCGAAAATCCGGGTCACCTCGCGCGCGAGGTTGAGCCTTTCCTGTCGGGCGCCTGACCGACGAGATCCAGCTGCTGCGAGACGTTCCGATGACTGCCCTGCGTTTTCTCATCCTCCCGTTCTGGATTGCGACCAGTCTGGTCGCCGGTCCCATGGCAATGGCCGCGGAGACCAAGCCTGCTGCCAAGGCACCGGCACCTGCGGAGATCGGCATGCAGCAGGCTCGCGACATCGTCCTGGGCCTGCCTGAAGTCCAGGCCTGGCAGGACAAACGCCGTGAGGAGGCGGAGAAGCGCGACAAGGCGGCCGGCCCTGCCGCCGGCATCCTCACCGGCCAGCGCCTCGTGGGCAAGGTCAAGCACTGGGCCGTGACCTTCTACGAAAACCCGCAGACCGAAGCTCGCAAGTGGGCTGTGTTCCTAGTCCGGGCGCGCGATGGCAAGCTCTTCGTGGAGGCCGACGGCGGCCGGCTGAAGTCGCTGGAGGACTGGCGCAAGACCCGCCCGGCGGTCTGAGGCTGACGTGTCCTTCCCGGCACCGCGGCCCGGCGTCGCGATCCGCCGGGATAGCCCTGGTATCGCACGCCCGGGGTATCCCGGGCGAGGAACGCCGTCATGATGGAACTGGTGCGGTTGTCCCTGCGCCGGCCATACACCGTCGCGGTGCTGTCCCTGCTGGTTCTGCTGCTGGGGGTGCTGGCGGCGTCGCGGATGATCGTCGACTTCTTCCCGAAGATCGACATCCCGGTGGTCTTCGTGGGGTGGCAGTACAGCGGCCTGTCGGCCGAGGAGATGGAGCGGCGCGTCGTCATCGTCTCCGAGCGCGCCTACTCGACCACGGTCTCGGGCATCGAGCGCATCGAGTCCTCCTGCATTCCCGGTGTCGGCCTGGTGAAGGTGTTCTTCCACCCGGGCATGGACATCGGCGCGGCCATCGCCCAGATCAATGCCATCAACGGCACCATCCTGCGCATTCTTCCACCGGGCATCTCTCCGCCGGTGATCATCCAGTACAACCCGGCGACGGTGCCCATCGTCAACATGACCTTCTCGAGCAGGACGCTGTCCGAGGGTCGCATGTTCGACCACGCCTTCAACTTCGTGCGGGTCAAGCTGTTCACCATCCCCGGCCTGCAGGTGCCGGCGCCCTTCGGCGGACGCTTGCGCCAGATCTCGGTCGACCTCGATCCGACCCTGATGGCGGCCAAGGGCGTGTCCGCCAACGATGTGGTCCAGACCGTCCAGAACCAGAACCTGCTCATTCCCTCGGGGACGGCGCGCATCGGCACCACCGACTTCAACGTGCTGATGAACTCCAGCCCGGCGACCGTGGACGACTTCAACCGCATCCCGCTCAAGCTCATGGGTCGGGTGCCGGTGACGGTTGGGGACGTCGCGAAGGTCGCGGACGGCTTCGCGGTACAGAACAACATCGTTCACGTCGACGGGCGGCGCGCGACCTACCTGACCATTCTCAAGCACGCAGACGCCTCGAGCCTCAAGGTGGTGGACGGCGTGCGCGCGCTGCTTGCCGAGATCAAAGCGGGGGCGGTCGCCGCCGGCCTGGAGGAGATGGACATCTCGCTGGACTTCGATCAGTCGAAGTTCGTGCGGGCCGCCATCCGCAACGTCACGGTCGAGGCCGTGCTCGCTTCGGTGCTGGTGTCGCTGATGATCCTGCTGTTCCTGGGCAGCTGGCGCAACACCATCGTGGTGATCACCTCTATCCCCTGCGCGATGTTCGCCGGCATCATCCTGCTCGACCTCACCGGCAGCACCATCAACCTCATGACGCTCGGCGGCCTGGCGCTGGCCACCGGCATCCTGGTCGACGACGCGACGGTGGCGGTCGAGAACATCCACCGCCACCGCTCGATGGGCCAGCCGCTCACGGTGGCCATCCTGGAGGGCTCGCGCGAGGTTGCCCTGCCGCGGACCATGGCGACCCTGGCCATCTGCATCGTGTTCTTCCCGGTGGCCTTCCTCCATGGCGCCGCCCGGTATCTGTTCGTACCGCTGGCCCTGGCCGTCGTGTTCTCGCTACTCGCGTCCTACGTGTTGTCCTTCACTCTGGTGCCGATGCTGTCGCGGTTGCTGCTGTTGCGGGAGCACGTCGATCACGCGGCGCCCGGATCCGGTACCTTCGCGCGCTTCAACATGGCGCGTGATCGCGCCATCGACGCGCTCACCGCCCTCTACGGCCGCATCCTCGGCATGGTGATGAGCCACCGGGCCTTCATGATGTTCGTCGTGACCG
>JBILUV010000116.1:0-10243 GCA_044370825.1 Burkholderiales bacterium | reverse complement strand
GCCCTTGGCCGCGCTCTCGGCATGTTCCGACACGCCCTTGGCCAAGGCGGCGAAATCCGCCCCGCGCTTGCGCGCCCGCTCGGCGGCATCGGTGATCTTCGCCTGCGCCTTGGCGGCACCCGTCTTGTCGGATTCCGGCGGCGCCAGCACGAACACCTGCGACAGGCGGTACTGCTTCGGCGTGGCAAACAAGGTCGGGCTCTGGTCGTAGGCCGCGCGGATGTCTGCCTCCCCAGGGTAGGCCTCCGGCGGGCGCGCAACGCCGTTCATGTAGCTCGACACCAGCACCTGCTCGCGCGCGCGCTCCATCTGCGCAGCGACCTCGGGACGCTTGTCCCAGCCCTTGGTGCGCGCCTCGGCCGCAAGCACCCGGCGCAGCAGTTCGTTGCGGATGATGCGGTTGAGCTCGGCCGGCGTCTGCGCCAGCTGGGTCCGGACTTCGGGCGCGGCGGCGTCCAGCAGGGCCTTCAACTCGTCGGCACGGATCTCCGCCTCTCCCATCTTCGCCACCACGCCGGGGGCCAGCTTGTCCTGCGCCATGGCAGGCAGGGTGAGGATGGCGAGAGCCAGGGCGGACAGCGCGCGTTTCATGGGGTCGGAGCTCCGATGCAGGGGACTTTTCAAAATTACTTCGGAATTGTTGCAGGAATATGCACACCCTGCGGCACCGCACAAGCCGCGAGGCACCACGATATCCCTCCAAACGCGTATCTTTCGCTTTCCGTGGGTCCGGGATCGCCGGCAGGCGCCAACGGATCAGCCGTGCGCGGCAGGAGTGAGTCATGCCCGAATTCGACATCGCCCCGAATGGTGGCGCCCGGCCCAGGGGCAGGCTGGCGCGTTTCCGGATCCCCGATGTCGCCCACCTCCTCCCGCGCCCGCGCCTGACTGGACGCATCGGCAGCGATCTTCGCCAGGGCGTGCTCTGGATCGCGGGTCCCCCCGGGTGCGGCAAGACCTCAGCGGCGGCCCAGTTCGCCACTGGTGCGGGCGTGCCGACGCGCTGGTGGGCGCTCGACCGGCGCGACGACGCCCCCGCCGCCTTCGCGTTCGCGCTGGCCGAGGCGCTGGGTGTGGACCCGGGCGACCCGGCGACCGTGCGCGAGACGTCCGCGGCCGGACTTGCCGCCCTCGTCGAGGACATTGTGTCGGGTGCCGAGGGCCCGCTGCTGCTGGTGCTCGACGGTCACGATTTCGCCGCCTCGGGCGCCGTCTCCGAGGGCGTGCTGGCGCTGATCCGCGCAGGGTCGCCCGAGATGCGGCTGCTGATCACGGGCAGGGCGGATCCGCCCCCCTCGGCGGCCAATCTGTTCGCCTACCGCCGCGCCAGCCGCATCGGCTGGGAGGAGCTGCGCTTCAGCGATGACGAGATGCAGGCCTACCTCAGCCGCGAGGGTGGAAACAGCGCGCGGGACGGCACCAGGGTGCAGCGCGAGGCCATGGGCTGGATCGCCGGTGCCGCCATGCTGCGCGCGTCGGAGCGCGGCGCCGCACAGCTGGCGGCGTACTTCGAGCAGGAGGTGCTCGAGGCGCTGCCCCCGGGCGATCGCGAACGTCTGGCCGTGCTGTCCCTGGCACCCACCCTGAGCGCGGATGCGGCGCTCGCCCTCACCGACCAGGCGGCCGTGGCGTCCTGGCTGGCACCTCTGGCAGAGCGGCGCTGGTTCGTCTACCCGCGCCCCGACCGCCCAGGCGAATGCGACATCCACCCCCTGTTGCGCGGCGCGTTGCGCGAACGCCTGCAGCGCACCTGCGAAGGGGCGGCGCGCGTGGCGCTCTACCAACGGGCGATCGACTGGGCCCTCGGGCTGGGCGCGCCAGAGCACGCCATCGCCCTGTTCGCCGAACTGCAGGCCTGGGAAAGGCTCCAGGCAGCCCTGGTGGATATGGCACCGCGCTATCAGGCCACCGGCCGCCTCGACGAACTGCTCGCCTGGATCGAACGCCTGCCGCCTCGGTATGCGACCGATCCGTGGTTGCGTTACTGGCAGGGCCTGGCCACGCTGCGCTCCGACCCGCCACGGGCCGCCAGCATCCTCGAGGCGGCACTGCGCGAGTTCGAGGCCTCCGGTCATCCGACCGGAGCCGCGCTGGCCTGCGCCGCCCTGGTCGAGTGCCGCACCGAGACGGCCGACGCTACCGGTGAACTGCCACGCTGGATCGACCGCCTGCTGGCCGCGTGGCCAGCCTGCGCCGACCTGGCCGACGACTCGGTCACCGCGCGTGTGTTGGCCGTCGGAGACCAGGTGCTGCGCTGGCGCTTCAGCCATCCCGTGCTGCCGGGCTGGGCGGCGCGCGCACTCGAGTTGCGCCACGAGACACCCGACCGCGATCTCGCCGAACGCCTCACCGTCTTCTGCGCCGCCTTTCACTTCTGGCATGGCGAGGCTGCACGGGCGGCGGCCATCCTGCACACCCTGCCGGTGGAATCGCCCAACGACCTGACCGCCATCGCGGCGCGTCTGGTCGGAGCCATGGTGCCCTCGGACCACCCGCGCTTCCTTGTGCCCGAGACACAGACGCAGCCTGCTACCCGGCCAGTCGTGCTGGACAGCCGCGCCTGCAGGCTGCTCGACATCTTCACTGGCGAACCCGTGCTGCGGGCCGCCCTGTCGGCCGCAGGAATACCGGCCGTGATCCCGGACGAGACGCAGCGCCAGGACACCCGTCCCTTCGGCTCCACCCTGGTCAGCCGCCGCATCGCCGAACTCGTGGGCCGCGGCGCCTACCTGGAGGCGGCGCGCGTCCAGGATCTGGCCATCGAGATGGAACGTCAGGCCCTGGGTGCGCTGAACCTTGCCCGCTCCATCGCCCGCAGCGGCCAGCTGCACGCCCTGGCCCAGGACTTCCGCGCCGCGCTCGAGGCCCTGGACGACGCCCTGACGCGCTGCCGCGACATGGGGTGCGACATGCTCGCCTGGCACGTGCAGTTGTGGCGTGCCCACTGCATGCTCGGTCTGGGCGAGCAGCATGCGGCCGACGAAGCGCTCAGCGAGGCCCTGCGCCGCAGCGCAGCCAGCGGGGTCATCGAGGGACATCCCTGGTGGCAGCCGGCACGCTCCGGCCTGCTGGCGGCACGCGCCCTGGCCCTGGGCATCGAGCGCGAGTACGTATTCCGCTGGATTCGCATGCGCGACCTGCCCCCGCCCTCGGCCGACATCGACGACTGGCCCTGGCCGCTGCGCATCTACACCCTGGGAAGATTCTCCATCGTCGCCGATGGCTCGGCCCTCGCCTTCCAGGGCAAGAGCCAGAAGAAGCCCCTGGACCTGCTGAAGGCCGCCATCGCGATGGGCGGCAGCGAGATCGCCATCACGCTGCTGATGGAGGCGCTCTGGCCCGACGCCGACACCGACGCCGCCCGCAAGGCCTTCGACGTCGCCCTGCTGCGGCTGCGCCGGCTGCTCGGCCGCGACGACGCCATCGCCATCGCCGACGGCCGCCTGTCGGTGAACGCCAAGGTCTGCTGGGTCGATCTGGTCAGCCTGGAGCGGCTAGCCAGCACCGTCGACCGCATGACCGACACCGCGCAACGCCACCGCGCCACCCTCGAGGTCCTGAGCCGCTACCGCGGCGCCTTCCTGCAGCTGGACGAACCCCAGCCCTGGATGGCCGCGACCCGCGAGCGCATCGCCGGCAAGGTGCGCCGCCTCGTGCTTGGCGCCGGGCGCGCCCTCGAGGAGGCACAGCGCCTGCCCGAAGCCATCGACCTCTACGAACGCGCCATCGAGGTCCAGCCCTGCGCGGAACCGCTGTACCGCCAGCTCATGAGCTGCCTCGCCGCCACCGGGGCGCACGCCGAGGCGCGCGAGGTCTACCAGCGCTGCCGCAGCATGCTCGGCGCCATGTCGGGAACCACCCCGTCCCGGGACACGGAAGACGTGCTCGCGTCCTTGCGAGGGTGAGCACCGCAGGCACGGGACACCCCGCCCGATATCCGACCGGGCAGGGAGTCGAGTGCCTCATCCGCACGGCGGGCGGATTGACGCCGGCACTCACCCTCCCTATCCGCGCCAGCTGTCAAAAGTTATCATCGCAGCAATTTGACAACACACCTCCAGCCTCGACATGGCCCCTCTCGACACCGCCGCACCGGCCTCACCCTCACAGGTCCACACCCCACGATGGACCGCCGCAGCGGTGGCCGAACTGCTGGCCCTGCCTCTGCCCGAACTGCTCTACCGCGCGCAGACGGTCCATCGCCAGCACTTCGACCCGACCCGGGTGCAGCTCTCCACCCTGCTCTCCATCAAGACCGGTGGCTGCCCCGAGGATTGCGCCTACTGCCCGCAATCGCGGCGCTACCAGACCGGCGTTGAGGACGAACCCCTGCTCGACGTCGACACCGTGCTCGACGCGGCCCGGGCCGCGAAGGCCGCCGGCGCCACACGCTTCTGCATGGGCGCGGCGTGGCGCGGCCCCAAGCAGCGCGAGCTCGAGCAGGTGCTCGGGCTGGTCAAGGCGGTCAAGGGCCTGGGCATGGAGACCTGCGCCACCCTCGGCCTGCTGAAGGACGGCCAGGCCGAGCAGCTGCGTGACGCCGGACTGGACTACTACAACCACAACCTCGACACCTCGCCCGAGCACTATGGCGACATCATCTCCACCCGACGCTTCGACGACCGGCTCGCCACGCTGCGCCGGGTGCGCGAGGCCGGGCTCAACGTCTGCTGCGGCGGCATCGTCGGCATGGGCGAGGGCGTTGACGACCGCGCCGGCCTGATCGCCCAGCTCGCCAACCTCGACCCCTACCCCGAGTCGGTTCCCATCAACGCCCTGGTGCAGGTCGAGGGCACACCGCTGCACGGCGAGACCCCGGTGGACATCATCGAGTTCGTCCGCGTCATCGCCGCCGCCCGCATCACCATGCCCAAGGCCTTCGTGCGCCTGTCCGCCGGCCGCTCCGCCATGAGCGAGGAGGCGCAGGCCATGTGCTTCCTGGCCGGGGCCAACTCCATCTTCTACGGCGACCGCCTGCTGACCACTGGCAACCCCGAGGCGGACCGCGACCGCGTACTGCTCGACAAGCTGGGCATGCAGCCGCTCTGAGCCGGGTTTCGGCAGGCTCGGCACGGGCAATGCGCGCCGCCATCCCCTCAACGGGTGCCGTGGAGGGTCTCGCCGCCGAGCTCGCCGCCCTCGAGGCCGCCGGGCTGCGCCGCACCCGCCGGGTGGTGCGCGGGCCCCAGGGCGCCGTGCTCGAAGTCGACGGCAGGCCGCTGCTGTCCTTCGCCTCCAACGACTACCTCGGCCTGGCCAGCGACCCGCGCATCGCGCAGGCGGTGATCGAGGCCATCGGCCGCTGCGGCGTGGGCGCGGCCGCATCGCACCTGATCTCCGGCCACCACGAGGAGCACGAGGCGGCCGAGGCCGCCCTGGCAAGCTTCACCGGCCTGCCGCGCGCGCTGCTGTTCTCCTCGGGCTACATGGCCAACAGCGGCATCGTGCCGGCCCTGGCGGGCCGCGACGACGCCGTGTTCTCCGACGCCCTCAACCACGCCTGCCTGATCGACGGTGCACGGCTGTCCAGGGCGGCGGTGCAGGTCTACCCGCACGGCGAGCTCGACGTGCTGGAGCGGCAGCTGCGCGCCAGCCGCGCGCGGCGCCGGCTGGTGCTGTCCGACGCGGTGTTCAGCATGGATGGGGATCTCGCGCCCATCGCCGGCCTCGTCGCCCTGTGCGAGCGCCACGACGCCTGGCTGCTGCTGGACGATGCCCACGGCTTCGGTGTGCTTGGCCCGCAGGGGCGCGGCAGCCTCGCCCACGCCGGCGTGCGATCGGAGCGCTTGCTCTACCTCGGCACCCTGGGCAAGGCCGCGGGCGTGGCCGGCGCCTTCGTGGCCGGCGACGGCCAGGCCATCGAATGGCTGCTGCAGCGGGCCCGCACCTACGTCTTCACCACCGCCATGCCGCCCATGCTGGCGGCCGGCGTGCGCGCCGCGGTGACGGCCATCGCCTCCGACGGCTGGCGGCGCGAGCGCCTGCGCGAGCACGCGGCCCGCCTGCGCGGCGGACTCGCCGGCCTGCCATGGCGGCTGCTGCCCTCGGACACCGCGATCCAGCCTCTGGTGGTCGGCGACAACGGCGCTGCCCTCGCGCTCATGCAGTCCCTGATGGCGGCTGGCATCTGGGTGCCTGCGATCCGCCCGCCGACGGTGCCGGCAGGCACGGCGCGGCTGCGCATCTCGCTGTCGGCGGCCCACGAGCCGGGTCATGTCGATCGACTGATCACCGCGCTGGCGGAGGCGGCCCCGGACCATGCGCCCGCCACCGGGGCGCGCATCACCGCACAAGCCTCATGAGCACCCTGTCCAACGCCGCGCTAGCGGCGCGCAGCCGCGCCGCCGTCTGGCACCCGGCCACGCAGATGAAGGCCCACGAGACACTGCCGCTGCTGCCCATCGTCCGCGGCGAGGGCGCGTGGCTGTTCGACGCCGACGGCCGCCGCCACCTCGACGCCATCAGCTCCTGGTGGGTGAACCTGTTCGGACACCGGGAGGCGCGCATCTCGGCGGCCATCCGCGCCCAGCTCGACCGGCTGGAGCACGTCATCCTCGCCGGCTTCACGCACGAGCCGGTGGTGCGTCTGGCGGAAGCGCTGTCGGCGCTCACCGGCGGCCACCTGGGTCACGCCTTCTTCGCCTCCGACGGTGCCTCTGCGACCGAGATCGCCATGAAAATGAGCGCCCACTACTGGCGCAACTACGGCCGCCCGGACAAGAACCGTTTCCTGTGCCTGGCGGGTGGCTACCACGGCGAGACACTCGGTGCGCTCGGCGTGACCGACGTGCCGCTGTTCCGCCAGGCCTACGAACCGCTGGTGCGTGGCGCCCATACCCTGCCCTCGCCGGACTGGCGCGGCACCGAGCCGGGCGAGAGCCCCGAGGCCGTGGCGGATCGCGCCGCCGATGCCCTGGATGCCCATCTCGCGATGCACGCCGACGCGGTGGCCGCCCTCATCGTCGAGCCGCTGGTCCAGTGCGCCGGTGGCATGGCCATGCACGACCCGCGCTACCTGCAGCGCGCGCGCGCCGCCTGCGACCGACACGGCGTGCACCTGATCGCCGACGAGATCGCGGTCGGCTTCGGCCGCACCGGCACCCTGTTTGCCCACGAGCAGGCCGGCATCCGCCCGGACTTCCTGTGCCTGTCCAAGGGCATCACGGGCGGCTTCCTGCCGCTGTCGGTGGTGCTGACCACGGATGCGGTTTACGAGGCCTTCTACGACGACAGCGCCGCGAAGGCCTTCCTGCATTCCCACTCCTATACCGGCAACCCGCTCGCCTGCAGCGCCGCCCTGGCCGTGCTCGACATCTTCACCTCGGATGACGTCATCGCCCGCAACCGAGACAAGGCGCTCCGCTTCGACGCCATCGCAGCGCCGCTGCGCGAGGACCCGCGCCTGCGCGACTTCCGACGCACCGGGATGATCTGGGCCTTCGAGGTGGCGCAGCCGGCGCGCGGCTTCAGCCGACGCTTCGCCGCCGCCGCGCTCGAAGCGGGCGTGCTGCTGGTTCCGCTCGGACGCACCGTCTACTACATGCCGCCCTATGTGATCGACGACGGGCAGTTCGACCTGCTGGTGCAGGCAACGCGCCGGGCGCTGGATGCCGCCTGCGGGTAGTGCTGTGGATGTCACGCCCGCCCGTACAGCCCCGCGGTGGAAGCGGGCGACGCATCACGCCGGACCGGTCGCTTCGCGCTGCAATTCCCACCCGCTTGAGGTGCCGCCTGAACACCTGAGATGTCCAGGCTGGCAGGTCAGGTCACGCATCCCCGTCGGCCTTGGCGGGCAGTGGCTCGGCAACGGCTTCGAGACCGCTGGCCAGCATGGCGGCACGCGTCCGCGGCGTCTCCAGACTGATGCGCCCCAGCGAGCCCTGGCGGTAATCCGTGAGCAGCACGCGCGAGGCCTTCTCGAGGTCGATGCCACCGCCGCGTACCTGGCAGCCGCGACGGCCTCCGATGCCCTCCAGCACTGCCACCGCGTCCAGCCCGGCAACTTCGAAACCATAGCGGGCCGTGAGCAGCGCGGGATAGCGCTCGAGCAACAGGCTGGCGAGGAACGCCGCCACCTCCTCCTCGATCACCGCGTTGACGCCGATGGCGTGGCTCGCCGCCAGCATGAAGCCGTCGCTGTCGTGGCGGATGCGCGGCCACATCAGGCCAGGTGTGTCGGTGAGGCGGGTGCGGGCATCGAGTTCGAGGGTCTGCTGCGACTTGGTCACCGCGGGCTCGTCGCCCACCTTGGCGACGCGGCGCTTGAGCAGCGCGTTCATCAGGGTCGACTTGCCGACGTTGGGGATGCCCATGATCATCAGCCGCAGCGGCTTGGCCGGGCTGTCGCGATGCGGCGCGATCTGCCGGCACAGGGCCACCACCTTCGCCGCGTCACCCGCGATGCGGCAGGACAGCGCCACCGCCGACACCCCGGGTTGCGCCCTGAAGTGCTCGAGCCAATGGCGCGTCACCACCGGGTCGGCCAGATCCGCCTTGTTCAGCACCTTGAGGCAGGGGCGCTGCCGGTGGGCGCGCAGCTCCGCGATCATCGGATTGGCGCTGGCCTCGGGCAGGCGCGCATCCAGCACCTCCACCACCACGTCGATGTACTGCAGGGTCTCGGCCGCCTTGTCGCGGGCGAGGGTCATGTGACCGGGGAACCAGTTGATGGCGGGCATGGTGGCGGAGTCGGTGGCGGTGCCGCAGGTGAGCGCGTCGCGCGGCGGGCATCACGCCCACCGGTGGGCGGCGGTGCACCCCGTGCTCACGACTGCGACACCGAGTATAGCCGCGGCGGTTGGCCCGCCCGCCGCCCAGTCTTCGCTGCCGCCGACGCTCTGCGGCCGGCCGCGACAATCAGCATCTTGGGGGGGGCGCCGCGCGCCCGCCCCCCCCCCCCACGACATCAGGAGAGATCTTCGTGAGCAAAGGATTCTTCGTCACCGGCACCGACACCGAAGTCGGCAAGACGCTCGCGGCCGCCGCGCTGATCCACGCCCTGCGCCGCCGCGGCCTGCGCGCCGTTGGCATGAAGCCGGTCGCCGCCGGCTGCACCCTGCGGGACGGCCGCTGGCATAACGACGACGTCGACACCCTCACCACGGCCTGCGCCATCCCCGTGCCCGCGGAGGAACTCAACCCCTACCTGTTCCACGAACCCATCGCTCCCCACATCGCCGCCGCCCGCCTCGGGGTGGACATCGACCTGGGCCACATCGAGCACTGCTTCGACGCGCTTTCCAGGAAGGCCGACAGCGTCGTGGTCGAAGGCGCGGGCGGCTTCCTGGTGCCGCTGTCCGCCACCACCAGCTTCGCCGACCTCGCCGTGCGCCTCGGCCTGCCGGTGGTCCTGGTCGTCGGTCTGCGCCTGGGCTGCATCAACCACGCCCTGCTCACCCAGGAAGCCATCCTGCGCCGCGGCCTCACCCTGGCCGGCTGGATCGCCAACCGCATCGACCCCGCCATGTCCGCCGCCGAGGAAAACCTCGACACGCTGCGCCGAAGCCTGCAGGCGCCAATTCTGGCCGACATGCCGTGGATGGAACACCCGCGGCCGGAGAACATCGACGTCGCCCTCTAAGATCGGGGTCAGGTCTTGCCTTTTGCCTTGCCTGGTGAGGATGGACTGGGCGAGAAACGGACCCTGGTGTCGCTCGGAGTCACGACCCGTTTGAGAACAGCCCGGGGATCACCCAGACTTGAACAGTGCTCGCAGGTCGATCCTCAGCCCTGGCAACAAGACGGGATGCACAACCTCACCGACATCCGGCCTGAAGCACGTGCTGTAGCCTGCCGGCCCTGGCTCGCGAAAGATGTCCAGCACCCTGCTGGAGACGTCGACGATCCAGACCTCCGGAACAGCATTGCGGGCATACAGCGGCACCTTGACGTCGCGGTCGTAAGCGAGACAGGCATCCGCCACCTCGATCACCAGCAAGGTGTCGGCGGGACCGGGCAACGCCGACTCGTAGCAGTCTTCCCGGCCCCTGAGCACGGTCAGATCAGGCTGCGGCTCGGACGTGCCAAGCGCGATCGGACTCCGTACCCACAACAGCGCACCGTGCCGGGCAAGCCCCTCGAATGCGCGCGTCAGGCGTCCGACGAAACTGGCCTGAGCGCTCCCGATCGGTGCCATCTGGAACAGCTCTCCCTCGATCAGTTCCAGACGCTCATCTGCCTGGAGGATTCCCGCGGTACCGAGACGGTGGTACTCCTCGACCGAGAACCGCCTGCGCTCGCCCAT
>JBILUV010000417.1:0-2701 GCA_044370825.1 Burkholderiales bacterium | reverse complement strand
ACTGGCCGCACAGATGGCGGTGGCCGATTTCGTCGCGGAGAACAAGGGAAATGCGCCCTTCAAGATCGAGATCGTGTCTGCAGACCACCTCAACAAGGGCGACACCGCATCCAATCGCGCCCGCGAATGGTTCGAACGCGACCGGGTGGACGCGATCGCCGACCTCGTGACCACCTCGACCGCACTGGCGGTGATGCCGATCGCCCGCGACATGAACCGGATCACCCTGGTCTCCGGCGCGGCCTCCACGCTGATCACCAACGAGCAGTGCACCGCAAACAATGTCCACTGGACCTACGACACCTGGATGCTGGCCAACGGCACCGGGCGAGCCGTGGTCAAGCAGGGCGGCGACACCTGGTTCTTCATCACCGCCGACTATGCGTTCGGTCACTCGCTGGAGAAGGATACCGCCTCCATCGTCGCGGCCGCCGGGGGCAAGGTGCTCGGCTCGGTACGCCATCCGTTTCCCGGCACCGATTTCTCGTCATTCCTGCTCAAGGCGCAGAGCTCGAAGGCGCGGGTGATCGGTCTGGCGAATGCCGGCACCGACACGACCAATACCATCCGGCAGGCGGCCGAGTTCGGCGTCACGCCCAAGCAGCAGCTTGCCGGGCTTCTGGTCTTCCTGTCCGACGTGCACAGCCTCGGCCTCAAGGTGGCGCAGGGCATGTACGTGACCGAGTCGTTCTACTGGGACCTGAACGACGCGACCCGCACCTGGTCGCGCCGCTTCTTCGACAAGGCCAAGCGGATGCCGACGATGGTGCAGGCAGGCGTCTACTCCAGCGTGCTCCACTACCTGCGTGCCGTACAGGCGTCCGGGACCGATGAAGCGAAGGCCGTGATGGCCCAGATGCGCAGGACGCCGGTGAACGACTTCTTCGCGCCCGGCGCGCGCATCCGCGAGGATGGCCGTCTCGTCAAGGACGTCTACCTGCTGCAGGTCAAGAGCCCGGCCGAATCGAAGGGTCCGTGGGATTACTACCACGTGCGCTCGACGATCCCTGCCGACCAGGCCTTCCAGCCGTTGTCCGAGAGCCGCTGCTCGCTCGTCCGCAAGTAGGCCGCCCGATGCGGTGATCGCGACCGGCGCACGCAGCCGGTCGCGGTCGCCGCCTACCGCACCACACCCGGGGCTCCTTCGTGTTCGAATTGCTGGGCATCACGCCGCAAGCGCTGTTCGGCCAGTTGCTGGTCGGGCTGATCAACGGCTCGTTCTACGCGATCCTCAGCCTGGGACTCGCCATCATCTTCGGGCTGCTCAACATCATCAACTTCACCCACGGCGCCCAGTACATGATGGGCGCCTTCATTGCGTGGATCATGGCCTACCAGCTTGGCGGATGGGTGGGCAACCCGGATTTCGCGGTCGGCTACTTCTGGGCCCTGATCCTCGCGCCGCTGATCGTGGGTGCGCTCGGCGTGCTGATGGAGCGAACGCTTCTGCGTCGCCTGTACCACCTCGATCACCTCTACGGCCTGCTGCTCACGTTCGGCATCGCGCTGGTGGTCGAAGGGCTGTTCAGGTGGTTCTTCGGAATCTCCGGCGAACGCTATGACGTTCCCGAGCAGCTCACCGGCGGCACCAACCTCGGCTTCATGTTCCTGCCCACCTACCGCGCCTGGGTGGTCGTGGTGGCGCTCACGGTCTGCTTTGTCACCTGGTACGTGATCGAGCGCACCAAGCTTGGCGCCTACCTGCGCGCCGGCACCGAGAACCCCAGGCTCCTCCAGGCCTTCGGCGTCAACGTGCCGCTGATGATCACGCTCACCTACGGCTACGGGGTCGCACTGGCGGCCTTTGCCGGCGTGCTCGCCGCCCCGATCTTCCAGGTCAACCCGGTGATGGGATCGAACCTGATCATCGTGGTCTTTGCCGTGGTGGTGATCGGCGGCATGGGATCGATCCTCGGGGCGATCGTCACCGGCCTTGGCCTGGGGCTGATCGAGGGTCTGACCCGGGTTTTCTACCCGGAGGCGTCGGCGGTGGTGATCTTCCTGATCATGGTGATCGTGCTCCTGCTGCGACCTTCCGGTCTGTTCGGGCGGGAGAAGTAGCATGGCGAGACCAGAGACCCGCGCAAAACGGCAGGAGTGGATCGGAATCGCCGTGCTGGTGGCGATCGGACTCGTCGCACCCTTTCTCGCGTATCCCACCTTCGTGATGAAGGTCTGGTGCTTTGCCCTGTTCGCGTGCGCCTTCAACCTCCTGCTGGGCTACACCGGACTGCTGTCCTTCGGACACGCGGCGTTTCTGTCGGTGGGCGGCTATCTGACCGGCCACGTGACCAAGATGTGGGGCTTCGCTCCCGAACTCGGGCTGCTGGTGGGCACCGTTGCAGCGGGCTTGGTGGGTTTCGTGTTCGGTTCGCTCGCGATCCGTCGCTCCGGCATCTACTTCGCGATGATCACGCTTGCGCTCGCGCAGATGGTCTACTTCGTATGGCTGCAGGCTCCGTTTACCGGCGGCGAGGACGGCCTGCAGGGCGTCCCCCGCGGGCACCTCTTAGGATTCATCGACCTCGCACATCCGCTGGCCATGTACTACTTCGTGTTCGCGGTGTTCATGGTAGGGTTTCTCCTGATCCACCGCACGATCCACTCTCCGTTCGGGCAGGTGCTGAAAGCCATCCGGGAGAACGAGCCGCGCGCGATCTCGCTCGGCTACGACGTCGATCGCTACAAGGTGCTCTGCTTT
>JBILUV010000418.1:0-2701 GCA_044370825.1 Burkholderiales bacterium | reverse complement strand
CCCACAGTCGGTCACCCTCCTGCAGTTGCGCTTCACTTCGTTCGCTGTGATCAACTTACGACGGGACTTGCGGAACGTGTCAACATGTTTTGAACAGGGCGCATCATGGATAACGTTTCAAGGCCTCGCGAGCGGCGGGCAGTGTTGAGAAGTTGACCATAGGCGCGTCATCCGAGGTGCCGGAGTTGTCTGGGACGGGGTTGATGATTACGACGGACGGTGGTGCCGCGGCACGGGGAGCACCTCGGACGAATCGCTCAGGATGCTTGCAATATTGGGCGTCGAGCGCTGCCTGACGGGCTGTGGCGATCTCGAGGTGCTGGCCGGTGAAGACCTGAGCGGGTGTGTGGTACCCGAGGCGGCTGTGGTGGTGCTTGAGGTTGTACCAGGTGAAGTAGTCATCGCACCAGAGCCGAGCATGCTCGGCGTTACGGAAGCGTCCAGGATAGTCGGGCTGGTACTTCAGGGTCTTGAACTGTGATTCGCTGGTCGGGTTGTCATTGCTGACCCGAGGGCGGCTGTGGCTGCAGGTCACCCCGAATTCGGCCATGAGGTCCAGATAGCCGCGGGCGATCATGGGAGAGCCGCGATCCTGATGGATCGTGAGGCTTGAGAGGGCGATGTCGTATCGCGCAATGGCCTCTGTCATCAGTTGCTGCGCGAGGGCGCTGTTCTCCTTCCGGGAGATCATCCAGGCGAGTGCGTAACGGCTGTAGAGATCGAGGACCACGTAAAGCGAGAGGTACTCGCCGCGCTGGACGGTGGCCAGTTTCGTGATGTCCCACGTCCAAACCTCGTTGGGAGCGCGGGCGAGCAGGCGAGGTATGGCGTGATGCTGAGGCGCTCGCTGCATGCGCCGGTCGCCTTGGGCATGATCTGCTCTGAGGATGCGATGGAAGGTGCTGAGCGAGCCCAGATAGCGTCCCTGTTCGAGCAGGGATGCATGAATCTCGGCGGGCGGCTGGTCGCGATGCTCCTCGGCATAGAGCACGTCGCGAATCGCATCACGCTCCTGCACTGACAGCGCCCGTGGCTGAACGCAACCGCGCCGTGAGCGACGCTGCGCGATCTGCTCGGGCGTCAACGACGACAAGCGACGCCTGGCATAGACGGAACTGCGGTTGACCACGAGCGCGCGGCATGCGGCAGTCAGTGGCACGCCAGCGGGTCGCTCAAGCACCAGCTTCACGCAGCGTTCCCTTTCCTCATCTGATCGAGTACCGACAATGTTTTTTTTTGAAGGTCCAGGCAATCCTCGGCGATCTGCAGACGACGCTGCAGACGACTGTTCTCAAGCTCCAACTGCTCGATCCGCCTCTGCTCGGCAGTCTTTCGCGGTACCGGTCCAGGCGCGGTCTTCGATAGCCCCGCAACACCCGCCGAGGCGAACTCCTGCCGCCACTGCCGAAGCTGGCTGCTGTAGAGTCTCTCGCGTCGGAGCAGCACTCCAATCTCACCTCTCTGACAGGCATCAGCCTCGGCAAGGACCTTCAGCTTGTACTCAGGACTGAAGTCGCGGCGTACCCGCTTCTCCAGATTCGAGTCGGGAACCACTTGGCCATCAGGCAACGCGGTATGAGGCTTGGGCATCTCTCGATCTCCGTGTGTCACCGCCCTGACCGCTACGGTATCTCACGCAGCGGGTGTATGGGAGCATGTTGACACACAGGGCTTGTACTTGCCCCGGTGCTTGATGTTGACCCCTGGATTCTGGTGGTCCACACCGCGGTAGCCAAGATCGACGTACACGTCCTTGATCGTGGCATTGGACAGAATGCTGGCCTGCTCGAGCTGCTCGGCCAGTGTGTGACCGTCGTAGGGATTGTTGGGGAAGCTCCTGGCGCCCAGGATGAGATTTTGTTTGAGCGTGCTGGCGAGCCCGACCTTCACACCGAACTCGTAGGGTTTGTGGGCTTTACCCTTGGCGATCACTTCGACCTCGGGGGCCGGCCAGCTGTAGAGCTTGGGTGTGCCGTCGCTCTTGCGCTGCTTGGTCTGCGACACGATCCTCTGCGCCTTGGACAGTGCCTCGGCAACCCGCTGTTTCAATTCGTCCGCAAGCGCGGCCATCTGCCGCTCGATCGCCCGGGCGAGCCTCGACACAATCGTGCGCTGGCGGTTGATCGGCTTTCGCAGGCGGCGAAACTGCCGTGCGTGGGCATAACCGCTGGCCTTCCGGGTCAACTGCTTACCCTCCTTGGCGAAGGTCTGCTTCAGCGTGATCCCGACCTCCTTGGCCACCTCCACGAGCTTCTCTCGTGCCACCTCCAGCAACCGGCTATCGGTGGGATGGGCAATCGCCTTGGGCTGAACGGTGGTGTCCACCACCACGGTCTCCAGCGCCTTCTTGTCGATGAGCTTCATGCTCAGCGCCGCGGCAATTGTCTGTGACAACAGTTCCTCGACACCCTCTTCGCCGATCAGTTTGCGGAACTTGCCTACCAGGGTGGCATCGCAGGGCAGTCGATGCTCAAAGTAATCCATGCCCGAGAAGTACTGCCAGGTCGGCGTCTCGGCCCAGCGCTCGACCACACCCTCATCGCTCTCGTTGAACGCATGCTTCAGATACAGCAAGCCGAAGTTCGACACTTCGGGGCCAAAAACAGCGATTTTTCGCTGATTTCGGAGGTCTGAGCTTAGTGTTTTCAATGGGTTGCCGTTAAGGGTCAGAAATTTTCTGTAGTGGCACGCGCACCATTGT
>JBILUV010000115.1:0-10263 GCA_044370825.1 Burkholderiales bacterium | reverse complement strand
TCGGGTTTGCGGTAGGTCTTCATGCCTCGTCTCGGTGTCTGGTGCGTTGCGCTTGTGCAGTGCAATGGACCGGCGCGGGCTCAAGCGGGTTCCAGGGCCACGGGACCGCGCGCAAGGTCGTGAAGGGTAGCGCACGCCGCGCACCGGTGTACGTGAGGTGTGCCCAAAAAAACGGGGCTCCGACTGGGAGCCCCGCAAGACAATCCTGAGCGGGGAACGGCAAGCGCCGCCCCCCGGATGGGCGATCAGGCCGTGGCCTTCTTCGCCACGTAGCCGTAGGTGGCGTTGGACCGTCCAGTGTCGCCGCCCATGGCCAGGTACTCGGCCTTGATGTCGGCCAGCTTGTCCGGCGGGAAAGCTGGGCCGGTGGCAACCTTCATGTCCAGGCCGTAGAGGTGGGCGGAATTCAGGCCGAAGATCTTCTGCTTGACCTCGCTGTTGGGGCCGCCGAGGCGCGTCTTCCAGCCCTGCTTCTTCATGATGTCCTCGGGAATCTCGAGGCGACGCAGGGCCTCGATCTGCCACTGCGGGCTGCCGTACCACACCGAGTCCGTGCCCCAGACCACGCGCTCGGCGCCCATGAGGTTCACCAGCTGCCCAATGAAGGCGCCACAGAAGCGCGGGTTGGTGACCGCGGTCGAGGCGAAGCTGGTGCCGATTTCGGCGTAGACGTTGTTCACGCCGAACTTCTCGGGGATGCGCGCCAGATCGGTGGCCCACTGGATGTAGCCGGTCTTCTCGAACTCGTTCATCTCGCGGTCGGGCGCGTCCGCCAGCCAGGGGCGGATCGCCGAGTGGTAGATGACGAAGTTCATGCCTGGCCAGTCCTTGGCGGCCTTGCCCAGGTCGTTGACGGTGGCGCTTTCCCAGGTGCCGGCGAAGGCCTTCTCGTAGTCGCGCGGCATCAGGCCCTTGTGGATGCAGATGGTGTTGATGCCCGACTTGATGGCCTTCTCGTAGAACGGGTACATCAGCTTCTCGTCGTCGAGGCGCCAGGCGTACTTGGAGGGGCCGAAGGGGTCGCCGATGGTGTAGGACTTCCAGGACACCGGCTTGAGCGTCTCGATTGCGCGGTCGACCTCGTCCATCCAGTTGGGGTACTTGGGTGTGATGACCGAGTGGCCGAGCATCCGGGTGTTGCCGGCCATCTTGTTGACCGCGCGGCAGGCGTTCTGGATGGCGTCGTTGGACAGCAGCCACCACGAGGGATCGTCGAAGGGTGCGCCCGACAGCAGGGACATCTTGGTGTCGGAGTCGAGGAAGATCTCCTTCAGGTAGTTGTCCATCTTGTAGCGGGCCAGCGTCATAGGCGCTTCGCTGATGCGCGGGTTGACCTTGGCGCCCACCGCCCACTTGGTCAGGCCCAGCAGACCTTCCTGCTTGAAGTCGTCGCGGATGAAGTGGGTCTGGTCGTCGAAGATGAACTGGTTCGCCAGCTGGGCGCGGCGGTAGTCGGACATCTCCATGTCGCCGGCTTCGGCCTCGGACACGTCGAAGACCGGGCCGAACACCTTGTTCATCGCCAGGAAGGCCGTGGCCATGCCGGCATTGGTGGCGAGGAAGGTGCGGCGATCCATGCCGTGGCGCTTGGCCTGGACATCGGCCATCTCCTTGATGAGGCCTTCCACCTGAGCCTGCTGCTCGGTCTGGGGAATGGGGTTGTATTCGCCGTTGGAGACCATCTGGGTCGGCACGGGAGAGTGGAATGCCACCTCATCGGCCGGCTCCACCAGCTTCATCTCCTCGTCGCTCATGTGTACGCCGATATGTCTTTGCATCGCAATGCTCCTTCCTTCGTAGGTGAGTGGCTGCCGGTGGATCGGGCGGCCTGGGGCCGGAATGCCGGCGATGTTGCTGTGCAGCGAGACGGCGGTTATTTGTTTTCGAACTTGTAGGCCTTGTCCTCTTCGATCACGCCCTCGCACGCGGCGGCGACGTTCTTCTTGGCGTTGGTGCAGGCTGTCCCCACGGCGACCATCGTGTCGTTCGCGCTGTTTTCCCGGTTGCAGAAATAGTCCATCTGTTTCTTGGCGTCATTGCAGTTGCCGGCACGCTCATCGCGTTGCTCGGCCCAGGCGCCGGGCGTTAGCAGAGTTGCCGCGAGCGCGGCCAGGACTGCCGAGTGTCTCAACATCCGGATTCCTCCCTTTTTTCTGGTGCTCAATGCGAACGCGGTCCACCGACCGGGTACCACCCGGTCCGGCGATGAATGGCGGGTGCCGGACGAGCGGGATCAGGGTGATGCCGACAACGGGTCAGAACGCAGACCCATCGAGGATGAGACTTCCGTGTCCTTTGTTATGAACCGCTCGCAGGCTGTGGCACCCGCGCGGGACACGGTGGGATCGATACCGGGGGGCGCGTGTGGCACCGACCAATATGCGAAGGAATGCTAAGCCTGTCGCTTGGACGGCGTCAAAAGGTTTCGCTGACGCAGTGCAGCATGCGCGACGGGTGCCAGGAAACATTCCTGTGCCTGTATCGCTGCGCTGCGCGCGGCGCTCCAGACGGCACACCCAAAGCGTCTCAGCGTGCCATGGGATGACGGCCGCCGGCGTGCAGCTTGAGCACGGCCACGGCTAAGGCGTGCGCCGGCGTCGGCACCCCGGATTCGCGGCCCATGCGCACGACGTCGCCTGACAGCCAGGGCAGCTCGAGCCGGTTGCCGCGCAGCAGGTCGCCCTGCATCGAGGCCACCATGCCTGGCGGCAGCGCGTCGAGCCTGGACAGGATGGTGTCAGCAGCCTCGGCACCGAAGGCGATGCCGCGGGCTCGACCCAAGGCCACCACTTCCTCGCACATCTGTCGCATCAGCGCCCGGGTGTCCGGGTCTTCGCGCAGGGGACCGACAGGGAGGCGTGTGAGGGAGGTCATGGCGGACATCGAGGCCAGGAACACGAACTTCTCCCAGATGGCGCGCAGGATGTCGTCGGGAACCCGGCAATCGATGCCGGCGCGGCGGCAGGCCGCCTCGAGGGCGTCGACCCGCGGCGAGCGGCCGCCGCTGAGTTCGCCGAACTGCAGCAGGGCCATGTTGCCGTTGTGTCGGATCACGCCTGGCGTCTCGATCAGGGCCGCGATGTTCGCGACGCCGCCCAGGACGCGCCTCCGGCCGAAGGCTGCGATCAGCTTGTCTTCGGCCTGGACCCCGTTCTGGAACGACACGCTGGTGCTGTCCGGGCCCATCATCGGGCGCGCGGCGGCGATGCTCTCGTCGGTCGACCAGAGCTTGGTGGCGATGATCACCAGATCGGCGGTGCCCAGGCTGGACGGGTCGTCGGTCGCCCGCAGCGGGTGCAGCCGCAGGTCGCCGAGGCTGGACAGCACCTGCAGTCCGCGCGCCTGCATCGCCGCCAGGTGCTCGCCACGGGCGACGAAGCTCACGTCCTCGCCTGCCGCCGCCAGCCTTGCACCGAAGTAGCCGCCGACCCCGCCGGCGCCGATGATGACGATCCTCATGCCGTGTCCTCCGCGATAGCCAGTGACTTTACTTCGAAACGCCGCCTTGCACGGGCCGCGGGCTTCTCCTAGGCTCCCGGCACAGCATCCCCCGGACAACGCAGCGCACCCCGATCGCCCATGAGCCCGCCCGTCACTCCCCAGCTTGCCAGCCGCCTGGCAGAAATAGAGCCTTTCCACGTGGTGGTGCTCGTCACCCGCGCCAAGGCCCTCGAGGCCCAGGGCCGGTCCATCGTCAGCATGGTGATCGGGGAGCCGGATTTTCCGACCGCCGAGCCGATCGCCGAGGCCGGCGTCCGGGCCATCCGCTCGGGCAATGTGCGCTACACGCCGGGCCTGGGCACCGGCGCGCTGCGGGAGCGCATCGCGCAGTGGTATGGCGCGCGCTACGGCGTCGAGGTCCCGGCGTCACGGGTCGGGGTCATGCCCGGTTCCTCGGGGGCGCTGCTCATGACCATGGGGGTGCTGCTGTCGCCTGGCGACGAGGTGCTCCTGGCGGACCCGGGCTATCCGTGCAACCGCCATTTTGTCCGTGCCATGGAGGGGCGGCCCGTGCCCATTCCGGTCGGGCCGGAGTCGTTCTACCAGCTCACCGCGGCCCTGGTGGAACGCCACTGGGGGCCGCGGACCCGCGCGGTGATGCTGGCCTCGCCGTCCAATCCCACCGGTACGGTCATCGACTTCGCGGAACTGGCGGCCATCCACGAGGTGGTGCAGCGCCGTGGCGGCACCCTCATCGTGGACGAGATCTACCACGGGCTGACCTACTCCGGTCGCGATCGCACGGTGCTGGAGCTGGCGGAAGACGTCTTCGTGATCAACAGCTTCTCGAAGTACTTCGGCATGACCGGCTGGCGGCTCGGCTGGATGGTCATGCCCGAGGCGGTCGCGCCAGAGGTCGAGAAGCTCGCCCAGAACCTCTTCATCTCGGCCTCGGACATCGCCCAGCAGGCCGCATTGGAGGCCTTCGCGCCCGAGGCGCTGCAGGTGCACGAGCAGCGCCGGGAGGCGTTCCGCGCCCAGCGCGATTTCCTCGTGCCGCGGCTGCGCGAACTCGGCTTCCGCATCCCGGTGGAGCCCACCGGGGCGTTCTACGTGTATGCCGACTGCGGCGCGCTGACCGACGACAGCTACGGTTTCTGCCTCGACGTGCTCGAGCAGGCCGGGGTCGCCATCGCACCCGGCATCGACTTCGGCGAGCACTTGGCATCGCGTCACGTGCGATTTTCCTATCCCAAACCGATCCCCGTGCTGGCCGAGGGCCTGGCCCGGCTGGAACGCTACCTGAGGTCCCGATCATGAGTCTGATGCCCGGCTTCAAGCCGTCCTTCATCCGCGCCAACGGCGTGCGCATCCATACCTGGACCGGCGGCGCCGGACCGGCGGTGGTGCTGCTGCACGGCTACCCTCAGAGTGGCATCATGTGGCGCAAGGTGGTCCACGAGCTGGCGCGCACCCGCACGGTGGTGGTGCCCGACCTGCGCGGCTACGGCGATTCGGACAAGCCGCGCGACGGCTACGACAAGCGCACCATGGCGGCCGACATCCACGCCGTCATCACCAGCCTGGGTCACGAGCGCTACGCCGTGGTCGGCCACGACCGGGGGGCGCGCGTGGCGCACCGTCTGGCGCTGGACCACGAGCAGGCGGTGGAGCGGCTGTGCGTGCTCGACATCGTCCCCACGCACACGGTGTTCCGCGATGCCGGCAAGGACCTCGCGGCCGCGTACTGGCACTGGTTCTATTTCCAGGTGCCCGATTTGCCCGAGCTAATGATCCAGGCCGCGCCGGAGCCGTTCCTGCGATTCATCATCCGCAGCCTGACCGCCATCGCCGGATCGATCGAGGAGGAGGCGTTCCAGGAATACCTCCGCGTGTTCCTGCTGCCGGGGACCATACGGGCGGGCCTCGAGGACTACCGCGCCGCGCCGACCCGCGACTGCGCCGACGACGAGGCCGACCAGCACCGCCGGGTCCACTGCCCTGTGCTCGCGCTCTGGGGGGAGATGGGCAAGATGCACACCCTGTTCGACGTGCTGGCCACCTGGCGCGAGAAGGCCCTGGACGTGCGCGGGCGGGCGCTGCCTTGCGGGCACTTCATCCCCGAGGAGGCACCCGCGGCACTGCTGGCCGAGCTGCAGCCCTTCCTGGCCGAGGGGCACTGAGAACTTGCCTGCGGGGCCGGTGTCGGAGCTCGGTATTCCTTCAACGGAGCCTCTCCCATGAAAGCCCTCGCCCTTGTTCTCTGCCTGCCCCTGCTGGGCGCGTTGCCCGCGGCTGCGGCCGACCAGGAGGAGACCTTCACCACGCCTGAGGATGGCGCCGATTACGTCAACGGCCAGAAGCTTTCCAAGCTGATGGAGCGCTCCGACCCGAAGGCCGCCACCAACATCGGCTGGCTCTATGCCCGTGGGCAAGGCGGTGTCAAGCAGGACTACGAGGAGGCCATGAAGTGGTGGCGTTTTGCGGCCTCCCGCGGGTACACGCCGGCCATGAACAACCTCGGGTTGATGCACGCCAACGGGCACGGCGTGGCGCAGTCCTACGAAGAGGCGCTCAAGTGGTGGATGCGGGCGGCGGAGCGCGGAGACGCCTGGGCCATGAACGCCGTGGGTGACCTGTACGAGAACGGTCAGGGCACGCCCAAGGACTACGAGCTGGCCCTCACCTGGTACCGCGAGGCGGCCCGCGAGGGTGACGTCCTCGGGATGTGGAATGTGGGCCACCTCTACGAGCAGGGTCTGGGCACCGCTTCCGATGTGACCGAAGCCATGGATTGGTTCCGGCGCGCGGCGGAGAGCGGCTACGCACCGGCCATGTTGAGCCTGGGCCGCCTGCTGGCGGAAGGCAAGGCGGGCAGCCGGGACGAGGTGGAGGCCCATGCCCTCCTCAGCCTGGCTGCCCAGCGCTTCACCGAGGAGGATGCGGCCGATGCCGAAGCCAACCGGGAGTTGCTGGAGCGCCTGACGCCGCGCCTGTCGTCGGAGCAGCGCAAGGCGTCCCAGGAGCGTCTCGGTGTCCTGTCTCAGCAATATCGCAAGCCCGAGAAACTCAAGGAAGGCGCATCCTCGACCTGAGCGGTGATCGAACCCTGGTCGCTGGCATGACACGTGCGGAAGATATCTCGGAAGCAAAGACCTGATGGGTCGACGGACCCCGTTGTCCAGGGGGCGCCTGATGATGCAGCGGGCGTAGCATGTGTGCATTGCGGGTCCGTGGGGCCCGCGCAACGCCCCAGGATGGGGATTACGAGGCGCGGGATGCCCCTGAGTGAGGCATTCCTGAAATCGCCGGGATCGGACGGAGAGATGCATATGGCGACGATGACACGCATTGGCGGTCTGATGGTGATGAGCGCCGTGCTCCTGGCGGCTGTGGCTCTGCCGGCTGCGACCGCATCGGCCGGTGAGTCGGGCGTAAAGGCCAGGGCTGCCAGCGCCTACAGCGTCTACAAGGACGACGGGGAGCCAGTCTCTTACGACGATCCTCACGCCACTGCCCCGTTCCCGGATCTGGTCAGTCTCTCGAGCTATCTCCTCGAGAGCGCCACCCGCATGTCGAAGTACCGGATGCCTGAGGCTTTGCCGATGGTGTCACGGGTGCCGCGCGCCGAATTGGAGAAGCGCGCCTGCGCTGAGAGCAATCCACACTGTCAGGTCGCCGCGCTGTTCGAGCCGGAGAGGGGCATCATGATTGCCGAGGACCTCCGGCCCGAGACCAACATCTTCCATCGCTCGATCCTGTTTCATGAGATCGTCCACTACATGCAGGAGGTCGGGCGGGAACTGGCTACCGCAGCCCCTTGCGAGCGTTGGTTCCAGCGCGAGCTTGAGGCGTATTCCCTGCAGAACCGCTTCCTGACGCAGGCTTTCAGCCCGGATCGTGTGTCGTATTCAGGCGCTCGTCCCGCCTGCGAGGGTACCGAAGAGGCGGCGCTCACGCACCGCGCCAAGTCGGTCAAGGCTCCGGGCGTCACCGACTGAACACTGGGCGCCGCTTCGGTGCGGCGGCATGCGCGATCTCGATCGTCCGGTACTGCTGACGCATTCACGGGCGTTAGACTCGGGTTGTCGCGTTTTCCGAGGTTTCAGTCGTGCCAGATCTCGTCATCGGTTTTCCTGAGGTGCAGGCGGCCGCTGGCCGCATCGCCGGCGTGGCCCGTCGCACTCCCGTGCTGACGTCGCGTACCTTCGACGAACGGGTGGACGCCAGCGTCTTCTTCAAGTGCGAGAACCTGCAGCGCATGGGCGCCTTCAAGTTCCGCGGGGCGTTCAACGCGCTGGCCCGCTTCACCCCCGAGCAGCGCCGACGCGGGGTGATCGCCTTCTCCTCCGGCAACCATGCCCAGGCGGTGGCTCTGTCGGCACGCCTGCTGGACATGCCCGCGGTGATCGTCATGCCCCGGGATGCCCCGGCCGTGAAGGTCGAGGCGACCCGCGGATATGGCGGTGAGGTGGTCCTTTATGACCGCTACTCCGAGGATCGCGAGGCCATCGGCCGGCGCATCGCCTCCGAGCGCGGCATGACCCTCATCCCGCCCTACGACCACCCTGATGTGATGGCCGGGCAGGGCACGGCCGCCCTGGAACTCATGGAGGAGGTCGGGCCTCTCGATTTGCTGGTGGTCTGCGTCGGCGGTGGTGGCCTGATCTCGGGCTGCGCGACCGTGGCAAGGCACCTCCAGCCGGGCTGTCGCGTTGTCGGCGTCGAGCCCGAGGCGGGCAACGACGTCCAGCGCTCCCTCGCTGAGGGACGCATCGTCCACATCGACGTGCCCCACACCATCGCCGACGGTGCCCAGACCCAGCACGCCGGGCAGTTCACCTTCCCGGTGATGCAGGCGCGTGTGGACGAGGTGGTGACGGTGACGGATCCGCAGCTCGTCGACACCATGCGTTTCTTCGCGGAGCGCATGAAGCTCGTGGTCGAGCCCACCGGATGTCTTGCCGCAGCCGCGCTGCTGCACGGCGCCGTCCCCGGACAGGGTAGGCGCATCGGCGTGATCGTCAGTGGTGGCAATGTCGACGTCCAGCGCTACGCGGCGCTGCTGCAGGGCGCACTGGTCTGAGCCCCGGTGCGCCCGTGGTGCCTGTTGACGCTCGAGGTGGGGCGGCGATGCCAGGGTCCGTGTCTGCTTCATTTGTGTTGACAAGGGCGATCCACAACATTCAAATGGGAGCAAATATGCAGCCGTGAGTCGCTGCGACAAGGAGGCCTTCATGTCACTTCGCGCCGCTGCAGCCGCCGCGCTGCTTTTCGTCGGGTCCGCGCAGGCTGCAATGCCCCTCGACCTGTCCGGTGTGGCCAACGCCCGTTTCGACAGCAGCGGGTTCATCGGGGGCGAGACCTACCCGACCGGGGCGCTGCTGGTCTCGCTCGACGGCATCGACTATCGCCTCCCCGCCAGCGGGAACTACATGTGGCACAGTGCCGACCAGTTCGTCAGCACACCCAATCCGCGCAGCGTGTCGATTCCGGTCAGTCAGTACGGCATCGACGTCGTCTACACCCTCATGGGCACCTGGTGGGGCGAGAAAGGCACGGGCAGCCTCGCGACGATCACCTTCAACGGCAGCGGTGGTCTGGTGCATAGCCTCGATCTGGATGGTGGCGTCCATATCCGCGACTACAACTACAACCCGACCTACACCACCACTCTCGACGTCTCGGTCACCCGTCAGGTGTGGAGCAACGGGAGCGGCCCGGGCAGCCAGCACATCGATCGTCAGCGCTTCGATCTGCCTGCGGCCTTCGATACCGCGACTCTCGAGAGCATCGTGCTCACCGACAATGGCAGCGATGGTGTCCAGAGGGCGTTCATCGCCGCCGTGACGCTCCAGCCCGTTCCTGAGCCTGGCACCTGGGCCAGCCTGGGGGTCGGGCTGGCGGTCCTCGGCGGGTTGCTGACACGGCGCCATCGGACGTCGCATCTGCAGTCTCCATCCCGCTGAGCGGAGCGTTTGCGCGGCGACTGGCCAGGTATGTGTTCCAGCGCGGATTTATCACCAGGTCACGGGGTGATGGCGAGGCGCATTGCGAGGCAGGCCGTGCATCGCGCGCCAAGCCAATAGCCGAGCCTGTTGGCGCGAAGCGCGGGCGCGGGATGACCGCAAGGCGCCCGCCAGCGCCCGTGAAGGCCGGCAAACCACATCGTACCGACAGCCATTTTGCTGCAAGCCCAATGAGCATCGGTGCGCAGCTCATTTTCGGGGCTGGCCTGGTGAAATGTCCGGGCTGATCCCGGTCCCGCGACGTGACTGGTTCTCAGTGGGCCGGCGCAAGCAGCGTCACCAGTTCACGCTCCAGCACCCGGCGCATCGCCTTGATGCCGCGTGTGTTCCGGCCAGCGGTGGCGCCCCGCCTGACACAGGCGGCGTAAGGCTCCGGCTGCTCCGAGGGACCGAGGATGGAAAGGTAACGAGGGAAGCAGGCTGCAAGGTTGGTCACCCAGGGCAGTGACACCACGGAGCCGTAGGGCGCATCGAAGGCGTGGTGCGCGTCCGGGTGCACCGTCGTATCAGCGTCGAAGCCGCGTCGTCGCAGTTCGGTGCTGAGCCTCTCGCAGGGGGCCGCCGGCGTCCAGTCGTCCAGCGCTCCGGCGTGGATGCGCAGCGGTGCCGATATGGTGTCGTATTCCGGAACGATGGCGTTGCAGTAGGGGTAGACCGCAAAGAAGGCGCGGAAGCGTGGTTGTCCCTGGGCTGCGAAAGTATCGCGCGCCCAGGCGGTCGCCGCGCTGAGCGCGGCGATGCCGCCATGCGAGAACCCCATGAGTGCGATCCGGTTCGCATCGATACGGGGATC
>JBILUV010000226.1:0-5938 GCA_044370825.1 Burkholderiales bacterium | reverse complement strand
ATCAGTGTCGCCAGACCGACCTGTCCGGCAGCATGCCCCTGCCGGGCAGAACGACGGTACCACTGCAGAGCACGGGCCTCGTTCCTGGGCAAGCCCTCGCCCGCCTCGTACATCTCGCCCAGCGCGTGCTGCGCCGCCGCATTGCCCTGGTCCGCCGACTCCCGCATCCAGTTTGCTGCAGCAGCGGGCTCCATGGCCACGCCCCAGCCCTTGCGATAGGAGGTACCCACCCGGAATTGAGCGTCCGCATCGCCCGCCTGCGCGCGCCAGAGATCGGCTGTGAATTCCGCCGCCGCCCGCGAGGCTGCCTGTGCCGCCGCCTGCTGCTCGAGGTACCCACTCATGTCCGCCGCTTGTCCATGCCCCGACACGCCGGCGACCACGAATCCTGCAAACAGCACGGAAATACTACCACCGAATATTCTCATGTCCCGGATGCTGGCATGGCCACCACCTGAATGCAATATTGTTCCATGGCCTCGACAGGCGACGGGCAGCAAATCACGGCTTCCCTATAATGAAGCGGTGTCCTCGCCGTGGCGTCATTCGCCGCCGGAGAGTTCCCGGCCGGATGCGACGCCCTCGGTGGCGTCCCGGTCACATATCACCTGAGCAGAGATCGAACCAATGGCCGCCCTGGAAACCATCATCGAAACAGCGTGGGAAAACCGCGCAAACCTCTCACCCGCCGCCGCGCCTTCCGAAGTCCGCGAGGCCGTCGGGGAAGTGATCGCCGGCCTCGACGCTGGAAAACTCCGCGTTGCCGAGAAGCGCGATGGCGATTGGGTGACGCACCAGTGGATCAAGAAGGCGGTGCTGCTGTCCTTCCGGCTCCACGACAATGCCGTCATCCGCGACGGCTACAGCAACTACTTCGACAAGGTGGCGCCGAAGTTCGCCGACTACGGCGACGCCGACTTCCGCGCCGGCGGCTTCCGGGTGGTGCCGCCTGCGGCAGCGCGCAAGGGCTCCTTCATCGCCCGCAACGTCGTGCTCATGCCCTCGTACGTGAACATCGGCGCCTACGTCGACGAGGGCACGATGGTCGACACCTGGGCGACGGTCGGGTCCTGCGCCCAGATCGGCAGGAACGTCCACCTATCAGGTGGCGTGGGCATCGGCGGGGTGCTCGAGCCGCTGCAGGCCAACCCCACCATCATCGAGGACAACTGCTTCATCGGCGCGCGCTCGGAGATCGTCGAGGGCGTGATCGTCGGCGAGGGTTCGGTCATCTCCATGGGCGTCTACCTCGGGCAGAGCACCCGCATCTACAACCGCGACACGGGGGAGATCCTCTACGGTCGCATCCCCCCCGGTTCCGTCGTGGTGTCGGGCAACCTGCCCTCTCCCGACGGTAAATACAGTCTGTATTGCGCCGTTATCGTGAAGCAGGTCGACGCGAAGACCCGCGCCAAGACCAGCATCAACGAACTGCTACGGGGCGACTGACCGACAGCCAGATCCCTGGCGGCCGCGTCGCCGGCAACCCGCGGCCTGCCAGGGAGCACCCATGAGCACCTACCTCACACCCGTTTTCAAGCTGATGGCCGAGAAGGAGGCATCAGACCTCTTCCTCTCGGCCGGTTCACCGATCTGCATCAAGATCCTTGGCAGCATCATGCCGGTGAACCAGCAGGTCATGGACGCGGATGCCGTGCGGCGCATCGCCTACGACATGATGACCGACCGCGAGGCGCAGGTGTTCGACGACACCCTGGAGATGAACTTCTCCTATCCGGTGCAGGGCGTGGGGCGGTTCCGTGTCAACGTATTCCGCCAGCGCGGCAACGTCGCCATGGTGATCCGCTATCTGCGAAACCGCACCCCCGGGTTCGAGAAGCTGCGGCTGCCGCCGATGCTCAAGGACATCATGCTCGAGAAACGCGGGCTGGTGCTCGTCGTGGGCGCCACCGGCTCGGGCAAGTCCACCACCATGGCCGCGATGCTCGAGCACAGAAACGCGACGCGCAGCGGCCACATCCTCACCATCGAGGACCCGATCGAGTACGTGTTCACCAACGAGAAGTGCGTGGTCAATCAGCGCGAGGTGGGGCAGGACACCCTGTCCTACGGCAACGCCCTGGTCAACGCCATGCGCGAAGCCCCGGACGTGATGATGATCGGCGAGGTCCGCGACCGCGAGACCCTGCAGCACGCGCTTCTCTACGCCCAGACTGGCCACCTTTGCCTGACCACGCTGCACGCCAACAACAGCTACCACGCGCTCGGGCGGATCATAAATTTCTTCCCGCCGGAGGTGCGCCCCGCGCTGCTCGCCGATCTGGCCAGCACGCTGAAGGCGGTCATCTCGCAGCGTCTCGTCAAGGGCTTCGACGGGTCGATGGTGGCGGCGGTCGAGATCATGCTCAATACCAAGCACGTGGCCGAACTGATCAAGAAGGGCAGTATCGACGAGATCAAGGATGCCATGGAGCAGAGCCTGTCTCCCGGCAGCGAGACCTTCGAGCAGTCCCTGTTCAAGCTCTTCTCCAAGGGCCTCATCTCCAAGGAGGAGGCCCTGCGCAACTCCGACTCCGCCAGCAACCTGGCGTGGCTCATGGACAATGCCGGCCTCTCCAAAGCCAGGGAGACCAACCCAGCCAACGTCTTCGGCATGCCGTCGGCCAGCGCCGCCCCAGCCGCCACGCCGGTGTTCGCCACGACGCCGCGCACCGAAGTATTCTCCCCGTCCATCGAACTGGACCGACTGGACATGAGTTGACACATGAATGACCCGACCCTGGAACTGACCCGCGAGCTGATCCGCCGCCGTTCCGTGACGCCGGCGGACGAGGGCTGTCAGGCCCTGCTCGCCCGACGTCTGCGCGCCCTGGGATTCGAGATCACGCCGCTGCGCCACGGCGACGTGGATAACTTCTGGGCACGACGCGGGCACGCCGACCCGGTGGTCTGCTTCGCCGGACACACCGACGTGGTGCCGACCGGTCCGCTCGATCAGTGGCATTCCGACCCCTTCGAGCCGACCGAGCGCGACGGCCTGCTGTATGGTCGCGGCGCGGCGGACATGAAGTCCTCCATCGCCGCGTTCGTCACCGCGGTCGAACGCTACGTTGCGGCCCACCCCGACCATTCCGGCTCCATCGCCCTGCTCATCACCTCCGACGAGGAGGGAGTCGCCACCGATGGCACGGTGCGGGTGGTCGATTGGCTGCGCGGCCGGGAGGAGCACCTGCACTACTGCATCGTCGGCGAGCCGACCTCCTCGACGCGCCTGGGTGACGTGATCAAGAACGGCAGGCGCGGCTCCCTGTCCGGCGAACTCACGGTACGCGGCGTACAGGGCCACATCGCCTACCCCCACCTGGCTCGCAACCCCGTGCACCAGGCGGCACCCGCGCTCGCCGAGCTCGCGGCCATCGAATGGGACCGGGGCAACGAGTACTTCCCGCCCACCAGCTTCCAGATCTCCAACATCCACGCCGGCACGGGCGCCAACAACGTCATTCCCGGCGAGCTGAAGGTCTCCTTCAATGTCCGCTTCTCCCCGGAGAGCACGGTCGATGGACTGAAGCAGGGATTGCACGCCGTGCTCGACCGGCACGGTCTGGAATACACCATCGCATGGTCCCTGTCCGGCATGCCATTCCTGACGCCGCGCGGCCGGCTGGTGGAGGCGGTGAGCGGCGCCATCCGTGACGCCACCGGCGAGCAGTGCGAACTGTCCACCACGGGCGGCACCTCGGACGGGCGCTTCATCGCCACCTGGTGCCCGGAGGTGGTCGAGTTCGGTCCCGTGAACGCCTCCATCCACAAGCTCAACGAGCATGTGCGCATCTCCGATCTCGCACCTCTTTCGCGGGTCTACGAGGGTGTGCTCGAACGCCTGCTGGCAGTGGGTGACCATGTCGCGTCCTGAATCGCCTGCGCACGCGCAATTCCCCTATGACGCCGCAGTCGCGGAACTCCGCACCGTGGGCGACCTGCTGCGCTTCGGCATCACGACGCTGTCACGGCACGAGGTGTTCTTCGGCCACGGCTTTCCGGATGCGCGCAGCGAGAGCGCACAACTGCTCGCCTGGGCGCTGGGTCTGGCACCCGACGAGATTGGCGACCACCTCCAGGCGCGCGTGTTGCGCAGCGAGCGCAAGCGCGTGCTCGACCTGGTCTCGCGACGCGCGTGCGAGCGTGTGCCGGTGCCCTACCTGACGGGCGAAGCCTGGCTCGCCGGGTTCTGCTTCCAGGTCGACCCGCGGGTGCTGATCCCGCGGTCGTTCATCTCGGATCTGCTGGCCGACTCGCTCTCGCCCTGGGTGGACGATCCGGGACGCATCGGGCACGCGCTCGACCTGTGCACCGGTT
Source organism: Burkholderiales bacterium (assembly GCA_044370825.1). Lineage (GTDB taxonomy): Bacteria > Pseudomonadota > Gammaproteobacteria > Burkholderiales. The sequence continues at coordinate 1,618 of JBILUV010000226.1, read as the reverse complement.
CCGGCTGTCTGGCGGTTCTCATGGCCCACGCTTTCCCCGAAGCCGCCATCGATGCGGCAGACCTCTCGTCCGACGCGCTGGACGTTGCCCGGGCCAACGTGCTGGCACACGGCCTGGAGCAACGCATCCGGCTGGTCGAGTCAGACCTCTTCGGCGCCCTGGAGGATCGGCGCTACGACCTCATCGTGAGCAATCCGCCCTATGTGAATGCGGCGTCGATGGCCGTGCTCCCACCGGAGTATCGTGTGGAACCGGAGCTCGCCCTTGCGGGAGGCGAGGACGGCCTGGACCTCGTCCGGCGCCTTCTGACGCACGCGCGACGCCATCTGGCCCCGGAGGGCATTCTGATAGTCGAGATCGGGCACAACCGGACCGCCCTGGAAGCCGCCTATCCGCGCACTCCGTTCACCTGGCTCGAGACGCACGCCGGCGACGAGTTCGTGTTCCTGCTCACCCGAGCGCAGTTGCCCTGACACTTCGGGCGCTGTCGGCCCGGTGATCGCTCAACGACGCCGCGCCGCGGGGCGGCGGCCGCCGGGGCGCGTCGGGCTCTCCGCCGGGGATGGTCGCTTGGTCCGGGACCGTGGCGCCGCAGCCGAAGGTGTCCTCTCCGACGAACGCGGCGCGGCCACGGATCTCACCGGTACCGGTGGCTCGGCCGTCTCCGGTCCGGCAGCCCGACCCGAGACCGCCAGCCACTCGAGGACGCTGCGCGTCTGGGCCTCGGTCAGCTCCAGGTGCTGACCGCGTTTCAGGCGCGGCGGCAGGTTGACAATCCCGAAACGCACCCGCATCAGCCGGCTCACCGTCAGCCCGAAATGCTCGAACAGGCGCCGTACCAACCGGTTGCGGCCCTCGCGCACCACGACCCGGTACCAGTGGTTGCTGCCCTGCCCGCCCTGATCCTCGAGCACCTCCAGCCTGGCCTCGCCATCGGCCAGGGTCACACCGGCAAGCAGTGCCCTCGCCTGTTCCGAGGTCACCTCACCCATCACCCGTACTGCATACTCCCGCTCCACCTCGAACCGCGGATGAGTCATGCGGTTCGCCAGTTCACCGGAGGTGGTGAAGATGAGAAGACCACAGGTGTTGAAGTCCAGGCGACCGATGGCCAGCCACTTGCCGCTGCGGATCACCGGCAGGTGGTCGAACACGCTGGGACGGCCATCCGGATCGTCGCGCGAGACGATCTCACCCTCCGGCTTGTGATAGACGATCACACGAGGCAATCGCGGCGAGAGCTTGAAACGCAGCTGCCGGCGGCCGACCTTTACCAGATCGTCCGGGCTCACGCGCATGCCGAGCGTCGCCGCCTCGCCATTGACCAGCACCTTGCCGGCGGCGATCAATTCCTCCATCTCGCGCCGCGACCCCAGCCCTGCCTGGGCGAGGACCTTCTGCAGCTTCTGCGACTGACCCTCGACCCCCGCCCCTGCGGCTGCCGACAGGGAGGACGATGGCGCCGCACTGCGCCGCCCGGTCGGGACGAGCGGTGTCCCCGGTGCCGCCGCCTGCTCACCTCCCCGGCCCGGGAACCGGGCTCCCGGTGCGCGCGGCGCGCTGTCTCGCGACGGACGGGCGCTGGACCGCACCGATGCGCGACCCGGCCGTCCCGGCG
>JBILUV010000288.1:0-4316 GCA_044370825.1 Burkholderiales bacterium | reverse complement strand
GACCCGGGTTCACCCGTCGCACCTGGACCGCCCGACCTGCCGCCTCGCGCCGGGACACGATCACCCGCCGCGCGCTGTGCCCGCACCCCAGCGCCGGCAGGCGCCCGGTCCGCAGCCGCCGGGCCGCGCCCCGCCCCGCGCCCTTGCGCGCCACCGGCGGCTGGGCGTCCTGGCAGCGACGGGGAACGACCGCCGGACGTGCCAGACGAACGCACGCCGTCGCCCCCCTGCTCACGGCTACCTGTGTCGGACGGGCGACGGGCCCCGCTCCCGGACTGCCTACGCGTGCCCGGGTCTGATGCACGCGTTCCGGAGCCGCCCTGGACGGGTGTCCGGCGCGCAGCCGGCTTGCGACGATTCTCCACGCTCACCCCACCTGTCGACGTTCGATGAAAGCCTGGGCCAGCGTGCCGCTGTCCACAAACTCCAGTTCACCCCCCACCGGCAGACCGCGTGCGATGCGCGACACCGTCAGGCCACGTGCCCGCAGGGTCTCGCTCACATAGTGCGCCGTCGCCTCGCCCTCGGCGGTGAAGTTGGTTGCCAGGATCACCTCGTTCACCTGACCGTCGGTGGCCCGGCGCACCAACCGGTCGAGGTGCAGTTCCCGGGGGCCGATACCGTCGAGCGGCGACAGGCGCCCCAGCAGCACGTAGTACAGCCCGCCGTAGCTCTGGGTCTGCTCCATGCGCAACTGGTCGGCCGGAGTCTCAACCACACACAGCAGCGCGGGATCGCGCCTCGGCGACGCGCACACCTCGCACACCGGCTCCTCCGAGAAGGTGTTGCAGCGCTCGCAATGCCGCACCCGTTCCACGGCGGTGCCCAGCGCCAACGCGAGCCTGAGTGCCCCATCCCGGTCGTGCTCCAGCAACTGGTAGGCGATGCGCTGCGCGGACTTCGGCCCGACCCCGGGCAGGACACGCAGCGCGTCCATCAGCGCCTGAAGGCTGGACGGCGTTCTCAAGAACGCCACCCGCGCGGTGCCACAGCGATCTCTGCGGTCATCAGAACGGCAGCTTCATGCCGGCCGGCAGCCCCATGGCTCCGGTCAGCGCACCCATCTTTTCCTGGGTGGTGGCCTCGGCGCGCCGCACCGCGTCGTTCATCGCGGCGGCGATCAGGTCCTCCAGCATCTCCTTGTCGTCGCCCATCAGGCTGACGTCGATCGACACCCGCCTGACGTCGTGGCGGCAGGTCATGGTGATCTTCACCAGGCCGGCGCCCGCCTGCCCCTCGACCTCGACGGTGGCGAGCTGCTCCTGGGCGCGCTTCATGTTTTCCTGCATCTGCTGGGCCTGCTTCATCAGCCCGGCCAATTGTCCCTTGTTGATCATGGTCGACTCCCGACAGTTGAAAGAAACCGGTCACACCGGACGGACCGAACCATCCACCAGCCGCGCATCGAAGTTGTCCACCAGGGCCCGCACGAAGGGGTCCGAATCGATCGCCTCGACCGCGCCCCGCTGGCGCGCATCCTTGTCCTTCGCCTCGCGCACGGCCAGGGTCCCGTCACCTTCCGCGCCGAGCTCGAACTCCACCCTGACACCTGGAAAACGTTCCTGCAGGACATTGGTGAGTTTGTCGCGGTAGGCAGGCTCCAGCAGGTGGCGATGCTCCGCCGCCACCGCCAGCACCAGACGGTTATCCGCACCGGACTTGTATTCGCAGTGCTGGGCGAGCATCCGCGCCATGCCACCCAGCTTCAGGCTGGCCACGATGTCGGGCCAGGTCGCGCGATCCACCGCACCGAGCCCGGTGACGCCGGCGCCCGCTGGTGTCGGCCGATCGGCCGCCGGTCTGGCGTCGGAGACCGCTTGCGCGACCTTCCGCTCCGACTTCAGGCCCGGCGCCGGCTTCAGGACGGGCGCGACGGCGCGCGGGGGCGTGGCAGCGGGCGCACCAGAGACACGAGTTGGCGCCCCGGTCCCAGCAACCGCGGCGGGCCGCGACGCCGCAACCACCGCCCCGCAACCGCCCGCCCCAGCGTCACCGCCTTCCGGGGCAAAAGCCAGCATGCGCAGCAGCGTCATGGTAAAGCCGGCCATCTCGTCCGGCGCCATGGGCAGGTCGGCCCGCCCGCGCAGGGCGATCTGGTAGTGCAGTTGCACAACCTCGGGGCTGAAGCGCTCCGCCAGGGCAAACAGGCTGGCGCGCTCGGGCTCGTCGTCTGCGATGGCATCCGGGATGGCCTGGGCCAGTGCGATCCGGTGCAGCAAGGCCGCCAGATCCTGCAGGGCGGTGTCGAAGGACAGCCCATGCGCCTCCATGGCCTCGGCCTGGACCATCAGCCCAGGGCCATCGCCGTCGGCCACGTGCGCCAGCACCGTGAAAAGATAGGACGCATCGACAATGCCCAGCATGTCGCGAACGCCCGCCTCCGTCACCTGCCCCGCCCCGTGGACGATGGCCTGGTCGAGCAGGCTCAGGCTGTCGCGCATGCTGCCGTGCGCGGCGCGCGACAGCAAGGCGAGAGCCGCCGGCTCGGCCGATACCGACTCGAGCCCCAGCACGCGCTCGAGCTGGCCGCGGATCTGCGACGGCGTCATCTGCTTGAGGCCGAACTGCAGGCAGCGCGACAGCACCGTCGCCGGGATCTTCTGCGGGTCGGTGGTGGCGAGCACGAATTTCACATGTGCCGGCGGCTCCTCCAGCGTCTTGAGCATCGCGTTGAACGAGCCGCGCGAGAGCATGTGCACTTCGTCGATGATGTAGACCTTGAAGCGACCCGCGGTCGGCGCATACAGGGCGTTCTCGAGCAGTTCGCGCATGTTGTCTACCTGGGTGTTGGACGCAGCGTCCAGCTCCAGCAGGTCGACATAGCGACCGGCATCGATGGCGCGGCAGGTCTCGCACACGCCGCATGGCGTGGCGGTGACACCGGTTTCGCAGTTGAGCGCCTTGGCGATGATGCGGGCGATGGTGGTCTTGCCCACCCCCCGGGTGCCGGTGAGAAGGTAGGCGTGGTGCAGACGGTTGCCTTCCAGCGCGTGTCCCAGGGCCTGGATGACGTGCTCCTGGCCCACCACCTCGCCGAAGGTGCGCGGCCGGTACTTCCGGGCGAGGGCGAGCGTCATGCGGGCACTTCCTGTGGCGGATGGCAGGGGTTTCCGGACGCCTTGACGACGCCACAGCCCCGCACCCGCGCGTGATGGGGTGGCGAGCCTAACCCCCGGCACTTGCAGAGAGCGGCTATGGCTGCTTCCTTCCGGACCTGACCAGGTTCACCACCATGCAATGCGGGGAGGCCCGCCGCTCACCATGAAGCCACAGAGCCCGCCGATATGCAACCGATTTTTCCGATGGCACCCGTGGGCGGCGGGGCTTTCGTCGTCACGCCGTGACGACGGGAATCTTGCCGATGCGTTGCTGCCACTCCTTCGGCCCAGTCTGGTGGACCGACGTGCCACCCGAATCCACCGCCACGGTGACCGGCATGTCCACGACGTCGAACTCGTAGATCGCCTCCATGCCAAGATCGGCGAACGCGAGGGTGCGCGCACCCCTGATGGCCTTGGACACGAGGTAGGCCGCGCCCCCGACCGCCATCAGGTAGACCGCCCGGTTGTCCCGGATGGCATCGATGGCCAGCGGGCCGCGTTCGCCCTTGCCCACCATGCCCAGCAATCCGGTCTTCTCGAGCATGGTGCGGGTGAACTTGTCCATGCGCGTCGCCGTGGTCGGACCCGCCGGCCCCACAACCTCGTCACGCACCGGGTCGACCGGGCCCACGTAGTAGATGAAGCGATTGGTGAAGTCCACAGGCAGCGATTCGCCGCGAGCGATCATGTCGACCAGCCGCTTGTGGGCGGCATCGCGACCGGTGAGCAGCTTGCCGTTGAGCAACAGCACGTCGCCGGGCTTCCAGCCGGCAACCTCCTCACGGGTGATGCTGTCGAGGTTGACCCGCCGTCCCTTGGACGCGTCGTAGGTGATGGACGGCCAGTCGTCCAGGGACGGCGGCTCCAGCTTCGCCGGCCCGGAACCGTCGAGCACGAAGTGGACGTGGCGAGTGGCGGCGCAGTTGGGGATCATGGCCACCGGCAGGCTTGCGGCATGGGTGGGGTAGTCGCGGATCTTCACGTCCAGCACGGTCGAGAGGCCGCCGAGACCCTGGGCACCGATCCCCAGTGCGTTGACCTTCTCGTAGAGCTCGATGCGCAACTCCTCCACCCTGCTGGCCGGACCGCGCTGGATCAGCTCCTGCATGTCGATCGGCTCCATCAGCGACTCCTTGGCCATCAGCATCGCCTTCTCGGCCGTGCCGCCGATGCCAATGCCCAGGATGCCGGGCGGGCACCAGCCCGCACCCATGG
>JBILUV010000415.1:0-2723 GCA_044370825.1 Burkholderiales bacterium | reverse complement strand
CGTCGGAAGCGCGACGCAATGGACTCCCCGTCGCGCCAGAAAAAGAAGGCGATCAACGCGCTGAACCCCAGGGTGACCATGCCCTCGCCAAGGCCCCGCGCGGTGGCGAAGGCGAGCTTGCGCGCCGGATCGACCAGGGGCTGCAACTCCCGAGAAAGAGCGCCGCTGTCGCCGGCGACGAGCAGCCAGCGGGCGTGCAGCCACTCTCCCACCACCGGCAACGCCGCCACCCAGTCAGGCGGCGCCGGCATGCCGGCAGCCACGGTCGCGTGCGCGAGATCGAACCATCGGTCGGCGTGCTGGGCGATGGCAATGCCGCCCAGGCCGAGGGGAACCACCAGCACGAGCAGGAACACGGTCGTCATCACGGCGGCCGTCACACCGGAGCGGCCACCCAGCCAAACCCGAATACGGCAGAAGATGGGCCACGTGGCCAGCGCCAGGATCCCGGCCCAGAGCACCGCAGACAGAAAGGGCCGCAGTACCAGTACGCAGGCTACCGTCAGCAGCGACAGCGTGGCAATCAGGACAAGACGTTCGATGCGATCCACGCTTTCTCCTCCAGGCTAGGCCCCACGCGGCACGGGAGCGCGTCAAGGGCAATGAGCGGCCGGATCAGACCACGAAAACCTCTACCGGGAAAGCACCTGCAAAACACAAGGGGGCCACCCGCGTGGCCCCCTTGTTCACGCCTGGCAAGGCGCATGCAGTCCTCAGCCCCCAGTGTTCACAGCCGCCCGCAGGGCTGAGATCCGCTTCTCCAGGGGAGGGTGCGACATGAGCAGGACCTTGAGTCCGTCGGGGGTGCCGCCGGAGATCCCGAAGGCCTGGATGGTATCGGGGAGGGTCGAGGGGGCGTGGGCTCGCTGCAACCTCTCGAGCGCCGCGATCATCTTGGCGCGTCCCGCCAGGTCGGCGCCGCCGGCGTCGGCGCGGTACTCGCGGTAACGGCTGAACCACATGACGATGATGCTCGCCAGAAGCCCGAGAACCACCTCCGCCACCATGGTGGTTATCCAGAAGCCGATGCCATGTCCACGCTCGTTCTTGAGCAGCACCCGATCCACCGCGTACCCGACCACCCGGGACAGGAAGAAGACGAAGGTATTGACCACGCCTTGAATGAGACTGAGGGTGACCATGTCGCCATTGGCCACGTGGCTGACCTCATGCGCCAGCACGGCCTCGGCCTCATCGCGCGTCATGCCGCGCAGCAACCCCGTACTGACTGCCACCAGAGCGGCGTTGCGGTTCATGCCAGTGGCGAAGGCGTTGATTTCGGGGGCGTCGTAGATGGCGACCTCCGGCATGCCGATGCCGGCCCGCTCAGCCTGCCGGCGCACGGTATCGAGCAGCCAGCGCTCGGTCGGATCACGCGGATCCTCCAGGACCACGGCCCCCGTGGAGCGCTTGGCCATCCACTTCGACATGGCCAGCGAGATGAACGAGCCGCCGAACCCGAACAGCGCGGCCATCATCAGCAGCCCGCCCATGTTGAGGCCGTTGGATGTGAGCCAGCGGTCCAGCCCGAGCACCCGCGCCGTGATGGACAGCAGGAACACGACGGCCAGGTTGGTGGCCAGAAAAAGAGAGATACGTTTCACCCGATGGTCCTCCTTGCAAGTGCTTCAGTGATTCCGTCTACCACTCCCCGCGCTACCCGCTGCGACCCCCGCGGGCATCACGGTCTCAGGCTGTGGCCGCAACCGCCTCGAGCTTTTCCTGGAGTTCGAGCCACTCCTGCTCCAGCCCGTCGGCCTGCGCCCGCAGCGCCGACTGGCGCATGAGGCACTCCTGCAGTTCGGACTTCCGGCCAGCCTCGTAAATATCGGGGGCGGCGAGCCGGCTTTCAAGCGTCCGCAGTTCGGACTCAACCGCTGCGAGCGCCGTCTCCACCTCTTTCAGCCGCTTCTCGATGGGCTTGCGCAGCGCCGACAGCTTCTGCCGGGCCTCGGCCTCCGCGCGCCGCTGGTCACGACGACCGACGCCCTCTCCCGCGGTGGACGGCGCGACCGGCGCGGCATGCCCCTGTTGCTCGGGCGACTCGAGCCAGGCGCGGTAATCGTCCAGATCGCCGTCGAAGGGGCGCACCCGGCCGCCCGCGACCAGCCAGAACTCGTCAGCCGTCGCACGCAGCAGCGACCGGTCATGCGACACCAGAACCATCGCACCAGTGAAGGACTGGAGCGAGATGGTAAGGGCATTGCGCATGTCCATGTCCAGATGGTTGGTCGGTTCGTCGAGCAGCAGCAGGTGCGGCTTCTCGTAGGTGATCAGCGCCAGCGCGAGCCTGGCCTTCTCGCCGCCGGACATGGGCCCGACGGGCGCCAGCACCGCATCGCCGCGGAAATCGAAGCCGCCCAGGAAATCCCGGTGATCCTGCTCCCGAACCAGGGGATCGCGCCGTTGCAGATGCCCCAGTGGCGTGTCGTCGGCCCGCAACTGGTCGAGCTGGTGCTGGGCGAAGTAGCCGATGCGCACGTCACGTCCGATCTGCCGCGAACCACGCGACAGCGCCAGGCTGCCGGCGATGAGCTTGACCAGGGTCGACTTGCCGGCCCCGTTGCGCCCGAGCAGCCCGAGCCGCGCTCCGGGCCGGATGACGAGTTCGACACCGCCAAGCACCGCGGTGTCGCCATAGGACGCCGCGCCCGCCTCGATGGACAGCAGCGGGTCCGAGGCACGACCGGGGTCGGCAAACTCGAAGCTGAACGGCGTGGCCA
>JBILUV010000006.1:0-32634 GCA_044370825.1 Burkholderiales bacterium | reverse complement strand
AGGTGTGCGACTTCGTCGGCGAAGTAGCCGGCGTCCCCAGGCGCGGTCGCGCCGGCCAGCTCGGCGGTCTGGACGTGGACCTCGCAGCCCGCCACGTCGCACAGCCCGCCGGCATGGTCGAAGTGCAGGTGGCCGAGGAACACCAGGTCGATGTCCCGCGCCGTGATGCCGAGGCGGGTGAAGTGCGCGGGCAGCCGCTGGGACTCCGCCATGTCGGGCGCCCCGAAGGCGAAGACGGCCGGGTCGTAGTGCCGGGCCCGCTTCTCCGGGTCGGCAAGCTTGCCGTAGTCGCAGCCGACGTCGTAGAGGATGCGACCGTTCGGGGTCTCGACCAGATAGGCAAGAATGGGCGCCTGGATGATCACGCCGGCGCCGCGGTTGCGCGTGGACAGGGTCTTGTCGTAGCGGTGAGTGGCGGTGAGCAGGGCCTGGATGCGGTTGCCCGACATGTCAGCTCCCGGTCAGCGTCGCCGCCACCTGGTCTGCCGTTGCCACGCTGCCGAACACCCCGCCCTCGACTTCGACCATGCGCAGCGCGGCCTCGTGCAGGTCCGGGTAGGCGGAGGCGCAGGCATCGCGCAGCGTCACACAGCGGAAGCCGCGGTCGATCGCGGTGCGCAGCGTCGAGGAGACGCAGACCTCGGTGGTGATGCCGCACAGGATCAGCTGGCGGATGCCGCGGGCGAGCAGCATCGCGCCCAGCGCGGTGCCCTCGAATGCGGAGAAGCCCGGCTTGTCGATCACGATCTCTCCCGCGATCGGCGCCAGCTCGTCGATGATGCCGCTACCGGGCTCGCCCCGTATCAGCAGCCGGCCAAGCGGCCCCGTTGCGCCGACGCTCGCGCCGGTGCGCGCAGTCGCGTCCGCGAACGCCGGCGGCACGTCGGACAGGTCAGGCGCATTGGCCTCGCGGGTGTGGACAACCAGCAGGCCAGCGTCGCGCGCGGCGCGCAGCATCCGCGCCACGCCGGGAATCGCCTCGCGCAGCAGGGAGATGTCCAGACCCGCACGGGCGGCGTAGCCACGCGGGTCGAGGAAATCGCGCTGCATGTCGATCACCAGCAGCGCGGTGGACCGGGGGTCGAAGGAGAGGCTCATCGGGGCTCCGTCCGGAACATGTTCAGGCAGTCGGCGGCCAGGACGCCGCCCTCGAGGGCCAGTGGCTCGGCCGTGGCCGAATTCATCACCGGAACCGGGACCGTCACCTCGCGCTGTGAGGGCACCACGGCCGCGACTTCCGCCATGGTGCAGCCGTAGACGATGCGCGACACGCGGGCAAGCCACGCCGAGGTGAAGCACATGGCGCAGGGCTCGGTGGTGGCGTAGAGGGTGCAGCCGCTCAGATCCGGGCCGAGGACGACGCAGGCGGCGCGTATCGCCTCGATCTCGGCGTGCCGGGACATGTCGTAGAGGCTGTTCACCCGGTCGTGGGCGCGCGCCACCTCGATGCCGGCCGCATCCACGACGATGGCACCGAACGGTGGTTCGCCGGTCGCCAGGCCGTGGCGCGCCTCGTCCATGGCAGCGCGCATCCAGGCGAGGTCCACGTCGCTGGCCATCTCAGGGCGCCACCAGCGAGGGAACGAGCAGCGCCTCGGGCCTGACGGGGCGGTTGCCCAGCTTGCGCGCTGCGATGAAGTCCGCCACCAGGCGCATGGAGTCCCATGCCGGTCCGGGCTGTCCCGCCGCACCGAACAGCGCCCTGTTGTCCGCCAGCCCATAGACCTTGTCCCCGGCAAGCATGTCGGAAACCTCCGCCGGTGACACCTTGAGCCATTTGGCGAGGATGGCCCGGGACTCCCTGGGTTTTGCGGCGAGGTAGGCGTGGCCGGCGTCGATGCCGCGAAGCAGGCGCGCCAGGAGCGGCCCCTTCCTTGCGAGCACATCCTTGCGCACCACCACGGCGTCGAGGATGAGGTTCGGCGTGTCGGCACTGCTGAACACGACTTTGCCGCCGGCGCCACGGGCCTTTGTGACCCAGGGCTCCCAGGTGACGGCCGCGTCCACCTGACCTGCCAGCAGCGCCGCGCCGGCGTCCTCGGCGTTGAAGTTCACGAGTTGCACGGTGTCGGCGGGAACGCCGCCACGTTCCAACGCGGCGAGCAACAACATGTGGTTGACCTCGTCGAGGGTGACGGCGATCTTCCGGCCCTTGAGCTGGGCCGTGCTGTCGATGCCCTTTGCAGCGACGACGGCGTCCGCGCCGTTGGACGTGTCCAGCAGGTAAATGGCCACGAGATCGTCATTGCCCTTGGCGGACATGAGCGCAAGGTTGAACAGCGTGGTGAAGGCGACGTCCAGATGGCCGGCGATCAGCGGCGCGAGGGTGTCTCCGGGCCCGGCAAACGAAACCGTCCGGACATCCAGCCCCTCTTTTCGCAGCAGGCCCTTGTCGCGGGCGACGATGGCGGCGGCGTAGCCGATCCAGGCGTCGTGCCCGATGCGTAATCGCTCGGCAGCGGTTGCAGTTGTGGCGATGGCGAACAGGATGAGGGTGACGAGCGAGTTTTTCATGGCGGTTCCGGCGGATGTGTTCAGGGGAACTCCTTGCGCACCGCGGCGGCGATGCGGTCGGTCACTTCCTCCACCAGCCAGTCGCCCTTCTCGCGGGTGGCGGCGCGGGCGGAGGACAGCACGCCCGAGGGCGGCACCAGATGGGTGTAGGGCGGGAAGGTTTCGTAATCGGGGAAGTGGGCCGGACCGTCGCCCGGGATGAGGTCCATGCGCACCAGCTCCGGGTGGTAGTGCAGCATCATCGACGTCTCGAGCACGGCGGCGTGCTCCAGGGCGAAGCCGGGGAAACCCTCGGGGAACACCTTCTCCAGCGTGCCCGCGGTCATGAAGTCCCAGTACTCCAGGCGCATGACCCGCAGCGGCGGATTCGGGCCCAGCTCGCGCATGGCGAGCTCGACGCCTTCGATCAGGAACCAGGTGTTCTCGTAGTGACCGTTGCACAGCACGACGCTGCGGGCGCCGTGGCGCGCGAATTCGCGGATGGTGTCTCGCACGTTGCCGATGAGCGTGGCGGCATCCAGGCTGGTCGTTCCGCAGAAGTGCTGTCCGCCGCCGCACTTGACCTGTGACTTGTATCCGTAGGACAGCGCCGGGGCGACGATGCCCCCGACGCGTGTCGCCACACCGGCTGCCACGGCGTGCGCCAGCAGGTGGTCGGTGCCCAGTGGCAGATGCGGGCCGTGCTGCTCGGTCGCGCCGCAGGGCAGGAAGACGGTGGCGTTGTCCCCCTGGACCCGGGTCTGGTAGTCGGTCCAGCTCATGCGGTTCATCAGGATTTCGGGTGTGCTCATGGCGACTCCGGTGTCAGGGCTTGGGGGCGGGTGGGGGATGGCGGCCGATTGCCGGCCCGCGCTTCGATCAGGGCGGCCGCGACGATGAGGGCGGCGCCGGTCCAGCCGGAGCCATCGAGACGCTCACCACCGACCACCATGGCGGAGACGACGGCGGTGAGCAGTTCGAAGATCACCAGAACGCCCATGGTGCCGGCCTCGAGGTGGGTGGCGCCGTAGAGTTGCGTCCAGACGCCCACGACCAGCCACACGGCGGTGAAACCGGCGAGCGCGGCGAGCGTGGCAGGGGCGGGCGCCGGCAGGTGCTGGCCCGCCAGCGACATCATTACCGCGGCGGTGATGGCGCAACCGATGAAGGACAGGCCGGTCTTGTCCGGCACGGCCGCTCCGGAGGCGGCCCGGGCGCAGAGGTTCTGTGCGGTGTAGAAGAAACCCGAGGCGAGCGCGGCGAGATCGATCAGGCGCGGTGACTGCAGCAGCAGCGCAGGTCCGCCGAGCACCAGGACGGCACCTGTCAGCGCCATGGCGACCGCGATGGCGCGAGGGGGTGATACCGCCTCCCGGAAGAACAGTCGTCCTCCCAGCACCCCCCAAACCGGCACGAGGTAGAACAGCAGCATGGCGCGCGACACCTCGCCGAACATCATGGCGCTGGCAAAGCAGGCGTTGGCGATGCCGCCGAGCAGACCCATGGAGGCGAGCAGGGTGCGGTGCGTGCGCCATGCCTGCCGACGCTGCCAGAGCCAGGGCAGGGCCAGAGCGCCGGCGAACCCGTAGGTCAGCACCGTGACCGACAGACCGTTCATGCCGTGTCCGGCGAAGTACTTCAGGGGCATCCATGCCGTGCCCCACAACACGCCGCTGAGGAGGAGAGATGCCATCGCCAGCGGACGCCGCGCGCTGTCGTGCACTTCAGATCACGGTGAGAAAGGACACGCCATGTGCCCCGATGAACCCGTCGGCGCGACCGGCGCCCTCGCCGACCGCCCCGTAGTCGTCATCGAGGATGCGACGCAGGCGGTTGCGGTGCCAGGTCCGGAGCAACTCCGGCAGGGGCATGAGTTCGCGCGCCGCCTCGCCGAACAGTTCGGCATTCAGCGCCGGGAGCCGGTACCAGGGCACTGCGGCGCGCTCATGGTGGGCGTTGTGATAGCCGAAGTTCAGCGCCAGCAAATTGAGCACCGGGAAGCGGCGGGAGATCACATTGGAGTAGGTGTTGGCCTGTTCGTAGGCGCGGTTGCGTCCGTTCATGGGCACGGTGGCGTGCTCATCGCTGGTGAAATACTGATCGAAGGTGTGGTGGAAGGCGTCGAAGAAATTCAGCGTGGTCAGCAGCATCCAGTAGGCCAGGGCGTAGCCCGCCAGCGCCCACGGGGAGTACCAGCCCAGCGCGGCGAACAGCGCCAGCCGGCTGGCCAGCATCGCGAGCACACGTCTTCGGCGCGTGCGTTCGCTCGGCAGAACGAAGGGCCGCGCCAGCAACTGGTAGTGCATGATCAGTTCGACCGCCGGGACGTAACACCACTCGAGCCGGTGCACTGCGCGGCGCAGCCAGGCCCGCCGTCGCAACAGCGTCTTGTAGTCGAACACCGTCACGTCGGCGCGATCGCGGTGGTGCCGGATGTGCATGTGCCGGACCCGCTCGAACGAGGCGTAAGCGGCACCGCAGATCCAGGCTGCGACTTCGCCGACGATGCGGTTGTGCGCCGGGCTGCGGAACAGCGTGTAGTGGGCGGCCTCGTGGATCAGATAGGCGGCGATGACCATGGTGTGGGCCGTCAGCAGCACACCGGCGACCAGCGAGACCGGTGTGGCGAGGGAGAGCAGCCAGAGCCCGAGCGCATGGCCCATGGTTGCGTAGCCGATGGCGAGGGTGTTGGGCAGGATGCCCTCCTGTTCGCGCATCAGGCCCCGGTAGGGCAGGTCGTGGGCGGTTCCGGACATCGATGACGCTCCTGGTGTTGCGTGCCGCCGGCCGTGGCGCCTGCCCGGAAATTTCACCAGGTCGGCCCCGAAAATGAGCTGCGCACCGATGTCCATCGGGTTTGCAACGCATCGGCTGTCGGTACGATTTGGTCTGTCGGCCTCCACGGGCGCTGGCGGGCGCCTTGCGGTCATCCCGCGCCCCCGCTTCGCGCCATCAGGCTCGGCTATTGGCTTGGCGCGGGATGCGCGGCCTGCCTCGCAATGCGCCTCGCCATCTTCCCGTGGCCTGATGAAATATCTTGGCCAGCCTAACTGCACATCGAAAAATGGTGGTAAATATGGAAGCAGTTTCTGTTCCTCCGGATCTGCTGGCGAGGGTGTGACGCGATGACCTTGAATCGTCGGGAAAAAATCGTCGAACCGGCCACCCGATCACGTCGTGTGGCGGGTCCGGCCGCGGCCGACGACGGTGCGCGCGGCGCTGTTTCGGTGCGCACCGATGCGCGGCGGCGGCGCTTCCTGGCGGCATTGCGCGAACTCGACAGCGCCTGGGTCGAGAGCTTTCACGACACCGGCCTGTCCGATGTGTACTTCTCGCGCCTGTTCACGGAGCTGTGGCTGCGCGGCGAGACGCCCGTTCCCAAGACCGATGCTTACGGATACGTGAAGGGAGTCGGTGTGCAGACCGCCATGAAGTACGTGAAGCGCGCCATCGACGAGGGCTACCTCGAGGAGGTCGACAACCCCGACGATGGCCGCTCCCGCCTGATCCGGATGTCACCCCGGCTCCGCCTCACCTTCGAGGCGCTGGTCGACCGCGCCGCGACCGCGTTCGGGATGTAGAACGGCGGGGTCAAGAACGGCGGGGTCAGGTCTTGCCTTTTGCCATTGGCGGGGCTACCGTTCATCCATGGCACGTCCCCTCAGAGTCGAATTCCCCGGCGCCGTGTACCACGTGACGTCCCGTGGCGACAGGCTGGAGAAGATCTATCGCGACGACGACGATCGCCGCAGCTTTCTCCGTATCGTCGGCCAAATGTCGGAGCGCTTCGACGCACGGTTGCTGGCCTACTGCCTCATGGGCAACCACTACCATCTGGTGCTGCAGACGCGGCAGGGGAACCTGTCGCGCTGCATGCGTCAGCTCAACGGGGTCTACACCCAGGCGTTCAACCGTCGGCATGCGCTGACGGGCCATCTGTTCCAGGGACGATTCAAGGCCATCCTCGTCGATCGCGACAGCTACCTGTCCACCCTATGTCGCTATGTCGATCGAAATCCGGTGGCGGCGAGGCTGGTCAGATCCTGTGACCAATGGGAATGGTCGAGCTTCCGTGCCCACATCGGCGCCGCGGTCGCCCCGCCTTGGCTGGATCTGGACACGCTGTACGGTCACGTGCTCGGGCGGGACCCGCAATCGGATCGTGATCGGGCGATTGCTGCACGGCGCTATGCCGGCCTGGTGGAACAGAAGGCTGCGGAGGACGCCGGCCTCTGGCGGCAGGGGCTGAGGCAACAGATCTTTCTCGGAGACGAGGACTTTGCGATGCGCATGCTGGCAACGTCGCCGGTCGCCGCTGTCGGACTCAGGGAAGTGCCCAGGGCGCAGCGCGCGCGGCGGCGGACACTGGAGCAATGGATCGCGCAGTCGGCTACCCGCGCCGAGGGGCTGCGTCAGGCATACCGTGAGGGCGGCATGACGATGACAGCAATCGCGACCGATTTGGACTTGTCGGTGTCGCGTGTCAGTCGCTTGATTGCGGTTGCGGAGGTCGCTGAGGCAAAAGGCAAGACCTGACCCCAAGGTTCTGACTCCAAGGTTCTCGGGTTACGGGGTTACATGTGGGCGCCGCCGTTCGGGCCGAGTATCTGGCCGTGGAAGAAGCTCGCGGCGTCGGACGCGAGGAAGACGGCGGTGGCGGCGATCTCGTCGGGGCGGCCGACGCGCCCCGCGGGGATGGCCTGTTCGGCGGCGAGCACCTCGGGGCTCATGTGTTCGAGCGATAGCATGGGGGTGTCCACCGGTCCTGGTGCGATGGCGTTGACGCGGATGGCGGGGGCGAACTCGCGTGCGAGCGACTTGGTCAGTCCGATGACGCCGGCCTTCGCGGCGCAGTAAGGGGCATAGCGCGCGCGGCCCAGGTGGCCGAGCTCGGAGGCGATGTTGACAACGCAACCGCGGCCCCGTGGTGCCATGCGCGCCAGCACGGCGCGGCAGCAGATGAACACCCCTTTCAGGTCGATGCCGACGACGTGGTCCCAGTCGGCGTCGCTGGTGTCCAGGAAGTCGCGCTCCTGGATCACGCCCGCCGCATGCACGGCGATGTCGATGGGGCCGAGTTCGCGTTCCACGCGCCCGACCATGGACTCCACGTCGGCGGTGATCGACACGTCCGCTTCGCAGGCGATGGCGCGCCCACCGATCGCCGCGATCGCGGCCACCACCTCTGTGGCAAGCGCGTGCTGTCGCAGGTGCCCCACCGCGACCGTAGCGCCGGCGTGGGCGAGGGCGAGGGCGGTGGCACGGCCGATGCCGGTGGCAGCGCCAGTGACCAGGGTAACGCGGTCCGTGAGGTCGGTGACAGGCATGGGTTCAGTGCATCAGTTCGCCGTTGCTTACCACCACGGACTGGCCGGTGATGGAGCGCGCGTCGTCGCTGGCGAGAAACAGGAAGGCGCCGGCGACGTCGGCCGGTTCGAGGAGCCGGGGGAAGGCCTGATTCTCCAGGATGCCGGCCAGGACGACGTCCTCGGGCAGGCCGCGCTCGGCAGCCATCGCACGCAGCGAGTTCATCGCGGCACCGGTGCGCACCCAGCCCGGGCAGACGGCGTTGACGCGAATGCCGCGCGGAGCGAGCTCCCACGCGAGAGACCGTGTGAAACCGATCACGGCGTGCTTGCTCGCCACGTACGCCGAGAAGCCGCCAACGGCGGAGTGGCCCCAGATGGACGCCTGGTTGATGATGGCACCGCCATCGGCCACGTGGGGCAGCACCGCGCGGGTCAGCCGCATCATCGAGCCGAGGTTGTTGTCGAGCAGCCATTGCCAGCGGGCGTTCGCGTCACGCGCCGGATCGTCGATCGGCGTCGAGTACTCGGTTCCGGCGTTGTTTACGAGGATGCGGGCTCGCCCGAGTGTCGTGGTGATGGTGCGAGCGGCGCGAGCCACATCCGCTTCGTCGTTCAGATCGGCGACGATCGGGGTGACCTCTGTCAGGACCTCCATCGACGCTGCCGCCGCCGCCAGCGCATCGGCATCCCGATCCACCAGCGCCAGTCGGGCGCCCTGTCCGGCGAAGGCGCGCGCGATGCCGAGGCCGATACCGGCGGCCGCACCCGTGACGACCACGGTGGCACCCTCCAGTCCGTATTGAACGCCTGCCATCGACTCACACCGCCGTCAGGAATGACACGCCGACCGCACCCAGGAAACGGTCGGCCTTGCCGGGGCCGTCTCCGACCTCGCCGTAATCGTCGGAGGTGATGCGGCGGAGGCGGTCACGGTGGTAACCGTGCAGCAGTTCGCGCATCGGGATCACCTGGCGGTATTGCTCCGGATAGAGTTGGCGGTGCAGGGCGGGCAGTTCGTGCCAGGGGACGATGGGCCTTTCGTGATGCGCGTTGTGGAAGCTGAAATTGAGCAGCAGCAGATTGGCCCACGGGTGGCCTACGGATACGACGTTGGAGTATGTATTGGCCTGCTCGTATTCGCGGTCGCGCACCTTGTCGTCGGGTATCTCGCCGCCCTCGAGCACTGCCAGCGCGTCGTAGGTGTGCTGGTAGGCGTCGGTGAACCGCAGGGCATGCAGCATGATCATGTAGGCCACCGCATGGAGCACCAGCACCTTCGGGCTCCACGAGGCCAGCCCTGCGAAGGCGGCGGCACGCACCATTAAAACAAGCACCACCCTGGAGCGCTCGGCGTGACGCTCCCGCTTGAGGAAGGGAAGCAGCATGACGTAGCCGTGCATGATGAACTCGACCGCCGGCACGTAGGCCCACTCGAGTGCCAGCACCAGGCGGTTCACCCAGGCAGGGCAGCGCGCCAGCAGTGCCTTGTAGTCAAGCGTGACTACGTCGGCACGGTCGATGTGGTGACGCATATGCTTGCGGCGCAGCGCGCCGAAGGTGGCGTAGCAGCTTCCCGTGATCCAGCTCATCAGCACGCCCCAGCGGTTGTTGGCCTCGGCGGCGCGGAAGATCGACTGGTGCGCGAACTCGTGGATGAAGTAGGCGGCGTAGACGAGCGCGTGCCCAGTCAGCAGCACGCCGATGAGATTCAGCCACCAGGGCGGCGACGCCATCAGCCAGATGCCGAGCGCGTAACCGCCCAGGGTGTACGCAAGGGCCAGAGTGTTGGGCAGGGCCCCGGAGGGCGAGCGGAAGATCTTCATGGCGGTGTCGTTTGGTCGGATGTCGAGGGGCGGGTCGAAGGCTTTGCCAGCCCGGAGGTACGCGAACGCGGCGCCCGGAGTGCGCGGTTGTGCGCGCACGACCGAGGCGGCATGAGGCGGCCGGCCATGCCCGGTGCAGCGCCTGCCCGGTGCGCCCCGGAACGTCCGCTCACTTTCCCATCATGGCGTAGGCGATGGAGGCGTCCATCGTGTCCTCGGTGCGCGGAATGGCCTTGATCTCGCCCTTGGCCTTGAGGATCTTCGAGATGACGGCCCCGCTGACGAACAGAGATGTGGTCGCGGCGCTCTTCTCGAACACCTTGCCGAACTCCTGCAGTGGTGGATTGTAGACACCGCTCATCTGTTCCAGGACCTCCTTGTCGGAGATGCCCATCACCTTGCCGATGAGCTTCGCCGCTTCGGCCGGGTTCTTCTTCATGTATTCGAGACCGTCGACATAGCCCTGGATCAGCGCCCTCACCACCGCCGGGCTCTTGCGGATGAACTCGGCCTTGAAGACGAGCACGTCCGTGATCAGGCCCGGCGCGTCCCTGGAGGAGAACAGCACATGAAATTTCTTTCCGTCTCCCATGGCCACAACCTCCGATACGCTGGGCTCGTAGGTGACGCCCACCTTGACCCCGCCGGAGGCCATGGCCGCGGGCACGCCCTCGGGCGGCATGTTCACGGGCTTCACGTCCTTCTCGGAGAGCTTCTGGGTCTGCAGCGCGTAGGACAGCAGAAAGTCGGAAGGCGACAACGGGTTGAACGCGATCTTCTGCCCCTTGAGCATGGCCACCGAGGTGATGTCGTTCGTGGCGACGATGGCGTCGCCGCCGTTCGAGTAGTCGATCGGCATCACCACCCGCATGCTCGAGCCCTTGGCCACGGAGCTGATGGCCTGGTCGTAGGTGATCATCCCGCCGTCGACCGAGCCGCCGGTCACCGCTGGCGGAATGAGTGCCGGGTCATTGAAGACCTGCATGATCACCTTGACGCCGGACTTCTTGAACAGGTCGAGCTGGTCCGCCACGTAGAACGGGCCGTAGCCGATCCAGATGACGGTGCCGATCTTCACCGTGGTCGCGGCCATGGCGGCGAGCGGTGTCATGGTGGCCGCCAGGCTGGCGAGCGCGGTGGCAAACAGGAGGCGTGGTCGGGTGAAACGAATCATGGAGAACTCCCTGGGCGTTTGTCGTATTCGCGGCGCGATCGTGGTGCGGGCCTGCGTGTGCCCCAGGCCGGACGCAACCGGGCTGCGAGTGGCGTGTGCGAGGGTCACGCCATCCCACATCGCAAACGCGATGCCATGCGCGGCAGGTGTCCCATCTGCCGGCAATTGCGAATGAAATCAGCGCCTCCGCCTTGCAGCCGTCACGTGGTCCAGCCGCGCGGTGCTCCACCGAGGAGCGTGCAGCTTCGCCGGGCGCCCACTGGCGGTGCGTGCCAAGCGAGCGTATCGGGGTGAGGCCGCCGCGGGCGCGTGATCCAGCCTGGTGCGTAGAAGTCGTGCATTCGCTCCGCGATGGTGCAGCCGGATCGCCGGGGCACGCGAGGGCGACGAGTCATGAGGCGCCGGCAGTCTGCGGATGCCAATGGAAACAGCCGCTTGCCGTACCGTGGCCCGCGAGGGTGCACGGCGGGGGGGGCGATGGCATGCCGGTTGCGATGACCAGCCGGGAGAGGAGCGGACACCACAACGCTCTTGTCGTTGTCGGCTAGGGTTCCGGGCGTATCGCGCCGACTGGTCCGAGAGCCGACGGTCCCGCTGCATTCGCGGGGCTCCACGGAGGGATAAAAGCCCGGGAGGCCGAGTGGTTCGGATGTCCTCTCGCCTTTGTCCATCCGCCAGGAGAACGCGATGCGCCCGTCACTTCGCCCGTTTCATTTTATTGCCGTCGGCCTCGTCTTCCTGGCCTCGACGCTGACGGCCGGGCGCGCAGCCGCGGAGGTCAGGGTCGGCTACAGCGACTGGCCGGGCTGGGTCGCCTGGGCCATCGCAGAGCAGCAGGGCTTCTTCAGGAAGCACGGCGCCAGCGTGAAGCTGGTCTGGTTCCCGAACTACACCGACTCCATCGCTGCCCTGTCGTCCGGGCAGCTCGATGCCAACTGCCAGACCTGGTCCGACACCATGGCGCCGCTGGCCCAGGGCGTGCCCCTGAAGGTCGTTCTGGTCAACGACAACTCGGCGGGCAACGACGCCATCCTGGCCCGACCGGGCGTGAAGTCGCTCAAGGATCTCAAGGGGCGCGCGGTGGCCCTGGAGGAGTTCAGTATCTCCCACTTCCTGCTGGTCACCGGCCTCGCCACGGCCGGCATGAAGCCCTCGGACGTCCGGATCGTGAACATGTCGGCGGGCGACGCCGCGGCCGCCTTCATCAGCGGGCGGGTGGACGCCGCCACGGTGTGGAACCCCTGGGTGAGCAAGATCGAGCACTCCGGCAGGGGTCGGGCCCTGTTCACGTCGCGGGAGATTCCCGGACTGGTCCCCGATCTCCTGGTGGCCAGGGAGAAGTCGCTGGCCGCCCACCGCAAGGACTTCGTGGGCATGGTCAAGGCGTGGTATGACGTGGAGCGCTTCATCCGTGAGAAGCCGGACGAGGCGGTGCGCATCATGGCCAGGGTGGTGGAGCTGGCACCGGATGAGTACAAGGTGTTCCTGCCGGGCACGCGATTCTTCGGCGCCCGGGAAAATCTCGCGGCCTTCGGTGCCGACGCGTCTTCGCCGCGCACGCTGATGGGCGCGGCACCCGTGATCCTGAAGTTCCTGCAGGACAACAAGCTCATCGAGGGCCGGCCTGACTTCGCCCGGGCGCTGGACGCGTCCCTGGTGAAGGAAGCGGCGCCGCGCTGAGGTCGACGGCATGTCCCGCTCGAACTCTCCAGCGCGGCCCGGCATATGGGCGATCCGCGGGCCATTGGGCAGGCGTGCCTACTGGATACTCGCAGCGACCGGGCTGCTCTTTCCCATGCTGGTGTGGTGGGGTCTGGCGGGCTCCGGGTGGGTGGAGAAGGTGTTCCTGCCGTCGCCGGCGTCGGTGTGGGATCGGACGCTGACCTGGCTGCAGGAAGACAACCTGGGCGGCGATGCGGCGATCAGCATCTACCGCGTCACCGCCGGCTGGGCACTGTCTGCAGTCATTGCCATGCCCCTGGGCTTGATGATCGGAACGTTCCGACCGGTGCAGGCGCTGCTGGAGCCCCTGACCGATTTCGTCCGCTACATGCCGGCCGTGGCCTTCATCCCGCTGGTCATGCTGTGGGTCGGCATCGACGAGGGCTCGAAGGTGTCGATCATCTTCATCGGCACGTTTTTCCAGATGGTGCTGATGGTGGCGGAGGACGTGCGGCGCGTGCCGGCGGCGCAGATCGAAGCCGCCCAGACCATGGGGGCCACACGCGGCGAAGTCGTGCGGCTGGTGATCCTGCCGTCCGCCAAGCCAGCCCTGCTGGACACGATGCGCGTGACCATGGGCTGGGCCTGGACCTATCTGGTGGTGGCCGAACTCGTGGCGGCCAACTCGGGGTTGGGCTACGCCATCCTCAAGGCGCAACGCTTCCTCCAGACCGACAAGATCTTCGCCGGCATCATCCTGATCGGCCTCATCGGTCTGGTGACGGACCAGATGTTCCGCCTCTGGCACCGAAAGGCGTTTCCATGGATGCACCTGAAATGACCAGTCCAACGCCACGCATCCGCATCCGCGGCCTTGGGAAGGTGTTCGACGGATCGCCGCCGGTCACCGCGTTGCAGGGCATCGATCTGGATGTGGCCTGCAACGAGTTCGTGACCCTGGTAGGCGCTTCAGGCTGCGGCAAGTCGACCCTGCTGCGCATCATCGGCGGGCTCGAGTACCACACCGCCGGGGTGCTGGAGGCGAACGGGCGGCCGGTGCGCGGGCCCGGTGCAGACCGCGCCATGGTGTTCCAGCACTACAGCCTGTATCCCTGGCTGAAGGTGACGGACAACATCCGTTTCAGCCGCAGCCTCGCGGTCAACCGTCGCGACCTCACTTCGGCCGACGTCGAGCGGGCCAGCGGTCGCGCCGATGCGCTGTTGCGTCTTGTAGGTCTTTCCGCCGCGGCCGGCGCCTACCCCAACCAGCTCTCCGGCGGGATGCAGCAGCGCGTTGCGATCGCGCGGGCATTGATGCCGCGCCCGGAGATCCTGCTCATGGACGAGCCCTTCGGGGCGCTGGATGCGCAGACGCGCGAGGTGATGCACGACCTCATCCTGCACGTGTTCCGCCTCGAGAAGGCGACCATCGTGTTCGTGACCCACGACGTGGAGGAGGCGATCTACCTCGGGCAGCGGGTGGTGCTGCTGGCCCCGCGGCCCGGTCGTATCGACACCATCTACCAGGTGCCCTTCGCAGGGCCGCGGCACCAGGATCTGAAGCACACCCCGGAGTTCCTCGAGATGAAGCGCGAGATTCTGGCGCGCATCAAGGAGACCTCGGGCATGAAGACCGACACCGACTTGCTCGACCGAATGTCGGGGGAGAGCCCGGAGCCGGGCCAGACCTGAAGGAGAATCCGATGACGACGAATGCAGACACCCCGCCGGGGCCAGTTCTGTGGGAGGAGACCATCCCGGGCGGCTGCCACTGGTCCGGCGTGGTGCGGCGTGGGGTGGCGCTGCGGCTCACCGACCTGCAAGGTGGCGCCAACGGCGCGATGCTGCTGTTCAACCACGAGGAACGCGTCGAGCGCTACAACATGCCCGACACCCTCAAGGCCCAGCACACGGCCTGCCTCACAAGGGGCAACGCGCTGTTCACCGACATGGGGCGGGTGATCGCCTCGGTGCTGTCCGACACCTGCGGCTGGCACGACACCGTCTGCGGCGTGATCGACGACGCGACGCTGGAGGCGCGCTGGGGTCGGCGCCGCTACCAGGAGCACCGCAACGACATGACGCGCAGCGGGCGCGAGGGCTTCCTCAAGGAACTCGCGCGCCACGGCCTCGGCCGGCGCGACCTGCACGCCAACGTCAACTGGTTCAGCAAGGCGCGCGCCGACGAGGACGGTGGCCTGCACTTCGACACGGCGCACCGGGCCCCTGGCCAGCGCGTGGACCTGCGCTTCGACATGCACGCCCTGGTGGTGCTGTCGACCTGCCCGCATCCGCTCGACGACGCACTGCACTGGTCACCACGCCCGCTGCGCGTCACCGCCTGGCGCTGCGGCATCGCTGGCACAGACGATCCCTGCCGTGTGCATCGACCGGAGAACGGCCGGGCATTCACCAACACCGAGCGCTACTACGCGCAGTGAGCCGGCTTCGCGCCTGGCGTCACGTAGAACCACGGAGACAGGACATGCTGATCGAGAGCACGCTGGACCCCGCGAGCGCGGTGGTGGATGAGATCTGTGCGGCGGGAGAGCCCTGGATGAAAACGATCCGCTGCGGGCAGATCTTCCGCATCCTCGACCTCGAGGGCAACCAGGCGGTGGACACGCTGTTCTACAGCGCCGACGACCCCGAGGAGCGCTACAGCGCGGTGGACACCCTGCAGCGCAACCGCAACCTCTACCTGAGCGCCGGCACCAGGCTGTATTCGACCGAGGGTCGGGTCATGCTCACTATCGTGGCTGACACCTGCGGGCGGCACGACACCCTGGGCGGCGCCTGCGCGCAGGAAAGCAACACGGTGCGCTACGCGCTGGACAAGCGCTTCATGCACGCCTGCCGGGACAACTTCATGTCGGCCATCTGCCATCACCCGGAGCACGGCCTTGGGAAGCGCGACATCACCCACAACATCAACTTCTTCATGAACGTTCCGGTGACACCCTCCGGCGGGCTGACGTTCGAGGATGGCATCTCGGCACCCGGCAAGTATGTCGAGATGCGGGCCGAGATGGACGTGGTTTGCCTGATCTCCAACTGCCCGCAGCTCAACAACCCCTGCAACGCCTACAACCCGACACCGGTGCGCCTGCTGGTGTGGGACGGCGCGGCAATGCGCGCGTGACCCTCCGTCCGGAATGAGCGGCTCATGTTCAGCAAGGTCCTGATCGCCAACCGCGGCGCCATCGCCTGCCGTGTCATCCACACCCTGCGCCGCATGGGCGTGGCCTCGGTGGCGGTCCACTCCGAGGCGGACGCCGCGTCGCTGCACGTGTCGCAGGCCGACGAGGCAGCATGCCTCGGGCCGGGGCCGGCGGCACAGAGCTATCTCAAGGTCGACGCCATCCTCGCGGCTGCCCGGGCAACGGGGGCGCAGGCCATCCATCCGGGCTACGGCTTCCTGTCGGAGAACGCCGATTTCGCCGAGGCCTGCGCCGACGCGGGCATCGCGTTCATCGGTCCGACACCGGCACAGATGCGCGCCTTCGGACTCAAGCACACGGCGCGCGAACTGGCCGTGCGCCATGGCGTGCCCCTGCTGCCCGGGTCGGGGTTGCTGGCCGACGTCGGCCAGGCTCGTGCCGAGGCGGCACGGATCGGCTACCCGGTGATGCTCAAGAGCACCGGCGGTGGGGGCGGCATCGGCATGCGCCTGGTGTGGAGCGAGGACGAACTGGCCGAGGCTTTCGAGGCCGTGGCCCGACTTGCCCAGGCGAACTTCAAGGATGCCGGCATGTTCCTCGAGAAGTTCGTGGCCGAGGCGCGCCACATCGAGGTGCAGTTGTTCGGCGATGGTCGCGGCAACGTGGTGGCGCTTGGCGAGCGCGACTGCTCGGCGCAGCGGCGCAACCAGAAGGTCATCGAGGAGACGCCGGCGCCCGACCTTCCGGCGGCCACGCGCCGCCGCCTGCTCGACACGGCGGTGCGGCTGGGGCAGGCGGTGGGTTACGCCTCCGCGGGAACGGTGGAATTCGTGCTGGATGCGACCACCGGCGAGTTCCACTTCCTCGAGGTCAACACCCGTCTGCAGGTCGAGCACGGTGTGACCGAGGAGGTCACGGGTGTCGATCTGGTGGAGTGGATGGTGCGCCAGGCGGCGGGCGAACTCGACCTGTCGGGATTCGTGGCGAGGCCGCGCGGGGCCTCGATCCAGGTGCGCCTCTACGCCGAGGACCCGGCGAAGAACTTCCAGCCCTCGAGCGGCGTTCTGACGGCTGCCGTGTTTCCTCCGGCGGCGCGGGTGGAGACCTGGGTGCAGCGCGGTGTCGAGGTGCCGCCTTTCTACGACCCGATGATCGCCAAGCTCATCGTCCGCGGCCGCTCCCGCCGCGAGGCGATCTCCCGTTTGCGCAGCGCCCTGGCGCAGACCGAGCTCGGCGGCATCGAGACCAACCTGCGCTACCTGCGGCAGCTCGTCGAGGATCCGGTGTTCGTGCAGGGCCGTGTCACCACGCGCCACCTGGGCGGCTTCCACTACCGGCCGGCGACGGTGGACGTGCTCGAGTCCGGCGTGCAGACCACGGTGCAGGACTGGCCCGGACGGCAGGGCTACTGGGCAGTGGGCGTTCCACCGTCCGGCCCGATGGACGCCCTGGCCCTGCGGCTGGCCAATCGCCTGCTCGGCAACCCGGAGGGCGCCGCCGCGCTCGAGTGCACGGCCACGGGTCCGACACTGCGCTTCAACAGCGATGCGGTCATTGCCCTGTGTGGCGCCGCGATGGCGGCCACTCTGGACGAACAGCCGCTGGCGCTGTGGCGCAGCCATCGCGTGACCGCCGGCAGCGTGCTGCGCCTCGGCCGGGTCGAGGGGCCAGGCCTGCGTACCTACATCGCCGTGGCGGGCGGCCTAGCCGTGCCGGCCTACCTCGGGTCGAGGTCCACCTTCACCCTCGGGCAGTTCGGCGGTCACGCCGGGCGGACCCTGCGTGCCGGCGACGTGCTGCCGCTGGATGCGGCGGCGCCGCTGCCCCGGGAGGCGGTGCTGCCGCCGGACCTGCAGCCAGTGTACGGAGCGCGCTGGGAGATCGGCGTGCTCTACGGGCCGCACGGCGCGCCGGACTTCTTCACGGCGCGCGACATCGAGACTTTCTTCGGCACCGACTGGGAGGTGCACTACAACTCCAGCCGTACCGGGGTGAGGCTGATCGGCCCGCGGCCGGAGTGGGCGCGGACCGATGGTGGCGAGGCCGGACTGCATCCGTCCAACATCCACGACAACGCCTACGCCATTGGTGCCATCGATTTCACCGGCGACATGCCGGTCATCCTCGGTCCCGACGGTCCGAGCCTCGGCGGCTTCGTCTGCCCTGCGGTGATCGCCGACACGGAACTCTGGAAGGCCGGTCAGCTCAAGCCTGGCGACCGCGTGCGCTTCGTCCGCGTCGACCAGTCCTGGGCCGGCACGCAGTCTGCGCTGGCGGAGGCGACGCTTGCAGACCTGCGCCGCCCGGCCCGCGCCAAGGCGCCCGGCGCGTCGCGTTTCCCGGAGCCGGTGCTGGCGCGACGGCCCGCGTCCGCCGATGCGCCGGAGGTGGTGTACCGGCAGTCCGGCGACCGCTGGCTGCTGGTGGAGTACGGGGAGCTCACGCTGGATCTGACCTTGCGCTTCCGGGTCCACGCCCTGATGTCCTGGCTGGAGCGCCAGACCATCCGCGGAGTCATCGACCTCACGCCCGGCATACGCTCCCTGCAGGTGCATTTCGATGACCGGGTGCTGCCGTTGCGCCGTCTGCTGCGCCTGCTGCACGAAGCCGAGGACTCGCTGCCGGCGGTCGACGACATGGTGGTCCCCACCCGGACCGTGCATCTGCCGCTGTCGTGGGACGACCCGGCGACCCGGCTTGCGATCGAGAAGTACGCGCAGTCGGTGCGCAAGGACGCGCCCTGGTGCCCGAGCAACATCGAGTTCATCCGGCGCATCAACGGCCTGGACAGCGAGGAGGAGGTGCGGCGCATCGTGTTCGATGCCTCGTACCTGGTGCTGGGGCTGGGCGATGTCTACCTCGGCGCGCCGGTGGCCACGCCGGTCGATCCGCGCCACCGGCTGGTGACCACGAAGTACAACCCGGCCCGCACCTGGACGCCGGAGAACGCCGTCGGGATCGGTGGCGCCTACCTGTGCGTCTACGGCATGGAGGGCCCGGGCGGCTACCAGTTCGTCGGCCGCACCGTGCAGATGTGGAACCGCCACCGCCAGAGCGCCGACTTCCGCGACGGCAAGCCCTGGCTGTTGCGTTTCTTCGACCAGATCCGCTTCCACCCGGTGAGCGAGCGCGAACTGCTTCGGATGCGCGAGGACTTCCCCTTGGGCCGGTACCGCCTCGAGGTGGACGAGGGCGAGTTCCGCCTGCAGGACTACCGGCGTTTCCTGGTGGACAATGCCGACTCGATCGCCGCCTTCAAGGCGCGGCAGCAGGCGGCCTTCGAGGCCGAGCGCGAGCGCTGGCGTGCCAGCGGGCAGGCCGAGGTCACCGGCGACGTCCTGGTCGCGCAGGCCGGGCCGGACAGCGAGCTGGACCTGCCGGAGGGTGCCGTTTCCGTCGCGGCGCAGGTGGCAGGCAACGTCTGGCGCGTGCCGGTCGAGGCCGGCCAGCACGTCGCTGCCGGTGACACGCTGGTGATCGTGGAGTCCATGAAGATGGAGATACCCGTGACGGCTCCCGTGGGGGGTACCGTGCTGCGGCTGTTCTGCCGCGAGGGTGCCCAGGTGGCCGCCGGCCAGGACCTGCTGGTCATCGTGAAGCGCTGAGCGATGCACATGCCTGCGGGCGTTTGCCGCACCCACGCGGTGACCGTTTCAACCATGATTCCTGTTTCGCGCCGATTGTCCTCCCCGCGGCGACATCGCGGTGCTGCCTGGTTGGGGCCAGCTGCCCCCCATTCCTCCCATTGAGTTTTCCATGACCGAGCTTCCCGATCTGTCGATCGCCTCACTGACCGCGCGCTACCGCGATGGCAGCCTGACGCCCACGGCCCTGATGGCCGAGCTCGCGCCGCGACTGCACGCGCCCGACGACCATTGCGCCTGGATCCACCGGCTGCCGCCGCATGTGCTGCACGACATGGCGGCACGACTGGAGCAGAAGGATCCGTCCACGCTGCCGTTGTACGGGATTCCCTTCGCCATCAAGGACAACATCGATCTGGCGGGTGTCCCGACCACGGCGGCCTGCCCGGCCTTCTCCCGCGTGGCGGAACACAGCGCGACGGTGGTGCGGCGGCTGATCGACGCGGGCGCCATTCCGCTGGGCAAGGCCAATCTGGATCAGTTCGCCACCGGGCTGGTGGGCGCGCGTTCCCCCTATGGTGCGGCACGCAACAGCTTCGATCCGGAGTACGTTTCCGGCGGGTCTAGCAGCGGATCGGCGGTGGCGGTGGCCCTCGGTCTGGCCAGCTTCAGCCTGGGCACGGACACGGCCGGTTCCGGGCGGGTACCGGCGGCGTTCAACAACCTGATCGGCCACAAGCCCACACGCGGCCTGCTCTCCGGGACCGGGCTGGTGCCGGCCTGCCGCTCGCTGGACACGATTTCGGTGTTCGCCCTGACCGCAGAGGACGCGGCGCGGGTGATGGCGGTGGCGGCCGCCCACGACGAGGCGGATCCGTTCTCGCGGCGCGGCGAGGCGTCCGGGTTTGCGCTCGGCACTGCCTTCCGCTTCGGTGTCCCGCAGGCGGAAAACCTCAAGTTCTTCGGCAACCAGGACTACGCCAGGCTGTTCCACGAGGCCGTGGAGACCCTGTGCAGTCTCGGTGGTGAGCCTGTCGAGGTGGATCTGACGCCCATGCTGGAGGCGGCGCGCCTTCTGTACGAGGGCCCGTGGGTTGCGGAGCGCTACGTCGCCATCCGCGGCTTCTTCGATGCCCATGAGGCCGAACTGCATCCGGTCACACGGCGCATCATCGGCGCCAGCCGCGAGTGGCGCGCCGCCGACGCCTACGAGGCGCTGTACCGGCTGACCGCGCTGAAGCGTGAGGCCGACCGCGTCTGGTCGGCGGTGGATGTCGTTGTCACCCCGACCGCGGGCACCCATCCGCGCATCGACGAGGTGGAACTGGAGCCGATCCGGCTCAACGCCGAGCTTGGCCACTACACCAACTTCATGAACCTGCTCGACTACGCGGCCACGGCGGTGCCGGCCGGGTTCACCAGCGACGGGTTGCCGTTTGGCGTGACGCTGTTCACCCCCGCCTTTCGCGACGATGCGCTGCTCGGTCTCGCGGGCCGCCTGCAGCGGGCGCGGGTGGCTTCGATGGGCGCCACCGGCCGGCCGATCCCGCCGGCTGACGCGGATGCGCCTCTCATCCTGGATCCGGGGCTGGTGCGCGTGGCGGTGTGTGGCGCCCACCTCTCCGGCCTGCCACTCAACGCCCAGCTCACCTCGCGCGGAGCACGTTTGCTGGGCGCCGTGCGCAGCGCGCCCTGCTACCGCTTCTACGCGCTGCCGGGCGGACCCCCGCGGCGCCCCGGCATGGTGCGCGTGGCCAGCGGTGGCGGCAGTGTCGAGATGGAGGTATGGACACTGCCTGCGCGCGAGTTCGGCAGCTTCGTCGCCGGCATCCCCGCGCCCCTGGGGATCGGCACCGTGCGGCTGGACGATGGCAGCGAGGTGCAGGGTTTCGTTTGCGAGGCCGTCGCGGCCGAGGGTGCCGAGGACATCACCCACCTGGGGGGCTGGCGCGCCTATCTGGCGGGGCACGGCTGAATCCATGGGGACGGTCCGAACCGCAACCGCATGACGTAGCATTGCGCTCCATGGGCGCTTCCAGGACCGACCGGCAGGACCACTGGACCGGCAGGACCGGCTTCACGCTGGCCACCATCGGCTCGGCCGTGGGCCTGGGGAGCATCTGGAAGTTCCCCTACGAGGTCGGCTCCAACGGTGGCGGCGCTTTCGTCCTGATGTATCTCGCCGGCCTGGCGCTCATCGTCGTGCCCCTCATGCTGGCCGAGTTCGCCCTCGGCCGGCGTGGCGGCGCCGATCCGGCCACCGCTCTGGCTGCCATCGCCGCCAGCTGCGGCGCCAGCCGTCTTTGGGGGTTGGTCGGGGTTGCCGGTGTGATCACCGGGTTCCTGATTCTCAGTTACTACGCGGTCATCGGCGGTTGGACGCTCGCCTACGTGGCGGACACCCTTGCGCGTGGTCTGCCGGGAGCGAACGCCGGCGCGGTGCAGGCGCATTTCGACGACTTTCTCGCTTCGCCGGGGCGGATGCTCGTCTTCCATGCCTTGTTCCTGGCGGTGACGGCGCTCATAGTCGCGCGTGGTGTGACCGGCGGCATCGAGGCCACCTCGCGGGTGCTGATGCCATTGCTAGCGGGGCTCATGGTGCTGCTCGCCGTGTATGGCCTGGTGGAGGGTGATGTGAGGCGTGCCATGAACTTCCTGCTGCGACCGGACCCCGCCCACTTCACCGCCCGCGCCGCGTTGGATGCTCTCGGTCTGGGCTTCTTTTCCATCGGTGTCGGCATGGGCCTGATGATGACCTACGCGGCCTACGCAGACGCCGCCATCGATCTGCGGCGGGTGGCCGTGGTGTCGGTGCTCGGCGACACTGCGGTTTCGCTGCTGGCCGGGCTGGCGGTGTTTCCGCTCGTGTTCGCCAATGGTCTCGACCCCGCGGGTGGTCCCGGGCTGGTGTTCGTCACCCTGCCCATCGCATTCGCCGGAATGCCTTTCGGCACCGCGGTTGCCGTGGCTTTCTTCCTGCTGCTGTTCGTGGCCGCGCTGGCCTCCGCGATCTCGATGCTCGAGCTGACGGTCTCGATGGCCACGCGGCGCTTTGGCTGGGGCCGGGGACACGCCAGCCTCGGCATCGCGGCGCTGTGCTACGCCGGCGGTATCGGCGCGGTGCTGTCGTTCAGTCACTGGGCCGGCTGGCATCCCCTGGCGTCCCTGCCTGGTTTCGAGGAGGCCAACGTCTTCGACCTGCTCGACCACGCTACATCGAACCTGCTGCTGCCCCTGACCGGCTTCGGCCTGGCGGTGTTCGCCGGCTGGATCGCGCCGTCCGAAGTGCTGGCCGGTGAACTGGGCCTTGGCACGACCGGGCAGAGGCGGATGCGGTGGCTGTTACGCTATATCGTGCCGGTCGCCATCACCGCCACGGCGGCCGCGCCGCTGCTTGCGGCATGAGCGTGCTCGCGCTGTTGCACGTCCACGGGGATTCGCCCTGTCCGGCGGTCGGGCGCATCGAGGCGACCCTCGCCCGGGACGACCGGTGCCTGCGTCTGTCGTATGCGCTGACCGGGGATCTGGACGCGTTGCGCATCGCATCCCCCGGACGAGGCGAGTTCGCCGACGGGCTCTGGCAGCACACCTGCTTCGAGGTTTTCCTTAAGCCGGAGGGTGGCGCCGCCTATGTCGAACTCAACCTCGCGCCCTCGCGTTGCTGGGCGGCTTACGGTTTCCGGGACACCCGCCAGCGGACGACTTGGCGGCCGACTGCGGCCCCGGTGATCGATGTCGGCCGTAAGGGCCGGACACTGCGTCTGACGGCGCAGGTGCCGATGTCGATGCTCGGCGCGGTAGCAGATGCTCCCCTGGTGTTGCTGGGGCTCAGCGCCGTGGTCGAGTCCCGCGATGGCGACCTGTCCTACTGGGCCCTGCGCCATGTGGCAGGGAGACCCGATTTCCATCATCCGGACGCTTTCGCGCTGCGATGGGAGCCTTGAACCGTCGTCGGCGCACGGCTTCGCGGTCCGCGCCGGCGATCACCGGAGCACTGACTTGAAATTCGGACTCGACCGCTTCATCTCCGAGCCCGCCCTGCGCCGCCCCCTGCAGGGCCGGCGTGTGGCGTTGCTGGCTCATCCGGCCTCGGTGACGGCCGACCTGGAGCACGCGCTCGACGCCATTGCAGCCCTCGGCGACGTGCAACTGACCGCCGCTTTCGGTCCGCAGCACGGTCTGCGTGGCGACAAGCAGGACAACATGGTCGAGTCGCCGGACTTCGTCGATCCGGCGCCTGGCATCCCGGTGTTCAGTCTGTACGGCGAGGTGCGTCGGCCGACCGATGCCATGATGGACAGCTTCGATGTGCTGCTGGTGGACCTGCAGGATCTCGGCTGTCGCATCTACACCTTCGTGACCACGCTGCGCTACGTGCTGGAGGCGGCTGCCGTCCACGGCAAGGCGGTGTGGGTACTGGACCGGCCGAATCCCGCCGGCCGTCCGGCCGAAGGCCTGCGGTTGCGTCCCGGCTGGGAGAGTTTCGTCGGCGCGGGCCCCATGCCGATGCGCCACGGTCTCACCCTCGGCGAGATGGGCCATTGGTTCGTGCGCGGTCTCGGCCTCGACCTTGACTACCGCGTCGTCGCCATGGAGGGCTGGCAGCCTGAGCTGGGGCCGGGTTTCGGCTGGCCGGTCGGCGAGAGGACCTGGGTTAACCCCAGCCCCAATGCGCCCAACCTCTGGATGGCGCGCTGCTACGCCGGCACGGTCATGCTGGAGGGCACGACATTGTCCGAGGGGCGCGGCACAACGCGACCACTGGAGATCTTCGGCGCGCCGGACGTGGACGCGCGGGCGTGGCTCGCCGAGCTGCGCCGCCTCGGGGCCACTGCGGGGTGCAGACTGCGGGAGATCTGGTTCGAGCCTACCTTCCACAAGCACGTGGGACGGCTGTGCGCCGGCGTGCAGATCCACGTCGAGGACGGCGCCTACGACCACATCGGCTTCCGTCCCTGGCGGCTGCAGGCGATGGCCTTCAAGGCGCTGCGCCGGCTGCAACCGGACTATCCACTATGGCGCGATTTTCCCTACGAGTATGAGCGCGACCGTCTGGCCATCGACCTGATCAACGGCAGCCCGCTGTTGCGGCAATGGGTGGACGACGCTGCGGCCGTCCCGGCCGATCTGGAGGCGCTCGCCCGGCCCGACGAGGTTTCGTGGGAAGAGGAGCGGCAGGCCGTGCTGCTGTATCGGTGAACACCCGTGCCACCGTCTGTGCCTGAAGCAGGTCGGTCGTCGCAGGGACGGTGGCGTTCGGCCGTGCCGGATCAGTCGTCGTCGCCGATGCGGAAATACTCCCGCTCGTTGGATTCGTCTTCGGCGCCCAGCACCTCGCCGGTGGCGGCATCCACCATGACCTCAATGGAGCTGCCATCGCGCCCAAGCACGGTGATCTCGTACCACGCGCGTCCTTCCGGCGAGACCTCGAACTCGACCTCCTGGGGCATGCCGTCGTGGACCTTCAGCGCCGCCTGCAGCGCTTCCCGGGTGTTGATCTTCGCGACGCTCTTGAAGGCCTCGTCGTCCTTTTCGACGTCGCGCTCCATCTTGCCGATGGCACCGGTGTCACCGCTGCACTCGACCTCCCAGGTGTGACCATCGACGAAGGACTTGATGCTGAATTCATAGTAGGCGATGCCGTCCTTGACCTCGAGCTCGGCGCTCTTGACCGTGCCGGGCATGGTGGCCATGGCGGACTGCAGACACTGCTCGAGGTTGAAGTTGCGCGCCGGCAGGTTCAGGGTCTGAGCGGAAACCGTGGCCGAGGCGGTGAGGCCGAGCATGGTCAGGATGATGCGTCTCATCGGATTCTCCTTGTGGATGCGATGCCGATGGCGGAAGGTCTTCCACCTGTCGATGCATCGTCTGCTTGCGTTTTACCCGGCCGGTCCCGGCGCATCATGATCCTGATCAAACCAGTGCGTGATGCCCGGCCCTGCGTCCTGCCGCACAAGGTGTCCGACGGGCGCGTGTCACGGCGCTTCGTCGCCGGGTCGTCCCGGTCCCTGGACACCATCGGACCGCGCCCGCAGGTAGGCGTGCAGATCCAGCACGCGTACGCGGATCGCGGCGTCTGATTGCCATGACGGCATGACCGGGGTGCCGCCGGAGGTGGGCGCTCTCGGGCCGACCTCGCCGAGCACCGACTCGCGCTGTTTGTCGGAGAAGACGGATTCCGTCAGGCCCAGGGTGATGCGGTAGCGTGCGCTGACGATGCGGACGAACTCCGCCATCGGCAGTGTCTGCAGCTGTTGCCTGAGGTCCGGGGCCAGGCCGATGCCGATGGCGTCCGGTCCGTGACAGCTGCCGCAGGCGATCTGATAGGTCACCCAGCCGCAGAAGACGCTACGGTGGACGCCGTCGCCGGGCGTGCTGCCCTCCCGCGTCGTTGCTTCCCCACCGGCGTGGGCAGAAATGGCGAGGCCGGCAGCGACCATGGCGAGGGCCCTCCTCGCCAAGCGACCGGAAAAGGGGATGTGGGGCATGCGTGCGCTCCTTCGAATGACCGTCCCGCGGGAGGCGGGCAGCGTTGATTTTGTGGTCCGAATCGGCGCCGGGCTCGATGGTCCTCCTCGATCCAACGGGCGACAGGCATGCCGATGATGCATGATGTGGGGCTTCCCAGAGACGCAATGGACGCAGCGCAGGTGGCATTTCCCATCAAGCACCGGATCGACTTTGATCTGCCGGGTCGACAATCTGTTGCATCGAGCATGGACTCCGTCACAGGGTGGGACCGTAATGCACCCTGTTGAGCCCGGGCCCGACGCCTCGCGCCGGCATGCTTTGCGGCGTCTGCGCGAGGGGGCGGACACCTGCTGGGACCTGATCGTGGTCGGCGGCGGGGCCACAGGCCTGGGGGTGGCGCTGGACGGCGCGAGCCGTGGCTTCCGCGCCCTGCTGCTCGAGAGTTCCGACTTCGCAGCCGGAACATCCTCCAGATCCACCAAGCTCCTCCATGGCGGGGTGCGTTATCTGGCCCAGGGACGCATCTCCCTGGTCCGCGAGGCCCTCCAGGAACGGCAACTCCTGCTGCGCAATGCCGCCCCGGCGGCCAGGGCAGTGCCTCTGGTCATCCCCGCACCCAGCCTCGGACAGCGCCTCTGGTACAGCCTCGGCGTGCGTCTGTACGATGCTCTCGCTGGAGAACGCGGAATCGGTGCGAGCCGATGGCTGGACGCCGCAGGCATGGCAGCGATGGCCTCCGGCCTGATTCCCGCGCTGTCGACCGGCGGTGTGCTCTTTCAGGACGGTCAGTTCGACGACACGGAGCTGGCCATCGCCCTGGCGATGGAGGCCGGACGGCACGGCGCGCTGATTCTCAATTACGTGCGCGTGACCGGGCTTGTGCGCTCTGCTGCGGGTTCGATCACCGGCGTCGAGGCACGTGAGGTGGAGACCGGGGAAACGTTCCGCCTCAGCGGGCGGTGTGTCGTCAATGCCTGTGGTGTTTGGGCGGACATCCTGAGGCGGCAGGACCGGCCGGAGGTGCGGCCGCTGGTGGCGCCCAGCCAGGGCACTCATGTGGTGGTGTCCCGTCGGCATTATCCCGGCGACGCTGGCATCCTGGTGCCACGCACCGAGGACGGCAGGGTGCTTTTCATCCTGCCCTGGCATGGGCACCTGCTGCTCGGCACCACCGACGTGGCCTTGCAGCATCTGCCGGATGCGCCGGGTGAGAACGGCTTGCATGAAGCGCATCCGGTCCGGCCAACGACCGCCGAGGTGGATTTCATACTCGAAACCGTGGGTCGCCATCTCCAATCGCCACCGCGTCGCGCGGACATCCTCGCAGCCTGGTCGGGCGTGCGCCCGCTGCTGCAGGCGCCGGAGGGGCGCGATGGCGGGACGGCCGGTCTGTCGCGGGAGCATCTGGTCGAGGTTGCGGCGTCGGGGTTGGTGACAGTCACGGGCGGCAAGTGGACCACCTTCCGCAGCATGGCGGCCGACGTGCTGGAAAAAGCGGCCCAAGCCGGGTTGCTGGAGCGGCGCCCTGGTGTGACCGCGTCCCTGCGCCTTGCCTCGGAGCCCCTGATCCCGGTGTGCGCCCCGGGCGTGCACGGTCTGGATGGGAGCCCGGAGCCCGATGCCGCGACCGTGCGGCGGCTGGTGCGGGAGGCGTTCGCCCTCACACCGGAAGACGTCCTGGCACGGCGCTACCGCTGGCTGTTTCTCGATGCCGGGGCCGGTCAAGCGATGGGGCGACGCGTGGCCGAGGTCATGGCCGAGGAACGCGGCCTGGACGGCTCATGGGTGCGGGACCAGTGCGACCGTCTCGCCAGTGCCGCCGCCGAGCTCCTGCCGCCGTTCGACTGAGAAGTGCCGCCCGGGGAGCGCCCCGTGCGGGACTGCCGGGCCGGGGGTCAGGCGATCGCCGCCTCCCGGATCGCCAGCATCAGCGCGTCGTACCGGTCCAGCGCCGGCAGCTGGGGGAATTGCCGGCAGACGTTCTCCGGTGCGTGAAACAGGAAACCGCGATCGGCTTCGAGCAGCATGCTGGTGTCGTTGAAGGAATCGCCGGCGGCGATCACGCGGTAGTTGAGCGACTTCAGCGCGACAACGGCGGCGCGCTTCTGGTCCTGCAGACGCAGGCGGTAGTCAACGATCCGGTCGTCCTCGACGACGAGACGATGGCACAGCAGCGTCGGCATGCCGAGCTGGCGCATGAAGGGGGCGGCGAACTGCTCGAAGGTGTCCGACAGGATCAGCAGCTGCGAGAACTCGCGCAACTCGTCGAGAAAGGCACGGGCGCCGGGCAGCGGCTCCAGGGTGCCGATGACGGCCTGGATCTGCGACAGCGTGAGCCCATGCCGATCCAGGATTTCGAGTCGGCCGCGCATGAGCCTGTCGTAATCGGGCTCGTCCCGGGTGGTCCTGCGCAGCTCCGCGATGCCGGTCTTCTCGGCCACGGCGATCCATATCTCGGGGGTGAGCACCCCCTCCATGTCCAGCGTAACGATGGTTTGCTTCACGATGTCTTGCCGTGTCCGGGAGGGCCAAGGCGCGAAGTGTAATGAATTGGCGGCGCGCAGCCAGCGGCGCTCGTTTTCGGGGTGCCCCGATGAAACATCAGGGCTGGCCGAGGGGGAAGAGCGAGGGCGTGGTGTCCCGGGGAGCAGGTGCCGTCCAGCGTTGGCCGTGCGCGTCCACCCGCTCCGCTTCCCGGCTTTCGCGCGGGCCGGTGGGGGACAAGGCGAGCAGCATGAGGGCTACCACGACCCGGGACAGCGGATCCGCAGCGAGCCGTGGCAGGGGGGCGGCCAGACGTGTGGGGTCAAGGGGCATGGGGGCTTCCGCATGTGGCGATGCCCTCGTTACGGCGTCCGGCGGCGGCCGCTTGAGCACTTCCCGCGTGGCCGGAGCGCACGCCCGCGCGCAGCGCCGTCGCACGCGCCGGCAGGCTTCAGGTGCCGATCACCCCGCCGTCGGCGCGCCGGATGGCCAGCGTGGCCGAGCGCGGACGCCCGCCTGACGGCCCGTCGGGCCAGGCGCTCCAGGCCGTCGGATGTTTCGGGTCGCTGCGCTCGCCCGGGTTCTCGCCGGGGTGCTGGATGTTGACGAACAGCGTACGTCGGTCGGGCGCCTGGGTCAGGCCGGTGACCTCGCAGCCGCGCGGGCCGGTCAGGAATCGTCGCACCTGCGCGCTGGCGGGGTCGGCGCACAGCAGCGCGTTGTTGCCCATCGGCAGGTAGTCGCCTCTCAACATGGCGCTGGGGGCGATGTCGGTGGCGATCCACAGCCGCCCGTCGGGGTCGATCCACAGTCCGTCGGGGCTGCCGAAGATGTCGCCCCGGATGTTGCCGCGGCGGTTCGGATCCGGGTGGGCGGGATCGCCGCACTGGATGAAGATGTCCCACTCGAAGTGTTCGGCGCCGGGGTCTCCGCCGGCCTCGCGCCAGCGGATGACGTGGCCGAACACGTTGTCCGGTCGCGGGTTGGCGGCGTCTGTCGGCGGGCTTGCCGCAGCAGCGCGCGTGCTGCCGTCCGCCGCGTTGACGGTGCTGCCGCCACGCCGGTTGTTGTTGGTGAGGGAGCAGTAGACCTCGCGGGTGTGCGGGTGGACAGCGATCCACTCCGGACGGTCCATCATGGTGGCACCGATCCGGTCGGCCGCCTGCCGTGTGCGGATCAGGACCTCGGCCTGGCTGGTGAAGCCGTTCTCCGGCGTCAGGCCGTTGCGGCCGAAGGCGAGCTCGACCCAGCGTCCGCTGCCATCGGCCGCGAAGCGCGCGACATACAGCGTGCCGTGGTCGAGCAGGTTGCGATTGCGCTGCGGCGATGCGGGATCGAAGGCATCGCGCGTGACGAACTTGTAGATGTACTCGTTGCGCTGGTCGTCGCCGGAGTAGATGACCACACGCCTGTCCGCGGTCAGCGTGTGCACCGCGCCCTCGTGACTGAAGCGGCCCAGGGCCGTGCGCTTCACGGGTGTCGAAGCCGGATCGGCAGGGTCGATCTCCACCACCCACCCGAACCGGTTCAGCTCGTTGGGATGCAGGGCGGCGTCGAAGCGCGGGTCGTGCTCGTGCCAGCGGTAGCCGAAGCCACGTTCCGTCAGCCCGTAGCGCGCCTGATCCGGCGTGATGACGCCGCGATTGACGAAATAGGCGTAGAAGTTCTCTTCGCAGGTGAGGTAGGTGCCCCAGGGCGTGAAGCCGTTGGCGCAGTTGTTCAGCGTGCCCAGCACCTGCGTTCCGGAGGGATCGGCGGCGGTGCGCAGAAGCTCATGCCCCGCGGCCGGGCCAGCCACCCGCATGGGTGTGAACGCGGTGATGCGGCGCGCGAGGTGTGACGGCCGCACCACCTCCCACCGCCTGTCTTCGCGCTGGTGCACCTCGATCACCGACACGCCGTGCGCGGCCTGACATTTTCGGACTTTGGCCGCGCTCCAGGTGTCCATGCCGTCCGGATGCAGCAGGCCATCGTCGGCGTACTCGTGGTTGATGGCCAGCAGCCCGCGGCTGCGCTCGCCGGCCTGCGCATCCAGCGGGAAGAAATGCATGCCGTCGTGATGCATGCCGGCCTGCACGGCCTGATCCTCGGCGTTGTTGGAGCCGTCGGCCGCGAACGCGGGGCCGTCGGAGACCGGGTCGCCCCAGGCGTACAACACCTGGGCGACGTAGCCCTCGGGCACGTGCACGGCGTCGTCGCTGGCCACAGGCACGCCACTGAACGTGATCAGCGGCCCGGTCGCTGCCCGTACCCCCGAGGGACTGGCGCCGAGCAGTGTCGCGGCGGCGGCACCGAGGCCGGCCTGCAGCACCCGCCTGCGGCCGGGATCGATGGCGGCGATGGTGGCGAAGTCTGGATTCGCGGTCGGGTTGCAGCTCCGGTCGTCGTCCTGCATGGCCATTTCCTCGTTCGATCTCTCGGGAGCGTAAAGCTACGCAGCGAGCACGCTGGCGAACAGCGCCCGGTCCACGTTGCCGCCGCACAGAATGACGCCGACCTGCCGGCCGGCGAAGCTCGCGCGCTCCTGCAGCGCGGCCGCCAGTGCCGCCGCACCGGCGCCCTCGGCGACATTGTGGGTGGCGCAGAAGAGCAGCCGCATCGCCTCTACCACCTCGTCGTCGCTGACCTCGACGATGCGGGCGACGTGCGACTGGATGACGTCCAGCGCCGCGACCTCGGGCACGCGGCAGGCGAGCCCGTCGGCGATGCGGGTGGTGACCGGCGCCTCCACCGGACGGCGCTGCTCGAACGACCGTGCGTAGGCCGGCGCGTGCGCCGAGCAGACACCCACGATCTCGGTGGACCTGCCCAGGGCCTCACGCGCCGCCACCGCGCCGACGATGCCCGAACCCAGGCCGATCGGCACGTACAGCACGTCCAGATCGGGGACGGCTTCCAGCAATTCGAGGGAGTAACTGGCGACGCCGCGGACCAGGGCGGGATGGAAGGACGGGACCATGTGCAGGCCGTGTTCCGCCGCCATTGCCGTGGCGTGCTCGCGCGCCGCCTGGAAATCCTCGCCGTGCTCCACGAGCCGGGCGCCGAGGGCCTGCATGGCCGCGTTTTTCTCGCGGCTGTTGCCGCGTGGCACGACGATGGTGACGGGCATGCCGTGGTTGCGCGCCGCGAAGGCGAGAGACTGGCCGTGGTTACCACGGGTCGCGCTGACGATCCCCGCCAGCGGCTGACCAGACGAGATCAATTCGTGGAAATATGTCAAACCGCCGCGTACCTTGAAGGCACCCACCGGCGTGTGGTTCTCGTGCTTGACCCAGACGGTTGTGCCGAGTGCGGAGGCGAGCAGCGGCCACGCGTATTGCGGCGTCGGCGGCATGCCGCGGTACACCACCGCGGCCGACTGGCGCAGCTGGTCGAGGCTTGGAAGCATCATGGACATGGTCCGCTGATGGGTTGAGCGGCTGCGCGGAAATCAGCCGCGGCGGCGCAGGGCCTGATCGGAGACATAGGGGTTGGAGCGGCGCTCCTCGCCGAAGGTCGACGTCGGCCCGTGGCCAGGCACGAAGGTCACGTCATCCCCCAAGGGCCAGAGGCGCGCGGTGATCGACCCGAGCAGGGTGTCCAGATCGCCGCGCGGGAAGTCGGTGCGACCGATGGAACCCTGGAACAGCACGTCGCCGACGAAGGCAAGCCGCGCCTCGCGGTGGAAGAACACCACGTGGCCCGGCGTGTGGCCCGGGCAGTAGCGCACCTCCAGCGCCTGCTCGCCGAAGCGTACGGTGTCGCCATCCTCCAGCCAGCGGTCCGGCACGAAGGCCGACAGGCGCGGGAAGCCGAACATCCGGCCCTGCTCTGGCAGCTGATCGATCCAGAAGGCGTCCTCGCGCTGCGGGCCTTCGACCGGAATGGACAGGCGCACCGCCAGTTCCGCTGTGCCGCCGCAGTGGTCGATGTGACCGTGGGTGAGGAAGATCTTCTCGGCAGTGGCACCGAGATTGTCCAGGGCGCCGACGATGCGGTCGAGGTCACCCCCGGGATCGACGATCGCGGCCTTGCCCGTCGTCTCGCACACCAGCACTGAGCAGTTCTGCTCGAACGGGGTGACGGGGACGATGGCGACTTTCATCATGGCTGCTGCTCCGTTGCGAATCGCCCCCCCGGGGTCGATCCAGTCTGTTGCGCGCGCATTCATCGGGTCGGTGCGGTGCGCGCCGCGAGAGACACGCGCTCACACGTCCGACGGACACGTTCAGCATCCGCTGGCGGATACGGCCCGCATGCGCGCCCATGACCATCAGCCTGATCAGATCAGGCCGCGGTTGGCCAGTTCCAGCTTCAGGTAGGCGTAGTAGATGGGGGCGGCTATCAGGCCTGCAATGCCGAAAGCGGCTTCCATGGCGAGCATCGCGGTGAGCAGTTCCCAGGCGCGTGCCTTAATCTGCGACCCGACGATGCGGGCGTTCACAAAGTACTCGAGCTTGTGAATGATCACCAGGAAGGCGAGCGAGCCGAGCG
>JBILUV010000414.1:0-2735 GCA_044370825.1 Burkholderiales bacterium | reverse complement strand
CGTGACGCAGAAGAAGGAAGTACGGTCCATGAAATACCTGTTTACGTATACAGCTGTATTCTTGTACAGCCCTGGCGTGCGTGGCAAGCCCCTGCCGTGAATGAATCGGCAGGCCTCTGAAAAGACGAAAAAAAACCTGGCGGGCAGGCCAGGTTTCCGGGGCTGGGGAGGGCGGCGGCGGGGTCAGTGCACGTCGTCGGGCGGCAGCATCGGCAGGCTCAGCACCTCGATGCCCTCTTCGCGCAGGGCCTCGGTCTCCTCCGGCGAAGCCTGGCCGCGGATGGTGCGGCGCGCCGTCTCGCCGTAGTGGATGCGCCGTGCCTCCTCGGGGAAGCGCGGGCCGACGTTCTCGGCCTGGGCCCTGAGCTTGCGCAACGCCTGCATCACGTTCTGGCGTTCCGGGAAGGCAGCGACATGCCCGTGGTCGTGGTCGGCTGGCGTCGGTGGCGGGCCTTCGTCGCGCCCGTGTTTTGCGGTGCGCACCGCCGAGGGGACGCGGCGCACGGCACCGCTGCCGCAGGACGGGCAGGTCAGCAGGGGCGTGCCGGACTGGCGTTCGAAGTCCTCGGCGGAGGCAAACCAGGCCTCGAAGCGGTGCCCGGCGTCGCAGGCGAGGTCGTAGACGATCATCGGCATGGGGGGTGTTGTCCTCGTCGTGCCTGCCCGGGGCGGTTGGCGTTCATGCCGGGGCCGCGTCGGCGATGCACAGGTCCAGGCCGCCGGCGAGCACCTCGCGCGGCAGTCGGATGCCGATGAAGACCAGCGCGCTGTCGCGGGGTTCATCGGCGGCCCAGGCGTCGCCCGGCGTCAGCGCACGCTGCCGGTGCACGCCCTGGAAGATCCAGCGGCAGGGCTCGCCCTCCAGCGCCAGGATACCCTTGTAGCGCAGCAGATCGGCGCCGTACCACTCCAGCAGCGTCTCCAGGAAGAGTTCGAGGCGATCCTGGTCGAACGGGCGGTCGGTGCGGTGGACCCAGGACTCGACCCCGGCGCTGTGGTCGCCAGGCCGGGCGTAGCGTGGGAAACCCGGGTGCAGGTCGAGCACCGAGGAGACATCGAAACCGCCGACGTCCAGCACCCAGTCGACCGGCGCATCCCCCTGCTCGGCCACCCGGATCGGCGCCCGCGGGTTCATGTCGCGCAGGTGGTCGGTCAGCGCCGCGAGCGTCTGCGCATCGGCCAGATCGGGCTTGGTGATGACCAGCCGGTCGGCGAATCCCACCTGTTCCTGGGCTTCCCGGTGGCGCTGCAGCTGCGCGGTGCCGTGGACGCCGTCGACCAGGGTGACCACGCCATCGAGCCGGTAGCGCTGTGCCAGCCAGTCGTCGGTGAGCAGGGTCTGCACCACCGGCGCGGGTTGCGCCAGGCCGGTGGTCTCGATCACCACGCGGTCGAAGTGCAGTTCGCCGGCCTCGCGCCGCTGGTGCAGGCTCACCAGGCCACGCCTGAGGTCGCCACGGACCGTGCAGCACAGGCAGCCGTTGGCGGTCTGGACGATCTCCTCGCGCGCCTCGCGCAGCAGGATGCGGCTGTCGACGTCGACCTCGCCGAACTCGTTCTCGATCACCGCGAGGCGGTGGCCGTGCGCCTCCGACAGCAGGCGGTTGAGCAGGGTGGTCTTGCCGCTGCCCAGGAAGCCGGTGAGAACGGTGACGGGGATGGCCGGGCCGGGCTGGACGGGAAGCGTGGCGTGCATGGGCGGATTGTAGCCCGGGCTTGCCCCGGTTCCGGGCGTGGCCGGCGGGCGGGCGTGCGCGCGCCCGCGGGGCATGTGCCGGCAGTGTGGGCGGGGCGGCGTTCGGGTCCGGCGCGGCGGGTTGCGTGACAGTCCCATGGTCGCTCGCTAGACTCGATCATCATCGATTGCGGGTCGAGTCTGGCCGGTCCGCGCGGGCGTCTCCGCCGCCCGACACCCTGGAGTGCCTACCATGAAACGAATTTTCTCCCTGCTATCCATTGCGCTGCTGGCCTTCGGTGCCGCGTCCGCGCAGGCCGAGGACGTGGCGGCGCTGCTCGACCGCGCCATCGCCGGGGATCATCGTCCGGCCGAGCACCGCGTCCGGGACGTGCACCGCCACCCGAAGGAAACGCTGCTGTTCTTCGGTCTGCGCCCCGACATGACGGTGGTCGAGATCTGGCCCTCGGCCGGCTGGTACACCGACGTGCTCGCGCCGGTGCTGCGCGACAAGGGACGGTTGTACGCGGCGCGCACGGCGGTGAGCCTGGAGTCCACCCCGGCGGTGCTCAAGACCCGCGACCAGGCGTTCCTGGCGCGCATGGCGGCACGGCCGGACCTGTTCGGCAAGGTGGTGCCCAGCGAGATCCTCGCGCCCCAGGTGACCGAGGCCGCCCCCAGGGGCAGCGTCGACATGGTGCTGACCTTCCGCAACGTCCACAACTGGGCCAAGTCGGGCAATGCCGACGCCATGTTCCAGGCCTTCCACGCCCTGCTCAGGCCGGGCGGCGTGCTCGGCGTGGAGGAGCACCGCGCCCGTCCCGGCACCGCCTTCGAGGATCAGGTGCGCACCGGCTACATGACCGAGGAGTACGTCATCGAGGCGGCGCAGCGCGCCGGCTTCCGCCTGGCGGAGCGCTCGGAGGTCAACGCCAATCCGCGCGACACCCGCGACCATCCGCGCGGCGTGTGGACGCTGCCGCCGAATCTGGCCCTGGGCGCGACCGACCGCGACAAGTACCTGGCCATCGGCGAGAGCGACCGCATGACGCTCCGGTTC